>CAYQWR010000110.1:0-9190 GCA_964421235.1 uncultured Thiohalomonas sp. | reverse complement strand
CGCTTTCCAGATCGAAATATTGCGGCTGGTGCATGTGCCAGCACAGCACGACCTTCAGGGGTTGTTCAACGGACATGATATATTTCTTGTCCCAGCATTTCCGGACACACCAGCACCACGCCGTTGGGCGTTACGTGGAAGCGCTTTGCGTCCTGTTCGAGGTTCTCGCCGATGACCGTGCCGTCGGGAATGATGCAGCCGCGATCAATCACCGCCTTGCGGATGCGGCAACGCTCGCCGATGGTAACATCGGGCAGGATCACCGAATCCTGCACATAAGAATAGGAACTGACACGGACGTTGGAGAACAGCAGCGAGTGGCGCAATTTGCCGCCGGAAATGATGCAACCGCCGGAAACCATCGAATCCACCGCCATACCGCGCCGGTCATCGTCATCGAACACGAATTTTGCCGGCGGCAGCTGCTCCTGATAGGTCCAAATCGGCCACTCATCGTCGTACATATTCAGCTCCGGCGTCACGCCGATAAGCTCCATATTCGAGGTCCAGTAGGCATCGACGGTTCCGACATCGCGCCAATAGGCCTGGTGGCCGGTGAGCGGATCGCGAAACGGATAAGCCACAACTCGATTCTTGCGAATGACGTGCGGAATGATGTTTTTGCCGAAGTCACGGTCCGAATCCGGCTGCCCGGCGTCGCGCGCCAGCTGCTCGAACAGAAACTTGGTATTGAAGACGTAGATACCCATTGAGGCCAGCGCCTCGTCGGTGCGGCCGGGGATCGGCTGCGGCTGCGCCGGCTTTTCGGTGAAATCGGTAACGCGCCAGTCGTCGTTCACCGACATGACGCCGAAGGATTTCGCCGTCTCCAGGGGAACCTCGAAGCAACCGATCGTCAGATCCGCCTCGCGCTCCACATGGTAGGCAAGCATCGAACCGTAATCCATTTTGTAGACATGGTCGCCGGCCAGGATCAATACATACTCCGGATTATGGGCACGGATGATGTCGAGATTCTGATACACCGCATCCGCGGTCCCCATGTACCAGCCTGCGTTGATACGCTGCTGCGCCGGCAACAATTCAACAAATTCACCAAATTCGGTGCGGGAAAAACTCCAACCCAGCTGCAAATGGCGAATCAGGGAGTGGGATTTGTACTGGGTCAGCACGCCGATACGGCGAATACCGGAATTGAAGCAGTTGGAAAGAGGGAAATCAATGATCCGAAACTTGCCGCCGAACGGCACCGCAGGCTTGGCGCGCCACTGGGTCAACCCTTTTAAGCGCGTACCGCTTCCTCCTGCCAGGATCAGCGCCAGCGTATCACGGGTAAGGCGACTGACGAAACGCGGCGTCTTGAAATCGGGCATATGGCTCTCCCTCTCCGTTATAGTAGTAATTATTGTGCTTGGTACTGACTAGATACCTGATCGGCGCGATAGCCGCAAGTACGTCACGCGGGCACCACACAAACTTGATAACATACCGTTGTTGCTGTGGTATTAATACGTAAGCGCTTTACCCCAATCAAGCATAAGAGTGCCATGACTGACTTACCAGACGATCACAGGCGGATACTCGAAGCCCGGCACCACGACCCCTTCATCGTGCTGGGACGTCACGATGAAGGCGGCGTCACGCTCGTCCGGTGCTTCGTTCCGGGCGCGGCCGATGCCGCCATCGAAGGGATGCAGGGCCCGTTACCGCTACAACGCCTGTACAACAGCGACCTGTTCGAATGGCGCGGCGACGGCAGCGAACTGCCGCCGCATTACCGCGTCCGCTGGCACGACAGCGTAGGCAACACGCACAGCCACGGCGATCCCTACTCTTTTCCCCCGCTACTCGGCGACCTCGATCTCTACCTGTTCGGCGAGGGGCGGCACCATCATGCCCACCGCTTCCTCGGCGCCCATCCGCGCTGCGTCGACGGCGTCGACGGGGTACTGTTCGCCGTATGGGCCCCCAATGCCGAACGCGTCAGCGTGGTGGGCGAGTTCAACCGCTGGGACGGCCGCTGCCACCCGATGCGCAGCCGCGGCGGCGGCGGCGTTTGGGAGCTGTTCATCCCCGATTTGAGTGCAGGCGCGCTCTATAAGTTCGAGCTGCGCCACCGTGGCAGCGGCGCCGTGGTGGTCAAGACCGACCCCTACGGCCGGCGCTTCGAGCTGCGCCCCGCCACCGCCGCCATAGTCGACGCCGTCACCCGCTATCCGTGGCAGGACAGCGACTGGCTGCGTGCCCGCGCCGGGCGCGACTGGCTGCACGCCCCCATGTCCATCTATGAGATCCACCTGGGCTCGTGGCAGAAGGACCGGAACTACCATTTTCTCGGCTACCGCGAACTGGCCGAACGCCTGGTGGACTACATCAAGCCATTGGGCTTTACCCATATCGAACTGCTGCCGGTGACCGAGCACCCCCTGGACGCCTCCTGGGGCTACCAAAGCACCGGCTATTTCGCCCCCACCAGCCGCTTCGGCCACCCGGACGACCTGCGTTATTTCATCGATCTGTGCCACCAGAACGGTCTCGGCGTCATCCTCGACTGGGTACCCGCCCATTTCCCGCGCGACGGCTACGCCCTGGCGCGCTTTGACGGCAGTCCCCTGTACGAACACGAGGATCCGCGCCGCGGCGAACACCGCGACTGGGGCACGCTGATCTTCAACTACGGCCGCAACGAGGTGAAGAATTTCCTTGTTTCCAGTGCGGTTTATTGGATGGACGAGTTCCATATCGACGCCCTGCGCGTCGACGCCGTCGCCTCCATGCTCTACCTGGATTACTCGCGCCAACCGGGCGATTGGGCCCCCAACGTCTACGGCGGACGCGAAAACCTGGAGGCGATAGCCTTCCTGCGCGAACTCAACAGTGTAGTACACGAACAGTTCCCCGGCGCCCTCACCATGGCCGAAGAGTCGACCGCCTGGCCGATGGTGTCGCGCCCGGTGAGCATGGGCGGCCTGGGTTTCTCCATGAAATGGAACATGGGCTGGATGAACGACACCTTGAGCTACATGCACAAGGACCCGGTCCATCGCGCCTACCACCACGACATGCTCACCTTCGGTCTGCTCTACGCCTTCAGCGAAAATTTCATCCTGCCCTTCTCTCACGACGAGGTAGTGCACCAGAAACGATCGATGCTGGACAAGATGCCGGGCGACGACTGGCAGCGCTTTGCCAACCTGCGCCTGCTCTACACCTACATGTACACCATGCCGGGCAAGAAACTGCTGTTCATGGGCGATGAATTCGCCCACGGCGCGGAGTGGAACGACGACCAGCCGCTCGACTGGTATCTGCTGGATCGGCCCCAGCACCAAGGGGTGCAGCATTTGGTGGCGGACCTCAACCGTCTGCACCGCGAACAGCGCCCGTTGCATCACTACGATTTCGAGGGCCAGGGATTCGACTGGATCGACTGCCACGATCGCCAGCAATCGCTGCTCAGCTATCTGCGCCGGGACGGCGACGAGATCGTCGTGGTGGCGCTCAATTTCACCCCGATGCCGCACCACCACTTCCGCCTCGGCGTGCCGCGTCCCGGCCGTTACGAGATGCTGTTCAACTCCGACTCCACCTATTACGGCGGCAGCAACCTGGGCACCGCCGGCACCCTCGAAGCCGAAGCCATACCGGCCATGGGGCGGCCCTGGTCGGTGACGCTGATACTGCCGCCGCTGGCCGGCGTCATGCTCAGATTCCATCCCTGAGCACCGCCGCGCGCCCGCAACCCGCAGGGGTTGCGCCGCGATAACGCCCGACCATATCGCGCCCGGCACCTGCAACGCTCCCCCACGGACGGACCGGCCGGCGTTACAGCACGCCGCCGCGCTTGATGGCGAAGTATTGGTTGACCAGCGCCACCGGCAACTGCCGCGGCGTGATATCGAGCACCCGCGCGCCATGATAGCTGAGACGTTCGTGGCTCTCGCGCCGTCGGCTCAGGTACTCTTCCGTGGCATGAAAGCGCAGCGCGTCGTCCAGCGAGTGGACCGGATGGGCGACCAATTCGTCCAATAGCGTTTCACGCAAATCCGCCACCACCACCAGATGGCGGCTGCGCATCACGCGCACCGCCGCCTCCAGGTCCGAGTGATCCTCGTCGCGGGTATTGGTCAACACCACGATCAGCGCGCGCCGCCGTTGCAACGCCATCACCTCGCCGGCCGCCGTGCGATAGTCGGCGACGTCGGTGGTCGACTGCAGATCGTAGGTGGCATTCAACAGTCCGGTCACCACCTGCGCGCCCTTGCGCGGCGCGAACCAGCGGCGCACTCCGCCGAAGGCCATGAAGCCGACCGCGTCACCCTGGCGCACGGAAACGTAGGCCAACAGCAACATGGCGTTCAGCGCTTCATCCAGGTGGACGCGCGCCGCATCCGCGTGGTGCATGCGCCGGCCGCAATCGACCATGAACAGTATCTGCTGGTCGCGCTCGTCCTGATATTCCCGCGAAATGAGTTTGTGATAGCGGGAGGTGGCCTTCCAGTCGATCTGGCGCAGCGCATCGCCGCTGTGATATTCGCGCAATTGATGGAAATCGTTGCCCTCGCCGCGCCGCTGCCGACGCCGCACCCCCATTTGGCTCAGGCGGTTATCGGTCGCCAGCAACGCATAATTGGCGATCTCGGCAAAATTCGGATAGACGCGCAACACCTGGGCGGTACCGGCGCGGCGTCGCTGGCGCCACAGGCGCCACGGCGATGCCAGCGCGATATCGGTGCCGGGCAGGTGGAACGCGCCGCGCGTGGGCGGCTTGAGCTGATAGCGAATCTCCACATCCTGTCCCGGCAGCAACATCGCGCTCAGCGGCATACCCCGCACCTCGAATTCCGATGGGTGCAGATCATGCAGCGCAAAGTCGACCGGCTCTCTGCCGCCATTGCGCACGTTCAGAGTGACCGTCGACCATGCGCCCACCGGCAGATTGCGGTCGAGCCGGCGCGTCACCTGCGGCAAGACCAGGCGGCGCAGCCGCATCAGATCGGCAAACGCCGCGGCCCCGAGTCCCACCGCGGCCAGCTGCCACACCAGGAGCATCTCGTACCGCACCGCCACGGCCAACCCCAACGCGAACCATACCAGCGCCGCGGTAATCAGCCGTGGGCCGGGCGTCAGGCTCACCGACGCGGCGCCTCGACGTTGGCCAGCAGGTCGTTGAGCACGTCGTCGGCCCGATATCCTTCGATCTCCAGATCGGCCGTGAGCTTGATGCGGTGCCGCAACACGGCCGGCGCGATCTCTTTCACATCATCCGGGGTGACGAAGAAATTGCCGTTGGCGAGGGCCTGGGCGCGGGCGCAGCGCAGCAACGCGATGGCGGCGCGCGGTCCGGCACCGGTCTCGATGCCCTGCCAGTTGCGGCTGCCGCGCACGATGCGCACGATATATTCGAGGATCACCTCGTCGACTTCGACCTGCGCCGCCGCCTTCTGCACCGCCACCACATCCTCCGGCGTGATCACCTGCGCGATCGCCGAAACATCCAGTTGGTTGCCCACGGCGTTGGCGGTCACCTGCCGCACCAGCTGGCGCTCCTCCACCTCGCTGGGATAGGCGATATGGACGTTGAGCAGAAAACGGTCCAACTGCGCCTGGGGCAACGGATAGGTGCCCTCCTGCTCCACCGGATTCTGCGTCGCCATCACCAGGAACGGCTGGGCCAGCGGGAAGGCGCTGCCCTCGATGGTCACCTGCTCCTCCTGCATCGCCTCCAGCAACGCCGACTGCGTCTTCGCCGGCGCCCGGTTGATCTCGTCGCCGAGCAGGAAATTGCAGAAGATCGGACCGCGCCGGATGCGGAAGGTCTCGGCCTTCATGTCGAAGATGGCGTGTCCGGTGATATCGCTCGGCATCAGGTCGGGGGTGAACTGCACCCGCGAGAAATTGCCGCCGACCGCCTTGGCGAGGCTGCGTACCAGCAGCGTCTTGCCCAGGCCGGGCAGCCCTTCCACCAGCACGTGTCCGCCCGCCACCAGGGCCACGATAAGCTCGCGGATCACGCGGCGTTGGCCGATCACGGTGCGGGCAATCATCGCCTCCAGGTTGCGGATCTGGGCGCCGGCCGCGCCCAACGCCTGTTGTGTTTCGCTCACAGCGGTCATCGTCTCATCCTTCTTCGTTACAGCGTCATATCCAGAATCTGCAAATAGCTGCTCAATTCGACAAAGTCCCGTTCCACCAGGTACTCGCCATGCAGCGCGCGCTCCACCGCGCGCCGCGACAGCCCGGCGCGCGCGGCGATCCAGGCGCAGCGCTGCTCACGCGTCATCGCCCGCAGCAGATAATGCTTGTTGAGCCAGGACTGTTCCAGCCGCAGCTGGTTGGCGCGAAACAACTGCTGTGCGTTGTCCAGCCGCCACAGGAAATTGGCGCTCGCCTCCAGGTGTTCGCCGAGGTCGCGGCGCGGCCGCTGTTGCGGCGGCAGCAGCGGGCCGAGGCGTCCGCTCATGTGCCACAACCACAGCAGCAACGCGACGGCGGCGGCAATGACCGCCATGGCGGCATATTGCCAGATCAGCGCCGGCAGCGAGGGCATCTCCACATCGTGCACGAACCACACGGGGGCGTGGCGCGGCATGCCGGCCAACAGGGCCAGCGCCAACGCGTGGTCGTGTTTGCCGATCTGGCGATTGGTGAGAAAGCCGTTGTCGCTCAGCACCGTCACCAGGCCGTCTCCCAGGCGGTACTGCAACAGACAGTAACCCTTGCCCCAAGGCGCCGCCGCCGTCGCCTTGCCGCTGCTGTCTTCCAGATAGCGGTAAGGGCTGAAGTGGATCTGCAGCGGCCGTTGGGGATATTCGGAGAATTTGATCGCCGCGGTATCCGGCCGCTTCTGTTTCGCGTTGTCGCCGGCGAGCTTCAACCGCACCCCCAGCTGCGCCAGAAATCCCTTCGGTCGCGCACCGTGCCGCGCCAACAGCGAATCATCCGCCGCCACAATCAGACGTCCGCCCGCCTCAATCCAGTGCCGCAGCGCCTGCCGCCGTCTGATATCCGAGACTTCCCAAAAGCGGTAGACGACCAGCACGCCGTCGGCGGGCGGCAGCGAACGCCACAGGCCGGTACCCGTCACACTGGTTGAGCGGTCGCCGATTTTGTCCATCAGCCGCTCCGCCGCCAGAAACGGGTCGCGCAGCGCCGCTTCGCTATAACCACCGCGCACGGTACGGGTCGCCCGCTCGAAGTGGTGGCGGAACCAGTAACCGCCCCAGATCGTGCCGCCGATGACGATGGCGACGGCAAGCAGACGCAACAGGCGCTCACTCATCGCGGCCACCTTCATAGTGCCGCCGCCACGCATCGGTCAGCAGGACGATATTGGCGGGCGTCGGCATCACATGGCCATAGGCGCAGCGCGTCCAGGCCTCGGTCAACTGGCTGAAGAATGCCGACTCGGGTTCGGAACGCTGGCTGCGCACCAGGCGTTGGCACTCGCCCTCGGTCGCGCTCTCGGGGATGCGCAGATGATGGTCGTGCACCAGGCGCACCAGCGTGGCCCGGTAGAGCAGACTGAGCGCAGCCCGCCGCTGTCCCGCCTCGTTCAGGGCGTGAATCGCGCCGACCACGTCGTCGGGCAGCGACTCCGGCGTAATCGGCAGGCCAAACAGCGTCGTCGCAAGCGGCGCGGCGCGCGGCGCGCGGCGCCGCGGCAGCCATTCCCTCAGCTGGACCACGTACATCAGCAGCCATCCCAGCGCAATCGCCGCCGCCACCCACAGCAGATATTTCAGCACCTCGGCGACGCCGGCGATCCAGGCGAACGGTTCCCGGCGCTTTGTCTCATCGGCCTTGCGCTTCGGTCCGATGTATTTCCAGTAGTGTTCGGTCTTCTCTTTGCCGAAGGCGGGATCGGCCAGCACCTGTTTGATGGCGCTGCGTACCTGCTCCCCGGCGATCCCCGGCGCGACCTCGGCCGCGGCCGGCGCCGGCGCCGGGCCGGCTTCCGCCGCGCGGGCGCCGCCCCCCGGCGCCAATCCCATGAACAGCACCGCGCAACAGACCAGCGCGGCGGCGCGCGCCGTGCGGAAGCGCGGCGCCATATGGCGAAACGGCAATTCCAGATCCCACGCCTCCAGTTGGGAGCGGCGGGTGAGGTAGAGCGCGAAACCGCCGGCCACATAGAACGGCGCTATCACCGACATGGCCAGCAGCCAGAAACCGTAGCCGAGCCACACCAGGGCCGGCTGAACGCCGCCGGAGATCGACCACAAATGATTCGGCCGCACCTCGCTGGGCAACAGATAGAGCAGCAGCAGCAACAGGCCGATGCCGAATATCGCCTCGAAATGGGCACCGATCAGCGTCAGCCAAATCCCCGCCGACTGGCCGCCGCCGAGGACCTTGATCCGTTTGCGCCGTTCGGCCCCGTGCAGCCGCTCCAACAGGGAAACCGGCAGGAACAGCGAGCGGTTGCCGCCCAGCCGCCACAGCGACAGGTTGGCGAACAGTCGCGGCAGCAGCACCGTGCGCCACTGGCCGGCGATCTCCCGCGTCGACAGCGTCTCGCCAAACAGGCGCCGGCTCAGCCAGAACAGCAGCATCGGTTCGTACAGCGGCTTGCACCACCACACCGCAAGGCCGGCCAGCAGCGGCGAACGATGCAGCAGCAGCAGCGCCAGCAGCGTGACCGGCAGGGCGGTCAGCCACCACAGTCCCCACAGCGGCAGAAACCATTGGCGCGCGATGACGAAGCCCAGGTCCACGCCCTCCCAGGAGGTGCGGTAGCGCACGTTGGCCGCCATCCGTTCAAGCTGCATCGCGACCGCGTCCCGCCAGTGACAGATAGAGTGCGACGGTCAGCCACAGCAGCGCCGCCACGGCGAACTTCACCGCGGGCCGCACTGCACCGTCGGCGGACCAGAACGCCTCGATGAAGGCCGCCACCAGCAACAGCAGCGCCGCCCCCATGATCAGCTGCACCGCCTCCAACGCCTCGGCGCGCAACGCCTCGCCCCGTGTGCGGCGGCCGGGCGCCACCAACGCCCGGGCCAACATCAGCCCGGCGGTGCCGCTGACGCAGATGGCCGTCAGCTCGAAGGCGCTATGACCCGCCACGAACGGCCAGAAGGTTCGGACGAAACCCAGCTCCGTCATATGGCCGGAGACAGCGCCGATGGTGACGCCGTTGAACAACAACGCCAGCAGCGTTCCGATGCCGAAGAAGATGCCGCTGGCGAAGGTGCGGAAGCCGATGCCGATATTGTTCCAGATGTAG
>CAYQWR010000109.1:2213-9210 GCA_964421235.1 uncultured Thiohalomonas sp. | reverse complement strand
TGGAAAAAAAGCGATGCCAGGGAAATACGCCCCGAAATGAACCGTGCACTGGACTCTGCGCTTGCGACACAACACCATTTTATTCCCCATAATCGCACCACGCACACCGGAGACCCATGTCGTGAGAGGAACTGACTGATGGCTGAAAACACCCCGATTGAAGCCGAAGTGCTGTCGCAGGAAGAGCAACCGTCATCCGAACTGACCCTTGCCACCCAGGTGTTGCCGAGCACCCTATACGTACTGCCGTTGACCGATCGGCCGTTTTTCCCCGCGCAAACCTTTCCCGTGGTAATCGACGAGCAGCCGTGGCTGGAAACGGTGGAGCATGTCGGCGACCATCCGCTTCATCTCGTCGGCCTGGTATTGCTGCGTGGCGGCGACCTTCAGCAGCTCAGCAACCGGGATTTCAATACCGTCGGCAGCGTGGTGCGCATCCACCAGCCCGCCCGTGCCGGGGAAAAGATTCAATTCATTGCCGAAGGCATTCAACGATTCCGCATCGTCAGATGGCTGTCGGACACACCGCCGTTCATGGCCGAAGTGGAATATCCGCCGGAAGAGCGGACAAAGTCGAATGACAAGCTCAAGGCCTATGCCATGGCCATCATCAACACCATCAAAGAGCTGATCCCCCTCAATCCGCTCTATAGCGAGGAATTGAAATACTTTCTCAGCCGCTTCAGCCCCAACGAACCGTCTCCGCTGACCGATTTCGCCGCCGCGCTGACCACCGCCAAAAAGGAACAGCTGCAAAGCGTACTGGAAACCTTTCCAGTCCTGCAGCGTATGGAAAAGGTGCTGGTGCTGATCAAAAACGAACTGGAAGTCGCTCGCCTGCAGACCAAGATCCGCGAACGGGTGGACGAGCGCATGAACGAGCAGCAGCGCAAATTCTTCCTGCGCGAACAGCTCAAGGAGATCCAGAAGGAGCTGGGGCTGGAAAAGGATGACCGTACCGCCGACGTGGAACGCTTCCGCCAACAGTTGGAGGGCCTGGTGCTGCCGGAGACCGCGCAAAAGCGCATTGACGACGAGTTGCTGAAACTGTCGATCCTCGAACTCGGCTCACCCGAATATACGGTGACGCGCAATTATCTGGACTGGGTGACTGCGCTGCCGTGGGGCCGTTATTCACAGGACAAGCTCGATCTGAAACGGGCGCGCAAAACGCTCGATCAGGACCACGACGGCCTGGAAGACGTCAAACAGCGCATCATTGAGTTCCTCGCTGTCGGTGCGCTCAAGGGCGAGGTGGCCGGTTCCATCCTGTTGCTGGTCGGCCCGCCGGGGGTCGGCAAGACCTCCATCGGCCACTCCATCGCCAACGCGCTGGGGCGGAAGTTCTACCGCTTTTCCCTCGGCGGGATGCGTGACGAGGCGGAGATCAAGGGCCATCGCCGCACCTATATCGGCGCCATGCCGGGCAAATTCATCCAGGCGATGAAAGAGGTGGAAAGCGGCAACCCGGTCATCATGTTGGACGAGATCGACAAAATCGGCGCCTCCTACCAGGGCGATCCCGCCTCCGCATTGCTGGAGGTGCTCGATCCGGAACAGAACAACGATTTTCTCGACCACTATCTCGATCTACGCTTCGACCTGTCGAAGGTGCTGTTCGTCTGCACCGCCAATCAGCTGGACACCATCCCCGGACCGCTGCTCGACCGCATGGAGGTGATCCGCCTCTCCGGCTACATCACCGAAGAGAAACTGGCGATCGCCAAGCACCACCTGTGGCCCAAGCAGCTGGAAAAGGCCGGGCTGAAAAACAGTCAGGTGAAGATATCCGACCCGGCGATCGTCAAAGTGATCGAGGGCTACGCGCGCGAGGCGGGGGTGCGCGGTCTGGAGAAGCAACTGGGACGCATCGTGCGCAAGGCGGTGGTGCGCATCGTCGGCGGCGAAAAGGGAGCGATCCGGGTCGGGCCGCGTACCATCGAGGAGATGCTGGGCAAGCCGTTCTTCCATCCGGAACGTCCCATCGGCGGCATCGGCGTGGTCACCGGTCTCGCCTGGACGGCAATGGGCGGCGCCACCCTCAGCATCGAAGCGACCCGGGTGCACAGCCGCAGTCGTGGCTTCAAGCTAACCGGCAAACTGGGCGAGGTGATGCGCGAGTCGGCGGAGATCGCCTATAGCTATGTCAGTTCCCACCTCAAGCCGTTTCAAGGCAGTCCCGGCTTCTTCGACGACGCCTTCATCCATCTGCACGTGCCGGAAGGCGCGACACCGAAAGACGGCCCCAGTGCCGGCATCACCATGGCCAGCGCGCTGCTGTCGCTGGCGCGCAACCAGCGCATCCGCCACGGACTGGCGATGACCGGCGAACTGACCCTCACCGGCCAGGTGCTGCCCATCGGCGGCGTGCGCGAAAAGGTGATCGCCGCGCGCCGGCTGCGCATCATGGAGCTGATCCTGCCGGAGGCCAACCGCGGCGACTTCGAGGAGCTGCCCGACTACATTCGCAAGGGCGTCACCGCCCACTTCGTCAAACACTACCGCGAGGTGGTGCCGATCCTGTTCGGCGGGTAAAACACTTTAACCACGGGGGACACGGGCACGGGGAATACTACGGATGTCAGGGTTGCGTCAGTTGCGGCTTTTATAACCCTGTGCTCCCCGTGTTCCCCGTGGTTAATTTCTTTGTTCTTGTACCGTTGGGACGGACGGCTACAACCGGGGCGCGATCAGCTCGGCCAGTGCGGCGATGTGGTCGGGGCGGTCGTTGAGGGCGGGGATGTAGCGGTAGTGCTCGCCGCCGGCGGCGAGGAAGTGCTCGCGATTGCCCAGGGCAATCTCCTCCAGCGTCTCCAGGCAGTCGGCGGAAAATCCAGGACAGACGATATCCACACTCTTCACCCCTTGCCCGGGCAATGCCGCCAACGTCTCGTCGGTGTAGGGCTGCAACCACGGTTCGCGGCCGAAGCGCGACTGAAAGGTCAGCAGCCAGCGCTCCGCGGGCAGCTCCAGGGCCTGGGCCAACGCCGCGGCACTGGCGCGGCACTGGCCGTAGTAGAGGTCGCCCTCATCGGCGAAGCGCTGCGGTGTGCCGTGGAAGGAAAAGAGGATGCGTTCGGCCGGTGCCTGCTGCGCCCATGCCGCGCGGATCGAGGTGGCCAGCGCGCCGATATAGGCGGGATGCAGGTGATAGTCGGCGATGAACTCCAGCGTCGGCACCGCGCGCCGCGCCGCCAGCGCGGCGCTCACCGCGTCGAAGGTCGAGGCGGTGGTGCTGCACGAATTCTGCGGGTAGAGCGGCAGCACCACCATGCGCTGCACGCCCGCTGCACGCAATTCGTCGATGGCCGCGGCGATGGACGGTCTGCCATAACGCATGCCCAATGCCACCGGCACCGCATGGCCGCGAGCCTCGAGTTCCGCGGCGAGCAGGTCGCGTTGACGGCGGGCGGTGGTGAGCAACGGCGAACCCTGTTCACTCCAGACCTTGCGGTAGAGGGCGGCGGAGCGTTTGGGCCTCGTGCGCAGAATGATGCCGTGCAGGATCAGCCACCAGAGCGGGCGCGGCAGGTCGACCACGCGCCGGTCCCAGAGAAATTCGGCCAGATAACGGCGCAGGGCCGCCGGCGTGGGCGCATCGGGTGTGCCCAGATTGGTGATGAGTACGCCTGTTGCGGAGTTTGTGACAGTCACTGCGCTAGCGCCCTCGGACAGGAGACAGAGGGGGCAGTATAGCGGGAATGAAGGAGGGGGAGCACCGCCCCGGCGGACCGGGGCGATACTACAGCGGCTTAGCCCAGGGCCTTAAAGACGGCTTCGCGGTTCTCGTCGACGCTCTTGCCGGTGCCGGCGATCTTCACGTACTTCGGTGCGCCGGCCTCGCCACTGGCGGCCATCTTGGAGTAGAACTCGACCAGCGGCTTGGTCTGCGAGTGGTAGACGTCGAGGCGCTTGCGCACGGTGGTCTCGTTGTCGTCCTCGCGCTGGATCAGGTCTTCGCCGGTCTCGTCGTCCTTGCCTTCCACCTTGGGCGGATTGAAGATGACGTGATAGGTGCGACCGGAGGCGAGGTGAACGCGACGGCCGCTCATACGCTTGATGATCTCGGCGTCGTCGACGTCGATCTCGACGATGTAGTCGAGGGTCACGCCCTGCTTCTTCAGCGACTCGGCCTGGGGAATGGTGCGCGGGAAACCGTCGAACAGGAAACCGTTGGCGCAATCGGCCTGCTTCAGGCGCTCGTCGATCAGGCCGAGGATGATGTCGTCGGAGACCAGACCGCCGGCGTCCATCACCTTCTTCGCTTCCAGACCCAGCGGGGTGCCGGCCTTGACCGCGGCACGCAGCATGTCGCCGGTGGAGATCTGGGGGATGTTGTACTTTTCGCAGATGAACTTGGCCTGGGTACCCTTGCCGGCGCCCGGGGCGCCCAAAAGAATCAATCGCATTGCTCGGCTCCTGAGAGATAACGGGTGTTTTGGTTTTTCGCGGCCAACCATTATGCCCAAGGGACGGCGGTGCGAACCAAACAAGTGTATGAATAGGCCGATGCGTTGAGCTTATCGCCGGCTCAGCGGCCCCCGCGCAGCACCGCGAACTGCTGCTGGATCGGCTGCAGCACCGGTTCGAGCTTCTTGCGCATCACGCTGCCGACGGCGTCGGTGTGGGCGAAGATCGGCGTCACGATCGCCTCGTCGATCTGCGCCAGATACAGCATCGCGCGGATCTCCGCCGCCAGTCCCGGAATGGCCGCCAGCAGTTCGTGCAACGGCCCCTCCCCCATGCCGCACAAGGCCTCCACCGTCTGTTCGATCGCGGCGATCTCCCGCGGCGATTCGGCAACCAGCCGCGCCGCCGCGAAATAGTGACCGATGGCGTTGGTCAGCGCGGTCACCACATCCTGATCGGCGGGCCGTTGCAGGGTATCGCCCGCCACCGTCACAAAGGTCTGCCCGGCGCTGTCGAGCAGGGTGAACAACAGGGCGGCAAAGGGATTGCCCGGCAGCAGCGGCAGCAGCAGCGGACGATACTGCGCCAGGTCGGCGCGGGCCGCCGCCGGCTCCGGCAACGGCTCGGTCTGCGCGGTGAGGAAACCGACGCGGTAGGTCTTGCGCGTGCGGCCGCTGTCCCATAGCCGGCGCCGCGTCTCCTCGCCGATCAGCCCCGGCTGCAACACCAGTCGCACCGTCTCCAGCATCTCCTGATGCTCCGTCTCGAACGGCAGGTGCTCCACCAGGAACTCCGCCAACACCGGTCCCATGGTCCCCGCCACCACCGCCGGGTGCTCCAACATGCGGCGCGCATTCTCCGCATAGGGCGCCACCCACCAGGCGCGCCGCGCCAGTTCGTCGGTCAGATGGCGCGATCGGGTCACCGCCACCACCGCCTCGGGCTCGCCCAGCATCAGCAGCTTGTCCAGATCTTCGTTGTTGATCTGACCCATGCGGGTCCAGCGGCGCAGAAACACCGGATAGCCGCCGGGCGAACCCAGCACCTGGCCCGACAGCATCTCGCGCACCTGCTGCAGATAGTGATCGGCACGACCGGTGGGATTGAGCGCCACCTTCATCTCGCGCTCACCGTTGAGGCCATACACCACCATGTTGTTCTCGTCGATGCGCACCGCCTGGGCATTGGCGATCAACACATTCAGACGCAGGCTGTCTTCGCTCGATAGTTCCATACCAACCCTTTCAACCACGGGGAACACGGGGGAAATTATTCGGGCAATTGGCCGAAATCATCCGCAAAGCAGATGAGGCATTCCCCGTGTACCCCGTGGTTAATGTTCTTTCGTTTAATTCAATTGTATCCGCTGGCCCCAGGGCACTTTGGCGCGCCCCTTGACCAACCAGATCACCGGAAAGTTTGGCTCATGTTTCGGGAACTCGCCGTCGGCGTCGGTGAAATAGAGCAGCAGGTCGGGGCGGCGTCCCTCGCGCTCCAGCCAGTCGAACACCGGCAGGAAGGAGGTGCCGCCGCCGCCGGGAAATTCACGGGGCAGCTTGAACTCCTCCCACGGTTCGTAGCACCACGGTCCGTCGTCGGCCAGATGGGCATCGCAGGCGTGCAAGGTGACGCGTGCCCGCACCTGCCCCTTGATGGCGTCGACCTCGCTGAGAAACTCGGCCATCTCCCGATCGCCGACGGAGCCGCTGGTATCCAGCGCCACCACCACGTCGATCTCCGACGAGCGCAGGCTGGGGAAGATGGCGTCGCCCTCGCGCCGCGACGGGCGCGAGTAGTTGTAGTCGTCGCGCGCGGTCACGGACATGTACTTGGCGAGCAGCATGCGCCACGGCAATTGCGGTTGCAGCAGGTGATCGATCAGGCGCGCCAGGGCACCGCCCATCTTGCCCGCCTGCAGCGCCTGCTGCGCGGCGCCGGCCATGCGCTGGCGCCACTGCACCGACAGCTGTTCCCGTTCCTGGTGCGACAGCGGCTGCGGTTTCGGCGCGCCGCCGCCGCCCTCCGGCCGTTTCTCCTGCTGCCGCTGCGGTTCGCCGCCGCCGCCCTGATTCTCCTGCCGTTCCCGTGAGGCGTTGCCGGCACCACCTTCGCCGCGATCGCCGCCGCTGCCGGCACTGCCGCCTTCGGCACCGCTCTCCTGATCGTAGATGTGATCGTCGTGCGGATGCAGCGATTCCGCCTCGTCCAGACAGGGATAGATCTCCTCCGCCGTCATTCCCTTGAACTCTTCCAGCAGCAGCGCATCCTGCACCGGCGTCAGCCCCTCCTCCACCAGCAGCGGATTGATGGCGAAATCGCAGGCCAAATCCCAGCGGTGACGATCGCGGTGCTGGCGACGGGCGAAATGCGACAGGGCACAGTGCAACACCTCGTGGGCCAGGGCGAACTGCATCTGATCGAGGGTGAGACGGTCGAAATAGTCGGCGTTGTAGTAGAGCGCGCGCGCATCGGTGGCGGTGGTCTTGCACCAGCCGGGGTCGGCCTCGATCAGCGGCAGACGCAGCACCAGCGCCCCCAGGAACGGCTTGTCCAGGATCAGCTTGGTGCGCGCCGCGCTCAGCTTGGT
>CAYQWR010000109.1:0-2113 GCA_964421235.1 uncultured Thiohalomonas sp. | reverse complement strand
ATTCATACAACATCACGTCGGCCACGGCCTGGGCCCAGGGGCCGAATTCGGGCACCGAGAAGATCTCCTGGCCGATGGCGCGGTGCATGTCGGAGACCAGCATCACGCCCATTTCGCGCTGCCTGAAGCGGCCGGCGTATTCGAGGATAGGACCGTACACCTCGGCCCCTTTCTTCTCAGCCTTGGCGCGCAGCGCGCGCGCCACCAGCGCCGCGGCGACCGCGTATTGCAGATCGATCTCCTTGGGCACCGAGACCGGCTCGCGGGCGATGATGGCGTCGATGTCCGGCAGCTTGTCCAGGTTGCGGATGAAGGCCGCCGCCTCGATGCCGGCCGCGGGGCCGACGCAGGCCTGCAGCGAGGAGACCAGCAGCTCGTGCGCCTCGCCGAACTTGTGCAGGGCGCGGTGGGCGAACTCCCAGGAGCGCGGCGAGGGAAAGGCGATGGGATTGTGCGCCGGATCGAAATCGAACAGCAGCTCGGGACGGAAACGCAGGAAGGCGATGACCCGCTCGTCGATGCCGTTTTGATAGGCCCACAGCACCCAGTCGTCCAGGTGCGTCTCCACCTCGAAGTGGGCAAAACGGTTGGCCAGCGGCGCCGGCATGGCGTAGGTGACGCCGCGGTCGCCCTGGCGGTTGCCGGCGGCGAAGATGGCCCAGCCGGCGGGCACCCGGTACTCGCCCAGGCGGCGATCGAGGATCAGCTGGTAGGCCGCGGCCGACACGGAAGGCGGCGCCGAGGTGATCTCGTCGAGAAACAGGATGCCCTGCTCCCCATGGCGTGCGGCGTCGGGCAGCATCGCGGGCACCGCCCACTCCACCCGCTGTTCGACGCGGAACGGGATGCCGCGCAGGTCGCTCGGCTCCATTTGCGACAGGCGGATATCGATCACCGGAACTTGGTGACTGGCGCCGACCTGGGCCACCATCTGCGACTTGCCGACGCCGGGCGGCCCCCACAACATTACCGGCGTATGGTGGCCGTTGTGGGTACTCGCGAACTCGCGTTCCAGAACCTGTGTAATGTGCGCGGGACGCATGCAGTCTCCCTATGGTGTGCGTGGAAAATCCGAGCGCAATAGCTTACCGGATTTATCGGACATATAACCAGGGGTGGAGGTGGCCGCCATAAAGTTCAAGGTTGGGTCGCCGCAGGCGATGCCCTCCGCCGCGCAAAATGACGGTCAGCACCCTGTCGCCGTTCGTGCGGCAGCCGCGGCGACACCGTGATGATCCTCGCGCCGCCCGCAGGCGACCGAAACGCCTGTTCAGATCCGTACCGGCGCGACCTGCCCCGTCGCCCGATAACGCAGATAGTCGTCCAGCACCGTACGGTGATCAAAGGCAAGCGCGTCGGGCAATGCATCAATGGCGAACACGGTCAGGTGGAGGGCGTCATCCGCCGCCTGCGGTTCGCCGCGCGCCTCGGCCACATAGACGGCGGTCACCGTGTGGCCGCGCGGATCGCGGGATGGATTCGAATAGCAGCCGAGCAGGGCCGTCAGCGTGACCTCAAGCGAGGTCTCTTCCAGCGCCTCGCGCACCGCCGCATGCTCCAGGGTCTCACCCACGTCGACAAAGCCGCCGGGGATGGCAAAACCGAACGGCGGATTGCGCCGCTCGATCAGCACGATGGGGCGCCCCGGGCGATCCATTAATTCAATGATCGCATCGGCAGCCAACTGCGGCGTTATCGGACGGGTCACCCGCACTTCTCCGGGGCGCTTTTGGCCGCTCCCGCGATTCGTAGTGACATCGCTATCCACGAGCATCGATGTAGGCCGGATTCCGCGACAGCGGTATCCGGCAAGACCTGCCCGATGGCGCTACGCGCCATCGGACCCAGGTTAAATTGCAAACCACGGAAGGCGCGCAAACGATGACACTCCCCCGGCGATTCGCCCCGGACATCAGCCGTTCTGCTGCTGCGCCTGCTGCTCGGCCACCTGGCGGTGCACCTCGGCCATGTCCAGCTCCCGGGCACGCTGTATCAGCTCCTTGAACTGTCCCGCCGCCATGGCGCCGGGCTGCGAGTAGACGATGACCTTTTCACGGAAAATCATCAGCGTCGGGATGGAGCGGATCTGAAACATGCCGGCCAACTCCTGCTC
>CAYQWR010000108.1:0-9308 GCA_964421235.1 uncultured Thiohalomonas sp. | reverse complement strand
GCCGGTTTCCCTGATCCAGCGCTACGACGACGGCGTTGCCGCCGCTTTGCGCGGGGGGCCGCCCTCCAGCCGCGAGGGCCAACAGGCATTGGCCTAAGTAATTGTTTGGCCGTAGAATGTGCGGTTCCTGCGGGGGGCGTGATGATTTATCAAGAGAACTTCGATGTGATCGTGGTCGGCGGCGGCCATGCCGGGACCGAGGCGGCGCTGGCGTCGGCGCGCGTCGGCGCGCGCACGCTGCTGCTGACCCACAACATCGAGACCCTGGGCCAGATGAGCTGCAACCCCGCCATCGGCGGCATCGGCAAGGGGCATTTGGTCAAGGAGATCGATGCCTTGGGCGGCATCATGGCCCACGCCATCGATCGTGCCGGCATCCAGTTTCGCATCCTCAACGCCAGCAAGGGTCCGGCGGTGCGCGCCACCCGCGCCCAGGCCGACCGCCAGCTCTACAAGCGGGCCGTGCGCGGCGCGCTGGAAAATCAGCCCAACCTGACCCTGTTCCAGCAGGCGGTGGACGACCTCATCGTCGAGGCCGGGCGCGTCGTCGGCGCGGTGACCCAGGCCGGCCTGCGCTTCCGCGCCCCGGCGGTCGTGCTCACCGTGGGCACCTTCCTCGGCGGCCGCATCCACGTCGGTCTGGAAAACTACGAAGGCGGCCGTGCCGGCGACCCGCCGGCCAACGCCCTGGCACGCCGGCTGCGCGACCTGCCGTTGCAGGTCGCGCGGCTCAAGACGGGCACGCCGCCGCGTCTCGACGGGCGCACCATCGACTGGTCGGTGTTGCAGCCCCAGCCGGGCGACGACCCGGTGCCGGTCTTCTCCTTCCTCGGCCGGCCCGAGGAGCACCCGCGCCAGGTGCCCTGCTACATCACCCACACCAACCCGCAGACCCACGACATCATCCGCGGCGGTCTGGACCGTTCGCCCATGTATGCCGGCGTGATCGAAGGGGTGGGGCCGCGCTACTGCCCGTCCATCGAGGACAAGGTGGTGCGTTTCGCCGACAAGGGGCAGCACCAGATCTTCCTGGAGCCGGAAGGGCTCGATACCCACGAGGTCTATCCCAACGGCATCTCCACCTCGCTGCCGTTCGATGTGCAGTATGCGTTGGTGCGCTCCATCCGCGGCCTGGAGAATGCCCATATCGTGCGCCCCGGCTACGCCATCGAATATGACTTCTTCGACCCGCGCGACCTCCATCCCACCCTGGAGACCAAGCACGTGCCCGGCCTGTTCTTCGCCGGCCAGATCAACGGCACGACCGGCTATGAGGAGGCCGCCGCCCAGGGGTTGCTGGCCGGACTCAATGCCGCGCGGCGGTCGCTCGGACGCGACGGCTGGTACCCGCGCCGAGACGAGGCCTATCTGGGGGTGCTGGTGGACGACCTGATCACCCGCGGCACCAGCGAGCCCTACCGCATGTTCACCTCCCGCGCCGAGCACCGCCTGCTGCTGCGCGAGGATAATGCGGATCTCCGCCTGACCCCGATCGGGCGCGAACTGGGGTTGGTGGATGACGTGCGCTGGGAGGCGTTCGAGGCCAAGCGCGCGGCGATCGAGCGGGAGCGGCAGCGCCTGAACGACAGCTGGGTGCGGCCGCAGACGGTGCCGGACGACGAGGCGGTGCGGGTGTTCGGTCAGCCGCTGGCGCGGGAGTACCGCCTGCTGGATCTGTTGCGCCGGCCGGACGTAAGTTATGACTCACTCATGAGCCTGACGGCGGCGGGACAGGGTGTCGCCGATCCGGTCGTGGCGGAGCAGGTGGAGATCCAGGCCAAGTACGCCGGTTACATCGAGCGCCAGCAGGAGGAGATCCGCCGCCACCGCCGCCAGGAACAGGCGCCGTTGCCGGCCGACATGGACTACCGCGCGGTGCGCGGCCTTTCGGCCGAGGTGTGCGAGAAGCTCCAGCGTCACCGGCCCACGACGCTGGGCCAGGCCAGCCGCATTCCCGGCATCACGCCGGCGGCTATTTCGTTGCTATTGGTGCATTTGAAGAAACGCGAATCGCCCAGGGTTTCCGCATGAGATCGGGCGTGTCCTTCCCTGTCGCCGCCGTGGTTGCGGCGCTATCAATCCTCGTTGTCGGTACGGATGCACAGGCCTCCGGATATGCCGTCAGCGATCGCAGCGTCAGCAGTCTGGGCAGCGCCTTTGCCGGTACCGCCGCCGTGGCCCAGGACGCCAGCGTCGTCTACAACAACCCCGCGGCGATGCAGCAGCTCGGCGGCGCCGAGCTGAGCGTCGCGGTGCACGATATCAGCCCGCAGATCCGGTATCACGACCAGGGCTCCAGCGTCAGCGGACCGGCGGATTTCGACGCCAGCCATTCGAGCCTGACCCCCAATCTTTACTACGTCGACACGGTGTCGCCGCGCGCCCGCTTCGGCATCGGGCTGTACGTCCCCTATGCCCTGGGGGCGACCTATGACGATCAATGGCGCGGCCGCTACCAGTCGATCAAGTCGGCGATGGTGGCCTACAACATCAGTCCCGCCTTCTCCTATCAGCTCACGCCCAGGGTGGCGGTGGGCGGCAGCATCGACGCCCAATACATGACCGCCAAGATGACCGCGGCGGTGGATTTCGGCACGATCTGCGTCGCCAAGCTCGGTGCGGCAGCGTGCAGTGGCCTCGGCTTGACGCCGCAACAGAGCGACGGCACACAGACCCTCAAGGGCGACGGCTGGGCGCTGGGTTACAGCCTCGGGCTGACCGATACGCTGAACGACCGCTGGCGTCTGGGCATCGTCTACCACAGCGCCACCCATCAGGCGCTTACCGGAAACGCCACCTTCACGGGCGTCCCTGCGGCATTCGCCAGCCAGTTTGCCACCGGCGCCGGCAGCGCCCGCCTCGACACCCCGCAGTCGGCCAGTGTCAGCCTGGCCTATGCGGCCAGCGAGCGGCTCGACCTGCTGGCCGGCTACACCTGGACCGGCTGGAGTTGCCACCGGGATCTCCGCGTCAAGTTCGCCAACGGTCTGCCGGACAACGTGACCGCTTATGACTGGCGCGATACCAGCTACTATGCGCTGGGCCTGACCTATCGCATCGTGCCGCACTGGCTGTTGCGCGCCGGCGCCGCCTACGACCAGTCGCCGGTCCCCGATGTGCAGCACCGCTCGGTGCTCGGTCCCGATACCGACCGCCGCTGGTACACCGTCGGCGTCGGCTATGCGCCGACCAAACGCTTCTCCCTGGACGGCGCCGTCGCCTATCTGGCCATGAGCGCCGCCGGCATCGATCACACCGATGCGACCGGTCACCACCTGGTGGGCAGCTACAGCCTGGCGGCGACCTTTGTCAGCCTGCAGGCCAATTGGAAATTCTGAGCCATGTCCGCCGCCGCCCGTGAACGCCTGGCCGATGGCATCGCTGCCCTGGGCCTGGCGCTGGACGCCGCGCAGCAGGAGCGGCTGCTCGCCTATCTGGCGCTGCTGCTGAAATGGAACAAGGCCTATAACCTGACCGCGGTGCGTGACCCGCTGGAGATGGTGACCAAACATCTGCTCGACTCCCTGGCCCTGCTGCCGCATCTGCAGGACGGGCGGCTGCTCGACGTGGGCAGCGGTGCCGGCCTGCCGGGCATCCCGCTGGCCATCGCCGCGCCGCAACGGGAAGTCACCCTGCTCGACGCCAACAGCAAGAAGACGCGCTTCCTGCTCCAGGCCAAGGGAGAGTTGGGGCTTTACAATCTCTCTGTGGTACATTCGCGCGTGGAACAGTACCGGCCCGAGCGCTTGTTTGATACCGTAACCGCCCGGGCCTTCGCGTCTCTGGCCGAGCTCTATCAGGGGACGGCGCACCTGCTGGCGCCCGGCGGCTGCCTGTTGGCAATGAAGGGCGAGTATCCGGCGCAGGAGCTGGCCGCGCTGCCGCCGGGTGTGGTGGTGCGCGAGGTGATCGCAGTGACGGTTCCCGGATTGCAGGCGCAGCGCCATCTGGTACGTATCGCGTCCGGCGGCTGAGCGGCGCGCAGGAGAAGAAGTGATGGGCAAGATTATCGCAGTGGCCAATCAGAAGGGCGGGGTCGGCAAGACCACCACCTGCATCAATCTGGGTGCGTCGCTGGTGGCGACCAAGCGCAGCGTGCTGGTCGTCGATCTCGATCCCCAGGGCAATGCGACCGTCGGCAGCGGCGTCGACAAGAGCGGCTTCGAACACAGCAGCTACGACATGCTGTTGGGCCATGCGACGGTGGAGCAGGTGATCCTGCACGCCGAGCAGGCCGGCTATGATCTGGTTCCCACCAACGGCGACCTCACGGCGGCGGAAGTGGAGCTGATCGCCGTCCCGCAGCGCGAGCGGCGCCTGCGCGACGCGTTGCACGCGGTGCGCGACAAGTACGATTTCATCCTGGTGGATTGTCCGCCGTCGCTCAACATGCTGACACTGAATGGACTGGTCGCGGCCGATTCGGTGATGATCCCCATGCAGTGCGAATACTACGCCATGGAGGGACTCACCTCGCTGCTCAACACCATCGAGCAGATCCGCAGCACGGTCAATCCCGAGCTGAAACTGGAGGGGCTGCTGCGCACCATGTTCGACCCGCGCAGCAATCTTTCCAACGACGTCTCGGGCCAGCTCATCATGCACTTCGGCAACAAGGTCTACCGCACGGCAATCCCGCGCAACATCCGTTTGGCGGAGGCGCCGAGCTTTGGTCTGCCTGCCCTGATCCACGACCGCGCCTCGCGCGGCGCGGTGGCCTATCTGGCGCTGGCGGGCGAGATCCTGCGGCGCGACGAAAACAACGGTTCTGAGATGCGGGCTTCGGGCTCCGCGTGATCCCGCGACCGATAACGCGATACTCGGAACACCAAACTCGGAATTGAATGACGATGGCGGTAAAGAAAAAAGGCTTGGGACGTGGTCTGGAGGCCCTGTTGGGGGCGGCGGCCGCGCCGGCGTCGGGCACCGCCACGGCGGCGGAAGCGGGCAACATGGACGGCGAGCTGCGCAATCTGCCGGTGGACGTGATCCAGCGCGGCAAATACCAGCCGCGCATCGACATGCACCCGGACACGCTACAGGAGCTGGCCGATTCCATTCGAGCCCAGGGCGTGGTCCAGCCCATCGTGGTGCGGCCCATCGGTGAAAACCGCTATGAAATCATCGCCGGCGAACGCCGCTGGCGGGCGGCGCAGATGGCCGGTCTGCACGAGATCCCCGCGGTGATCCGCGAGGTGGCCGACAACGCCGCCATCGCCATGGCGCTGATCGAGAACATCCAGCGCGAACAGCTCAACCCGATGGAAGAGGCGCGCGCCCTGCAACGCCTGATCGAGGAGTTCGAGCTGACCCATCAGCAGGCAGCCGAGGCGGTGGGACGGTCGCGCGTCGCCGTCTCCAACCTGTTGCGCCTGCTCGCCCTCAACGACGACGTCAAACGCCTGCTGGAAAACGGCGATCTGGAGATGGGCCATGCCCGTGCCCTGCTCGCCCTGGACGGAAAGCAGCAGAGCGCCGCCGCCCAGTCGGTGGTGGCGAAGGGGCTGTCGGTGCGCGAGACCGAACGGCTTGCCAAACACCTGCTGGAGGCCCCTGCCGAAAAGGCCAAACCCAAGACGGCGGACCCCGATACCAAGCGGCTGGAGCAGGATCTGTCGCAGAAACTGGGTGCCCAGGTGGCGCTGCAACACGGCGCCAAAGGCAGGGGCAAGCTGGTCATTCAATACAACAGCCTCGATGAGCTGGACGGCATACTCGCCCATATTCGCTAGCGCTCAAGCGGTGGTTTTTGCCATTTCTCATAAATCACAATTGACTTATATAAGTTCAATTTATCCCTACATCATTGACCCTCGCCCGTTCGCTCTATATACTTCCGCGCCGCTGAGAGCACTAACGCCCCCCGGTGCATTGTCCACGCAAAATAGGCAATCTCGACGGCCGTTACCGGTCCGCCGGGGCCGGTTTGGTGGGGCTAGCGCATGAGCAGTGCCAACATACAACTAAGGCACGCCATGCGGCGGTTGCTGGTGCTCCAGCTGGTGCTGACCCTGGTGGTGGCCCTGATCGGATTTGTCTGGCAGGGTTTGATCGCGGTACGCCCCGCCCTGTTCGGCGGCGCGACGGCGATGGTCGGCACTCTGGTGATTGTGTGGTATGGCCGCCGGGCGGAGAGAGCCGGCGCCAGCGTTATCCGCAACGCCAGCCTAATTTATGGCAGCGCTATTATTCGGTTTGGGACCATAATGGTGCTACTTTTTGTGGGGATAGCGATCCTTCGTTTGCAGCCGGTGTGGCTGTTCGCCGGATTCATCGCGGCCCTTTTGGCACAAATGACATTGACAGCCTTGGTTCCTGAGACAAAAAAATGGCGAGCGAAACGCTGACATCAAGCGAATATATCCACCACCACCTGACCAACCTTACCTTCGGGCGCCTGGCCGACGGCCACTGGGCCTTGGCCAACAGTGCGGAGCAGGCCAAGGAGATGGGGTTCTGGGCCTTCAACGTCGACATGCTGGGCTGGTCGCTGGTGCTGGTGCTGTTTTTCTTCTTCCTGTTCCGCGGCGTCGCCAAACGGGCCACCAGCGGCGTCCCGAGTGGTTTGCAGAACTTTGTCGAATGGATGATGGAGTTCGTCGACACCTCGGTGCGCGGCTCATTCAGCGGCAAGAACGAGTTGGTCGCACCCATGGCGTTGACCATCTTCGTCTGGGTCTTCCTGATGAACTTCATGGACCTGCTGCCCATCGACTGGCTGCCGTGGACGGCGGAGAAGATCGGTCAGCACGTCTTCGATAAAGATCCCCTCCACGTGTTCTTCCGAGTGGTGCCGTCGGCCGACCCCAACATCACCTTCGGCCTCGCCCTCAGCGTGTTCTGGCTGATGCTCTATTACAGCGTCAAGGTCAAGGGAATCGGCGGCTTTCTCGGCGAGCTGGCGCTACAGCCGTTCAGCGCCAAGAACCCTGTGATACAGGCGGTGTTCGTGCCGATCAACCTCATCCTCGAACTCGTCTCCCTGATCTCCAAGCCGGTGTCGCTGTCGCTGCGACTGTTCGGCAACATGTACGCGGGCGAGACCATTTTCATCCTCATCGCATTGATGTACGGCGCCGGCTGGATCATGGGTCCGTTCGGAGGGCTGCTGCAGATCGCCTGGGGCATCTTCCACATCCTGATCATCCTGTTGCAGGCCTTTATCTTCATGGTCCTGACCATCGTCTATATGGACATGGCGCACCAACACCACTGATTTCAACTATCGACTTTAGCCAAATTAAATTTACACACCTTAGGAGACAACCATGGAACATGCACTGCTTTACATCGCCGGCGCCCTGATGATGGGTTTGGGTGCTCTCGGTGCCGCCGTCGGCATCGGTATCCTCGGTTCCAAATTCCTTGACGGCGCCGCCCGTCAGCCGGAGCTGATCCCGCTGCTGCGCACCCAGTTCTTCATCATGATGGGTCTGGTCGACGCCGTGCCGATGATCGCGGTCGGTATCGCCCTCTACGTCCTGTTCGCTGTCGCCTAAGCCGGCGTATACGGGAACGTAGGAATCCACCCATGCCACACGAGGTGCGAACATGAATATCAATGCGACCCTGATCGGGCAGTCCATCGCATTTTTCGTGTTTGTCTGGCTCGTCATGAAGTACATCTGGCCGCCTTTCATGGCCATACTGGACGAGCGCAAAAAGACAATCGCCGATGGACTCGCCGCCGCCGAGCGGGGCAAGCATCAGCAGGTGCTGGCCGAACAGCACGCTGCCGAGGAACTGCACGCCGCCAAAGGGCGCGCCGCCGAGATTATCGCCAAGGCCGAAAAACGGGCCGCGGAGATCGTCGATGAAGCGAAGCACGCTGCGCGTGTCGAGGGCGACCGCATCAAGGCGGCCGCCAACGCCGAACTGGAGCAGGAGGTCAACCGTGCCCGCGAGCAGTTGCGCGGTCAGGTGGTCTCGCTGGCCGTGGTCGGCGCCGGCAAGGTGCTGCAGCGCGAGATCGACACCAAGGCACACGACGATCTGCTCAAAGATCTCGTCGCCCAGTTGTAAGGTCCGACGCTCATGGCTGAAAAGACAACGATCGCCCGCCCTTACGCCGAAGCCGTCTTCGAGGTTGCCAATGAACAGGGCAAGCTCAAGGAATGGTCGGAGATGCTGCAATTGGCGGCAGCGGTGGCAGGCCACGAACAGGTGGTGCCGCTGCTGGACAGCCCGCAGCTCGACAAGGCGCAACGCGGCCAATTGGTTATCGACATTTGCGGCGACAAGCTCAACGACGCGGGCAAGAGTCTGATCCGTGTCCTGGCCGAAAACCACCGTCTCGGTGTGCTGACCGAAATTGCCGTGCTCTACGAAGTGGAGCGCGCCAAGGCGGAACAGCGCATCAGCGCCGAAGTGATCTCGGCAACGCTTCTGTCGGACAGCCAGCGGCAGGCGATTGCCGCTGCGCTGAAGCGGCGTTTGGGACGTGACGTGACCCTGGAGTGCACGGTCGACGAGGCGCTGCTGGGCGGCGCCATCGTACGCGCCGGCGACATGGTCATCGACGGTTCGGTTACGGGCAAGCTGGAACAGCTGGGTACGGCGCTGTTGCGCTGACCGGGCCTGCTAGAGGACGAATAGAATGCAACTCAATCCTTCTGAAATCAGTGAACTGATTAAACAACGCATCTCCGGCTTCAGCGCCGAGGTCGAGGCCCGTACCGAGGGTACGGTGGTAAGTCTCTCCGACGGCATCGTCCGCATTCACGGCCTGGCAGACGTCATGTCCGGCGAAATGCTGGAGTTCCCCAAGGACACCTTCGGCATGGCGCTCAACCTGGAGCGCGACTCCGTCGGCGCGGTGATCCTGGGCGACTACGAGCACATCTCCGAAGGCGACAAGGTCAAGTGCACCGGCCGCATCATGGAAGTGCCGGTGGGCGAGGCCCTGCTGGGTCGCGTGCTGGATGGCCTCGGCATGCCCATCGACGGCAAGGGTCCGGTCAACGCACAGGGTTCTTCTCCCATCGAGAAGATCGCCCCGGGCGTGCTGTGGCGCAAGTCGGTGGACCAGCCGATGCAGACCGGCCTGAAGTCCATCGACTCCATGGTGCCCGTCGGCCGCGGCCAGCGCGAGCTGATCATCGGCGACCGCCAGACCGGCAAGACCGCCGTGGCCATCGACGCCATCATCAACCAGAAGGGCACCGGCGTTAAGTGCATCTACGTCGCGATCGGCCAGAAGGCCTCGTCCGTGGCCAACGTGGTGCGCAAGCTCGAAGAGCACGGTGCGCTGGAACACACCATCATCGTCGCCGCCACCGCCTCCGACTCCGCCGCGATGCAGTTCATCG
>CAYQWR010000107.1:0-9324 GCA_964421235.1 uncultured Thiohalomonas sp. | reverse complement strand
TCGATCGAGTGGCCGTTATCCAATATGTCGCGATCGGTGCGGTTCGTACCTCACCACACCCTACGGGGCTGTTCGAGTGGGGCCGTAACCACGATGAGGTATTGGCCTTTTTTTTGTTCATCGTTATATATGACGCTATATAACGGAAACGGAGGCGGTTGAATGGCCAGGCGCAAGCTGGGCAAGGTGGGGATCTCGGGGCGTTTCTGGCTGGAGCGGGGCGAGCAGCCCTTTCTCGGCCACGGCCGTATCGAGCTGCTGGAGCGCATCGCCGAGACCGGTTCCATCTCCCAGGCGGCGCGCACCATGGGGATGAGCTACAAAGCGGCGTGGGATGCGGTGGACGCCATGAACAACCTGTCGGACGAGCCGCTGATGCGGCGCAGCACCGGCGGGCGTCACGGCGGCGGCACCCAGCTGACCGACCACGGCCGCCGGCTGATCGAGGTGTACAAGGCGGCGGAGCAGGAGTACCAGCTGTTCCTGCGCCGTCTCGGCATGGGCGTGGACAACTTTGACCGTTTCTACCAGTTGATGAGGAGACTCTCCATGAAGACCAGCGCACGGAACCAATTCCAGGGCCGCGTGACCCAACTGAAGCAGGGTCCGGTCAATTGCGAGGTGATCGTCGGCCTGCCGGGCGGCGACGAGCTGGTGGCCATCGTCACCCACGAGAGCGTGAAGGGGCTGGGCATCGAGGTGGGCAGCGAGGTGTTCGCGCTGATCAAGGCGTCGTGGGTGATCCTCACCGCGGGCGGCGAGCCGCTGCGCACCAGTGCGCGCAACCGGCTGTGCGGCACGGTGGCGCGGGTGCAGGAGGGGCCGGTCAACTGCGAGGTGGTGATCGAGCTGCCCGGCGGCAGGAGCATCGCCGCCATCGTCACCCACGAGAGCGTGACTGGCCTGGGGCTGCGCGTCGGGGTGGCGGCCTGCGCCCTGATCAAGGCGTCGCACATCATCCTGGCGGTGAGCGAATAACGGGTTTTTGGTTTGGATGGCGTTATATACACACGCATATAACGTGGGATTTGGAAGCGAAGATATTAACCACGGGGGGCACGGGGGACACGGGGAAATTAAAGGATATTGGGCGGCGTTTTCTGCTGTTTTGGCAGTGAATCCCCTACCCGAAGGGCATAGATGTTCCCCGTGCGCCCCGTGGCTGGTTTTTGGTTGTTGTGTGTTTGAGATAGGTCTGAATAACGGAGGAATGGCGATGAAAGGCAAATGGCAGAAATTGGTTGTGGCGGCGGCGTTGTCGCTGACAGCGGCGAGCGCGACGGCGGCCGAGGTGCGGGTGGCGGTGGCGGCCAACTTCACCTCGACCATGAAGACGCTGGCGGCCAAGTTCGAGGCCAAGACCGGCAACAAGGTGGTGATCAGTTTCGGCTCCACCGGCAAGCTCTACACCCAGATCGTCAACGGCGCGCCGTACGACGTGTTTCTCTCGGCGGATACGGCGCGGCCGCAGCTGTTGGAGCAGGACGGCAAGGCGGTGGTGGGTTCGCGCTTCACCTATGCCCTGGGGCGCTTGGTGCTGTGGAGCGCCAAGCCCGGTGTGGTCGATACCGAGGGGACCATCCTCAACGACGGCGATTTCAAGCATATCGCCATCGCCAATCCGAAGACGGCGCCCTACGGCGCGGCGGCGATGGAGGTGATGAACGGCCTGGGCGTGTACGACACGATCAAGGATCGCATCGTCGAGGGCGACAACATCGCGCAGACCTTCCAGTTCGTCGCCACCGGCAACGCGCAGATCGGCTTCGTTGCATTGTCGCAGGTGAAGGCGGTGAACAAGGGTTCGTGGTGGGAGATACCTCAGGGCTACTACACGCCGATCCGCCAGGACGCGGTGCTGTTGAAGAGTGCGGCGAACAACGCGACGGCGAAGCGGCTGATGGCGTTCCTGCGCTCGGGTGCGGCGCAGGCGATCATTGCCAACAGCGGTTACGGTATCGACCAATAGGGTCGCGGCGGGGATAACGGAGCATTGCGGCGATGACGCTGACACAAGTACCGTTGGAGCCGGTGTGGCTGACGCTCAAGCTGGCCACGCTCACCACCGTGCTGCTGCTGCTGGTCGGCACCCCGGTGGCGTGGTGGCTGGCGCGCACCCGCTCCTGGTGGAAGCATCCGATCAGTGCGGTGGTGGCGCTGCCGCTGGTGCTGCCGCCCACCGTGCTCGGCTTCTACCTGCTGTTGCTGTTGGGGCCGAACGGTCCCATCGGCCACCTCACCACGGCCCTCGGCCTGGGGACGCTGCCGTTCACCTTCGCCGGACTGGTGGTCGGTTCGACTCTCTATTCGTTTCCGTTCGTGGTGCAGCCGCTGCAAAACGCCTTCGAGGCGCTGGGCAGCCGGCCGCTGGAGGTGGCGGCGACGCTGCGGGCCACGCCGTGGCAGGCCTTCACCACGGTGGCGGTGCCGCTGGCGCTGCCCGGCTTCATCACCGGCGCGGTGCTCGGCTTCGCCCACACGGTGGGCGAGTTCGGCGTGGTGCTGATGATCGGCGGCAATATTCCGGGTGAGACCAAGGTGCTCTCGGTGGCCATCTACGACCACGTGGAGGCGCTGGAGTGGGATCAGACCCACTGGCTGGCCGGCGGCATGCTGCTGTTTTCGTTCCTGGTGGTGTTGACCATGTATCTGGTGGCGCGGCGTGCCCAGCGGGTGACGGCATGAGCGGCGTGGAGGCACGGCTGCGGCTCAACTACCGCGACTTCGCCATGGAGGCGCAGTTCGAGCTGCCGGGACGCGGGATCACTGCGCTGTTCGGACCTTCCGGTTCCGGCAAGACCACGGCGCTGCGCTGCGTTGCCGGACTGGAGCGCGCCCGGGGCTTTCTCCGTTTCGGCGACGAGGTGTGGCAGGACGACGCGGCGGGTCTGTTCGTGCCGACCCACCGCCGCGCCATCGGCTACGTGTTTCAGGAGGCGAGCCTGTTTCCCCATCTGTCGGTGCGGCGCAACCTGGAGTTCGGCTGGAAGCGCATCCCGCCGGCGCAGCGGCGCGTGGTGTTCGACGACGCGGTGGCGCTGCTCGGCATCGGTCATCTGCTGCAACGCGAACCGGCGCGCCTGTCGGGCGGCGAACGGCAGCGCGTGGCCATCGTGCGCGCGCTGCTCACCAGTCCGCGCCTGCTGCTGATGGACGAGCCGCTGTCGGCCCTCGACCATCGCAGCAAGCTGGAGATCCTGCCCTATCTGGAACGGCTGCACGGTGAGCTGGCGATCCCGGTGCTCTACGTCAGCCATTCGCCGGACGAGGTGGCGCGGCTGGCCGATACCATGGTGCTGATGGAACAGGGCCGGGTGCGCGCGGTGGGGCCGGCGACGGAACTGCTGGTGCGGCTCGATTTGCCGCTGGCCCACGCCGACGATGCCGGCGCGGTGATCGACGCGGTGGTGGGCGGTCATGACGGCGAGTACCATCTGACGCATCTCGACTTCGACGGCGGCCGGATCTCCATTCCGGGCGAAGTCCGGCCCATCGCTATGCCGGTCCGGCTACGGATTCACGCCCGCGACGTCAGTCTGGCGCAGGCCCATCATCATGACACCAGTATTCTCAACATCCTGCCGGTGGAGGTGACCGACGTCGACGGGGCGGGAGCGGCGCAGCTGCTGGTCAAGCTGCGCGCCGGCGCCACGCCGCTGCTGGCGCGCATCACCCGCCGCTCCGGTGCGGCGCTTGCCTTGCAGGTCGGCCAGCGCTTGTATGCTCAGATCAAGAGTGTCGCGTTGGTGGAGTAGAACCAGATACAGGATACAAGGGCAAAGGTAGAAGGGAATGTGCGGGCGCAGCCCGCAATTGGAAATCTGGCCTTCGCATAGCGAATGCGTTCCCTTTACCCTTGTATCTTTACCCTTTGCCCTCTGTTTGAAGGACTTATATGGAACGACGTGCGTCGGGCTACTCCAAGCGCTTCACCGAAGGCTCGATCCTCCGCTCGCTGGTGATGCTGGCGCTGCCCATCGTCTTCGCCAACATATTGCAGACCGCCTACCAGCTCACCGACACCTTCTGGGTCGGGCGTCTCGGCGGCGAGGCGGTGGCGGCGGTGTCGGTGAGTTTTCCGCTGATGTTTCTGATGATCTCCCTCGGCGGCGGGTTGGGCGTGGCCGGTTCGGTGCTGGTGGCGCAATACACCGGCGCCGGCAAACCGGACACCGTCAACCATGTGGCGGCGCAGACCCTGTTGATGGTGTTGGTGGCCTCGCTGCTGCTGTCGCTGCTCGGTTACCATCTGGCGCCGCTGGTGTTGCGCCTGATGGGCGTGGAGCCGGCCATCCTGCGCGACGCCACGCGTTATCTGCAGGTGACGTTCCTCGGCATGGTGTTCACCTTCGGCTTTTTCATGTACCAGTCGATCATGCGCGGCATCGGCGAGGTGCGGGTGCCGGTCTACATCGTGCTCAGCACGGTGTTCCTCAACCTGCTGCTCGATCCGCTGTTCATCTTCGGCTGGGGACCGATCCGGGCTGAGGGCGTGGCCGGGGCCGCCTACGCCACCGTCGGCACCCAGGCGATGGCGGTGATCATCGGTATGACGACGCTGCTGCGCGGACGTTTCGGCATCCGCTTGCAGTTGCGCAATTTCGTTCCCGACTGGGGCTTGATGCGGCGCGTGGTGCGTCTCGGCCTGCCCGCCTCCATCGAGCAGTCGACCCGCGCCCTGGGCCTGACCGTCATGACCTTCCTGGTCACCAGCTTCGGCACCATGACCATCGCCTCCTACGGCATCGGCACGCGCATCCTCAGCTTCGTCATCATCCCAGCCCTCGGCATCTCCATGGCGACCGCCACCCTGGTGGCGCAGAACATCGGCGCCGGCAACGTCAAGCGCGCCGGCGCCATCGCCTGGATGAGCGCCGGTATCTCCTTTGTCGTGCTGGAACTGGTCGGCGTGCTCTGTTTCCTGTTCGCCGAACCTCTGGTGCGCTTCTTCGTGCCGGGCGCGCCGGACGTCATCGCCGGCGGCACCCAGTTTCTGCACGTGATGGCCCTCACCTTCGGCTTCATCGGTCTGCAACAGGCCTTGAGCGGCGCCTTTCGCGGCTCGGGCAATACCCTCAACACCATGATCCTGGCGCTGGTGTCGCTGTGGGTGTTTCAGTTTCCGCTGGCCTACGTCCTGTCGAAACACACGCACCTGGGCGCGACGGGTTTGTGGTGGGCCTTCCCCAGCGCCAACGTGATCGTCGCCTGCGTTACCGCGTTGTGGTTTCTCCACGGCGGCTGGCGCCGCACCCGTATCATCGAATCGCCGCGCGAGCAGCTGACCGACGAAGTGACCGAAGAGGTGATCGTGCAGGAGGGCATCAACAACTGAGCCGTCGTCCGCCGCTGACGGACGCCTGTATACGGAACCGTATCCGTTACCAATCGGTTATTCCCCTGTTTTTTGTGTACCAATGATTCTGTTTCGTTATCGCGTGAGGCCGCGTTGACGTTCAATTGACAATTACCTTTGTGCGCCCCTATGGTGCACAAAGCACTTCATGGTGTCGCCGTGGGAAAGTTAATGCCGAGACTATTTGGGTTTACGCTGTGCTGTCTGCTGTGGCTCCCTGCCTATGGTGTGGAGCCGCCGCCCATCGTCATCGCCCACGTCTGTCCCACCAGCGGTCGTTTCGCGCTGCATTGCGAGGCCGATCGCCGCGGTGCGGAGATGGCGATCCGTGAATTCAATGGGCGCGGCGGCGTGCTGGGGCGCAAGATCGTTCTCGTCTCGCGCGATCCGACGCTGGACCCGCATCACGCCGCCGAAGTGGCGAAGCAGTTGATCACCGTGAATCACGTGGGGTTCCTGTTGGGCGCCATCGACTCCGGCGTCGCCGCCAGCATGTCGGCCGTGTGCCAGAAATACGGCGTCATCTTCATCAACACCAACTCATCGGCGCCGTCGGAGTCGGTGGAAAACGCCCATCGCACCAAATTCGTGTTCGATGCCAGCGCCGCCAATTTCAATCGCGCTTTGCTGAAATATGCGTTGGCGAAGCGCAAATCGAAACGGGTCGTGCTGCTGACGGAAGACGATGACTGGGGACACAGCAGCGCCGCCGCCTCGCGGCAATACATCGCCCAATACGGCGGCAAGGTGGTCGGCGAAGTGGTGGTGCCCGAATCGTTGCCCGACCCGGTCAATACGCTGAAGCAGGTGGCCGCGATCCCCGCCGACGTGGTGGCGGTCAGTATCAGCGGCAGCAATCAGATCCGGCTCTTTTCGCAGATCGACCCTGAGCTGTTGAAGCGGCAGTCGTGGGTCGTGGGCGAGGTGGATTGGGAGGAGCTCTATCCGGCGCCGGGCACGCCGCGTCCGCTGTACGGCATTACCTGGGCGTGGAATCTGAATACCCCCGGCACCGCGGCCTTTACCGCGCGCTATCGCAAGCGTTACGGCCATACCCGGCTCGACTATCCGGGCGACGTGACCTATTCCGCCTACTTTGCCACCAAGGCGCTGCTCTCGGCCATCGAACGTGTCGGCACCACCGACAACCATGCGGTCATCAGGCAACTGGAACATCTCAAATGGACGGCGCGGGAACGCATGCAGGACTATCCCGCCTACATGGATCCGGTGAGCCATCATCTGCAGCAGACCATCTATATCGCCACCTGGCACCCGCGTGTCGATCATCCGGAACTGGGGCAACAGATCCTCGCCCATGTTGCGCCGCAACAGGTGCGCTACGAAAAGGAGCGGACGACGCGGCTTGAACCCTTGGCCGCCACACCGCATTACGCCCCATGAGAATGCTCAGGCTCGGCCTCATTGCGCGCATCGCCCTGCTGGTCATATGCGTTGAAGTCGCCGCCTTCAGCGCGCTGGGCTGGTTCTATACCAGTCGTTACAACAAGGCACTGGTCGAGCGCACCTATGCACGCCTGCGCCTGGTCGGCCAGATGATCGCGAATGAAGAATTGGCGATCACGGCTCTTTCCCGCAAACCCCTGATGAGCGACATGCTGGGTGCCCCCTATCGCAGCGGTATGGCCATCGGCGGCAACGGTATGGTTATCGTCTCGACGGATCCCGCCTATCTGGGGCGCGCGGCCCGCGAGGTGCCGGGACTGGATGCGGCGTGGCTGAGCAGCTCGGCGCCGGATGTGCGTTTCATCAATGGCGACAACACGCTGACCGCGGTCATGCATGTTAAGGACAGCGATGGCGATTCGCCGCTGTATTTCATGGTGCTCACCATCAGCACGGCCGAACTCAATGCAATGCAGCGGTCCTTCGTGTTGTGGGGACAACTCGGTTCGTTGCTGTTCATCCTGCTGACGTCCGCCGGTATTGTGCTCATCGCCCAGCGTCTGATCACGCGGCGGGTCACTACCTCGCTTGCGGCGCTGAAGCGCGTGGAAGAGGGCGCGCTCGACTCGCGGATCCCGATTTCTTCGAACGACGAATTGGGCCAACTTCAGGCCGGCATCAATTCGATGACAGAGAAGGTCGGCGCCCTGTTGAATCAGCATCGTCTCAATGCCGACGAGCTGCGCAAACAGAAGGACCTGCTCTCCTCCATCATTCAGCACGCGCCAATCCGCGTATTCTGGAAGGATCGCGACTCGCGCTTCGTCGGCAGCAACAGCCAGTTTGCGCGCGATGCCGGGTTGGCGACGCCCGACGAGTTGATTGGCAAGACCGATTTCGACATGGCTTGGCGCGAACAGGCGGAACTTTATCGCGCCGACGACCGGGAAGTGATGGAGTCGGGGATATCAAAGCTCGATTTTGAGGAACCGCAGACCACGCCCGACGGCCGTACCGTCTGGTTGAGTACCTCCAAGGTGCCGCTGCGCGACAAGGACGAGCGAATCATCGGCATACTCGGTATCTACACCGATGTCACCGCACGCAAGGAGGCGGAAGAGCAGATCCGTAGTCTGGCCTATTTCGATCCGCTGACGGCCTTGCCGAACCGCCGGTTGTTGATGGACCGTTTGCAGCAATCGATGGCAGGCAGTCTCCGCAGCGGGCAGTACGGCGCGGTGATGATGCTGGATATGGATAATTTCAAGGACCTCAACGATTCGCAGGGCCACGATGTCGGCGATGATCTGCTGATTCAGGTGGGCAAGCGGTTGCGGGAAAATGTGCGCCATGCCGACACGGTGTCGCGGGTCGGTGGCGACGAATACGTGATAATCGCCGACTCGCTGGGAGTAGACGAAGCCTCGGCTGCAGTACGTGCCAAAGGTGTCGCGGAGAAGATACGAACGGCATTTACCGATCCTTACGTGCTAAAGGACGGCGAACTGACCCATTACAGCACGTCCAGCATCGGCATCACCCTGTTCCACGGCAGTGACGCGCCGGTTGAGGTGCTGCTCAAGCAGGCCGATGTGGCCTTGTATCAGGCGAAAAATGCGGGACGCAATACCATCCGTTTTTTCAATGCCGAGATGCAGATCGTTATCGACGAACGCGCCGCGATGGCGGCGGGTCTGCGCCACGGTCTGCTGCATGATGAACTACGGCTTTATTACCAGCCGCAGGTCGACTGTGACGGCAATCTGATCGGCGCTGAAGGATTGTTGCGCTGGATACCGCGCGACGCCGAACCGGTGTCGCCGGCGGTCTTCATCCCGCTGGCCGAGCAGACCGGCATGATTCTGCCCATCGGAGAGTGGGTGTTCGAGCAGGCCTGCATCCAGCTCAAACAGTGGGAGGCGAGCGCCGCCACCCGCAGCCTGACATTGGCGGTCAATGTCAGCGCCCATCAGTTTCGCCAAGCGGACTTCGTCGAACGGGTGGCGCGGCAGATCAAGTCGTCCGGCATCAACCCCGCCAAACTCAAGCTGGAGCTGACCGAAAGCGCAGTGCTTTCGAATATCGACGAGGTCGTCGGGCGCATGCGTGAGTTGAAACAACTGGGCGTGACCTTTTCGCTGGACGACTTCGGTACGGGATTTTCGTCGCTATCCTACCTGAAGCGCCTGCCGCTGGATCAGATCAAGATCGATCAATCCTTTGTCCGCGACGTTATGCATGATCAGAACGATGCCGCCATCGTACGCGCCATCCTGGCCATGAGTCGATCGCTGGGACTCAATGTCATTGCCGAAGGCGTCGAAACAGATGCGCAGCGCGCGTTTCTGTTGCAGCACGGCTGCGCGCATTTCCAGGGCTACCTGTTCGGAAAACCGCGGCCCATCGAAGAGTGGACATCGACTCCGCCGAGCAGTTAGGCCAACGCAGGTCTTTTATTCATCGTTGCGCGATCCGTCGCCGCCCGGCCAGGTATCCCGTCGCGGGCGACAGTACCGGAGATATCTCCGCCGTGCGGAACGATGATGGGAACGATATCCCCA
>CAYQWR010000106.1:0-9337 GCA_964421235.1 uncultured Thiohalomonas sp. | reverse complement strand
AGGAGCGGCTGCGCCGCGATTGATTCATCGCAACGCAGCCGCCCCCGCAACATGACGGCGGTAATTACACCGCCTTGCGTCGTGCCTCCCATTGCTGCCACAGCATGTAGAGCAGCGGGATGACGATCAGCGTCAGGATGGTCGAGGCGAAGGTGCCGGAGATCAGCGCCACGGCGAGACCGCCGAACACCGGATCGGTGATCATCACCGCGGAGCCGAACATGATCGCCAGCGCCGTCAGCAGGATCGGCCGGAAGCGCACGGCGCCCGCTTCACGCACCGCCTCTTCGATGCCGTAACCCTGGCGCTGGTAATCGAGGATGAAGTCGATCAGCAGCAGCGAGTTGCGCACCACGATACCCGCCAGCGCGATGAAGCCGATCATCGAGGTGGCATTGAACGGTACGCCGAATGCCCAGTGGCCGGGGAAGACGCCGACCAGGGTGAGCGGAATGGCTCCCATCACGATCAGCGGCAGCATGAAGCTCTGGTAGTAGGCCACCAGCAGCAGGTAGATGAACACCAGCGCGACGATGAAGGCGGCGCCGAGGTCGCGGAACACGTCCAGCGTCAGCCGCATGTCGCCGCCCCAGAACACCTGATACTTGCTGACCCCGTCGGGACGGGCGGCGGTGAAGCCCAGATTGCCGGTGGTCACCTTCACGCCGTTGGGCAGCGTCTTGCCGTCCAGCATGTGGTTGAGCACCAGGGAGGCGAATTCCGGCGAAAAGCCGAGGGTGTCGCCCATCACGTAGACCACCTTGTCGCCGTCGACGGAAAAGACCGGCTTGGAGGCGTCGACGCGGCGGATATCGACGATGCTCGACAGCGGCACCTGATTGCCCTGCATGCTGGTGACGTTGAGGTTCTCCACCTGCTGGATCCAGGCGCGGTTGGGCTGGGACAATTGCACCACGATGTCCTGCGGCTCCACGCTCGGATGGAATACCGAACCGATGCGGGTGCCGGCGACGAAGTCGTGGACCAGTTGCGCCACCTGCGCCGGCGCCACGCCCGACATCATCGCCTTGTGGGGATCGACGCGGATCAGGTATTCGGAGCGGGTGGCCGTCACCGAATCATGCACGTTGATCATGCCGTAGACGTTCTTGAAATCGTCGGATACGGAAGCGGCCACCTTGCGCAGGGTGGGGTAGTCCGGGCCGTAGATGCGCGCCACCACCTGGGCGCGGGTCGGCGGACCGGGCGGCACCAGGAACAGCATGATGTGCGTATTGGCGAACTCGGCCCGCACCGGCTCCAGCGTCTTCCAGATCTGTTCGCCGACGCGTGCGGTGTGCGGGCGATCCTCCTTGGGCACCAGATTGACCACCAGCTGCGCGATGTTGCCGCCGCGCATGATCTCGTCGCCGCGCACCATGCCGGCGAAGCTCAGCGGGCCGGTGCGGCCGAGATAGGCATCGACGTCGGTGACGTAGCGGTTCTTGGCCACGGCCCGCGCCACCGCCAGGGCGACGCGGTTGGTGGCCGGCAGCGCGGTGCCGGCCGGCGTCTCGATCTGCAGGGTGAAGGTGCTGACGTTGCCTTCCGGCAACATCTTCAGATTGACGCCGAACAGGCTCTGCTTGCCGTTCATGCCGCTGGGGCGGATGAACTGCCATGCGGGCATCAGCAGCGAGGCGAGCAGCAGCAGGCCGACCACGCCGAAGAAGATGTTGCGTCTGCGCCGATTACTCTGCAGCGGGGTGAACACCCGCAGGTAGATTTTCCGCAACGGGTCCTGCGGTGCGGCGTCCTCTTCTTCCAGCGACGGCCGCTCCTGCGCCTCGTGCAGTGCCGCCTTGCTGCGCAGCCAGATGCGGGCGATGTAGGGCACCACGATGTAGGCCAGGATCAGCGAGGCGATCATCGCGATCGGCACGTTGATCGGGATCGGGCGCATGAACGGTCCCATCATGCCGGTGACGAACAGCATCGGAATGAAGGCGAGGATCACGGCCAGTGTCGCGATGTTGGTCGGGTTGCCGATTTCGTTGGTGGCGACCACCAGCAGTTCGGAGAAATCGCGCACCGTGCGCACATGGTGCAGGTGACGGTGAATGTTCTCGATCACCACGATGCCGGCATCCACCAATAGACCCAGCGACAGGATCAGGGCGAACAGCGTGATGCGGTTGATGGTCTGCCCCATGGTCATGCCGACCCCCAGCACCACGAACAGCGTCAGCGGCACCAGCAGGGTGACGATGACCGCCTCGCGCCAGCCGAGGAAGAAGAACAGGATCACCAGCACCACGCCGACCGCGACGCCCAGATGCTCGATCAGGGTGTTGACCGCCTCGTTGGCGCGGTGGCCGTAGTTGCGGGTGAGGGTGACGTGCACGCCTGCCGGCAGCGCCTCGCGTTCCAGCGTGTTCAGCTTGGCCAGCACCGCGTTGGCCACGGTGACCGCGTTGGTGCCGGAGCGCTTGCCGATGGTGATGGTGACGGCGTTCTCCGGTGCGAAGCCCTGCGCCTTGGCGCCCTGGCCGAAGGCGATCCAGGCGTGCTGGTCGTTGTTGCGCGGACCTTCGACGATGGTCGCCACTTCTTTCAGATAAATGGGATGCTGATCCTTGGCGCCGATGATGACGCCGCCCAGGTCGCGCACCGAACCGAAGGTGGCGCTGACGCGCAGCGGGATCTCTTTATTGTTCTGCTCCAGCCGGCCGCCGGGGACGATGACGTTGGAACCCTTGAGCACCTGGAGCAGCTGGTCGAGCGATACGCCGCTGCTGGCCAGCCGCTGCGGATCGACCATGATCTTCACCGCCTGCGGCTCCGCGCCGATGACGTTGCTGATGCCGACGTCGGGCACCGTATGCAGCTCGGCCAGGAAGTGCTGCGCCACCTCGCGCAGTTGCGGGCCGGTCAGCTGTTTCGAGCTGAGCGTGATGGCCATGATCGGCACGTCGTTGATGCCGATGCTCTTCACCATCGGCTGCATCGAACCCGGCGGCAGCCGGTCGATATTGCGCTGCAGCTCGTTGTAGAGATACATCAGGCTGGCGGTCTCGTTGGCGCCCACCTCGAACTCCACCGTCACCATGCCGACGTCGTCGCCGGCATAGCCGTAGACGTGCTTGACCCCGCGCAGCGACGACATCAGCTGCTCCAGCGGCTGCACCACCTGGGTCTGGATCTGCTCCGGCGCGTTGCCGGGACGGGCGACGATGATCTCGGCCGCCGGGACCACGATCTCCGGATTGTAGAGACGCGGCGTGACGATGACGGCCATCAGGCCGAACAGCGTGATCGCCAGCATGATCAGCGGCGTGATCTTGGTGTTCAGGAACGCCTTGGCCAGCTTGCCGCCGGAGTTCATCTTTTGATCACTGCGTTCGCTCATGAAGCGCCCCCTGCGGTGGCTTCGATCTTGGTGCCGTTGACCAGTTCGCCCTGCGCGCTGACGATCAGACGGTCGCCCTCGGCCAGGCCGCTCAGCACCACCACGTCATTGCCGCGCTGTTCGCCCAGGGTCACCATGCGGAACTCGGCGTTGCCGTCACCGTTCACCACGAACACCCCGGTGATGCCGGCGCGTACCTGGACGGCCGATTGGGGCACCACGATGGCGGGCTGCTGTTGCACCGGGATCATCACCCGCGCATAGGCACCGCCTTCCACCTGGCTGGTGGCCGGCAGCAGCAGCTTCACGGTATGGGTGTGGGTGTGGGGGTCGGAGGCGACCACCAGGCTCTCCACCGTCGCGTTGCTTTGCTGCGGCACCCGATTCGGGCCGGCGTACTGCACCGGCACCTGCTCACCGAGCTTGAGCTGGTAATAGGCGACGTCGTCCACCTGCACGTCCACCTCCAGCTGGCCGGGGTTGTAGAACACCATCAGCGCCTGGCCCGGTCCCACCAGCTGGCCGTTGCTCACCTTCTTGGAGAAGATGATGCCGTCGAACGGCGCGCGCACATCGGCGTAGCCGATCTGGGTCATCGCCTGGCGCAGGCCGGCCTGGGCGGCGGCATAGTCGTTCTTGGCGGCGGTGTAGCCGAGCTCGACCTGTTCGAACTGCTGTTTCGGGATCGCCTGTTCGGCGTACAGCGCCTTGAAGCGGTTGTAATTCTCTTCAGCGGTGGCGAGCGCCGCCTTGGCCTTGGCCACCTGGGCCCGCGCCTGGGTGACGCCGGCCGCCGCCTCGGTGGGGTTCACCGACAGCAGCAGGTCGCCTTTCTTCACCGCTTCGCCCTCATGGACGCGGATGTTTTTCACGTAGCCGCTCATGCGCGATGCCACCTGCACATATTCGGTCGGCATCACCGTGCCGGAATAGGCCGCATAGATATCGATCGGCTGCGGTTTCAGAACCCGTACCTCGGCCGAGACGGCGTCGCTTGCGTAAGCCGGCGCAACACTCGCCAGCAACAGAGCCACGATGGGCAGTCGATGCTTCCACATAAACGGATTCCTCATGGGGTAACGGGGAGGGCAGAGGTCAGCTGTACGGCCGTGGGATCGAGCTGTCCCACGGCCAGCAGCAGACCGGCTTGCGCCATTACTTGTTGATAGCGTGCGGCAACCACGTCGGCGCGGGCCTTGTCGAGGGAGGCCTGGGTCGCGATCAATTGGGTGAAGGTTTCGACACCCTGCGCATAGCGCAGCTCGGCGAGGCGCGCCGCCTCGGTCGCGTTGGCGACGGCGTCGTGCTTGAGCGCGAGTCGCGTCCCGGCCAGATGGACCTCCTGCCAGGCTTCGTCAAGCTTGAGCCGCAGCTGGTCCTGCGCCTGACGCAGGGCGCCGCGACCGCGGATCACGCCGGCCTGGGCGCGGTCCAGCGCGCCGTTGCGGGTGCCGAAGTCGAACACGTCCCAGCTCAGCACACCGGCGACGGTGTAGGAGTTGGCGGCAAAGTCCATCTTGTTGTCGTCCCATTGGTGGGAGAGCATCACGTTGAAGTGGGGCAGGTAGGCGGCGCGCGCCTGGGTGACGCCCGCCTGCGCGGCACGTACCTGGGAGTCCATTGCCTGTAGCCCCGGATTGCCGCTCATCGCCGCGTCCTTCAGCTGTTGCAGGTCGGCGCTGGGCAGGGTCAGTGCGACGTATTGGTTCGTCAGCTCAATCGGCTGGTCGTCGGGCGTGCCGGTGACGATGCGCAGGCCCGCGGTGGCCATCGCCTTCTGCTTCTGCGCCTCGGCCAGGCCGAGCCGGGCGTCGTCCAGATGGATGCGCGCCTGCAACACGTCGGTCTTGGCCACCACCCCGCGCTTGAGCAGCTTGCCGGTGAGGTCGACGTAGGACTGTGCCGCCTGGATCCCCTGTTGCGCCGCATTGACGTAACCGTCGGCGGTACGTATCCCTTCATACAGCCGCAGCACCTCGAACAGCAGCTTCTGCCGCGCCATCGTCTCACCGGCACGGGCGGCGCTGAGCATCGCCTGGGCCTGATGCAGGCCGCCGATGATCTGACCGCCGTTGTAGACGGGAATGTTCAACTGCAGCTTGGTCTCGTAGTTGCGGTACCAGCCGGGGTGATTCAGGTTGGCGGGGGCGACGTTCAGCGCGCTGGCGCCGGTAAACTCGTTGGCGCCGAAGTCGTTGAAGGTCGCCCGGCGCTGTTGCAGCTTCATACCGAACACATTCAGCGCATTATCGGTGCCGCTGCCGGTGACCGAGGCCGTCAGACTGGGCAGCAGATAGCCCTTGGCGGACTTCACCGCCCCCTGGGCCTCGGCCACCTGGGCGCGGCTCTGCATCATTTCCGGCGTCTGTTGCAGCGCCATCTGATAGGCGCTCAACGGCGTAAGCGGGGCATCGTCGGCCCAGGCGGGCGGGAGTACGGCGAGCAGCGCCAGCGCCGCGGGCGTGATTAATGTTATTTTCAATCGCTTCTTCATGGCTTTCATGGATATAGCATGTCCTTTTGGCTACCTGTCGAGTATGCATTACTCTCAGTAGTCCGCAATAAATACACCAATAATCCTCACTATAGATGTGGTTTCACGGTATCAAATGAATTGATGCTAATTAGAATATTATTAAATACTAATATACGGCAACCCCTAACATGCAAATCGGAGCCCTTTCGTTGCAAGCCGCGCTATAACCATATTTATTTTATGGATTAATGCTGCGACGGACATTACCAAGCTGATCGTCAGCGGAGTGTGAAAGCAGAGCTGCCAACGATGCATGTCTGCCTGTCTATGCCAGGGGCAAGATCACAATGTGGTTGGTCCACCGTAGTGCCTGATGCCAGGATATCCGAAGCGCGTTTCAATGCGCATAGCGGATTATTGACGGTCCTTGCCTTCGCCACCTTCGGCTTGAGCGAGGCACGGTGCCATCGCAATCTGTTTGTGAATACCTATATAGTGAGCACCGTCGCTGCACGGTCGCGGTAGGAGCGCGTTCCAGCACGATGATTTTGAAATATCGCGGCGGAGCCACACCTACCGGGTCTGTGATCAATTGTCGGGGCGCCCGTGGCACGATAGGATTGCCGCATTCGTCGCGGTGGGGTGACGATTTGTCGGAACGCGTTGACGCGATGATATTTGGAATCTCGCGGCGGAATCGCTCCTACTCAAGTATGCGACTCATTGTAGGAGTGCTTCTAGCGAGATGGTTTTACGGAATACGCGAACGTACCCGGCTGGGTGACTGAGCGGAGATATTGTACGATTGGTCACCATGATACGTCTCATTGCTTTGGGCCGGGCGTTATTGCTGCTGGCGTTCTGCCTGTCAGCCAATATTGCTTCCGCGGATGATCAGCCCTGGGCGCTATGCGGCGCCGGCCAACCGGCAACGCCGCTGCCGGATTTGGGCTCACCCACCGATCCATCGCTGCACCTCTCGGCGGACCATGTGCAAAGCACCAAAGGGGGCAATGCCCAGTTCAGCGGTAACGTGGTGGTGTTGCGTGCCGGCAAACGGCTGGAGGCGCAGCAGGGGCTGTACGACAAAAAGGACAACACGGTCGATCTCAGCGGCGATGTCAAAATCTATACCCGTAACCTGACCGCCAGCGGCGAACACGCTCATCTCAATGCGGATAACGACAGCGGTACATTGAGCAACGCGCACTACGAGGTTCGCGGCGCCCATGCCTCCGGTAGTGCCGCATCGGTGGTCATTACCGATCCGAAGCACATCGCCTTGCAGGATGCGACCTATACCAAATGCGATCCGAACAAGGTCGACTGGCTGCTCAAGGCCCATCAGATCACGCTCAACGAGGCGACCAATACCGGTGTGGCCCGGGATGTCGTGCTGCGTTTCAAAGGCGTGCCGCTATTCTATCTGCCGTACATGAATTTCCCTTTGCAGGGACGCAAGTCGGGTTTTCTGGCGCCCACCTTCGGTTCCTCGAACAAGACCGGCACCGACGTCAGCATTCCCTACTACTGGAATATCGCCCCCAACTACGACGCCACCTTTGCGCCGCGCCAGATGAGCGCGCGCGGCACCATGTTGGAAACCGAATTCCGCTATCTGGAACCCGCTGATAGCGGACAGCTGAACCTAGATTACCTCCCCAAGGACAAGGCGGACGCCAACAAATCGCGGCTTCACATCGACTACGGCAACAACGCGAACTTGAGTGACGGCTGGACCAGCAGTCTCGCTTACCGCTATGTCTCAGACCCCAACTACTTTCTCGATCTGGGGGTCAATCAGCCGAACAATCAGATAAATACCAGCGTTACGGCGTTGGAGCGTCATCTTTCCCTGTCCAAGCAGGGGGCGGGATGGGGTTTCCAAGCAATGGTACAGGGATACCAAACGTTATCGGGAGATGAACCGTATTCACGCATGCCCCAGCTCAAGTTCAGTACGTCGACGGCGCCGCGCCTCGACGCGCCGCGATTTGCGTTGAACAGCGAACTGGTCGATTTCGCCAGCAGCAACCCGCTGGTTCCCACCGGCACCCGCGTCGACGTCAAACCGACGCTGAGCCTGCCGCTGGCAGGGCCGGCCTGGTTCTTCAAGCCGAGCGTCGCCGTGCGTTATACCGCCTACCAACTGAAGAATAATGCCACCAGCAACTCTCTGACGCGTACCCTGCCCATCACCAGCCTCGACGCCGGGCTCTATTTCGATCGCAATATGACGCTGGGTGGCCACTCGCTGGTACAGACCCTCGAACCGCGGCTCTATTACCTCTACGTTCCCTACCGCGACCAGAGCAACCTGCCGGTATTCGATACCGCGGCCTACGATTTCACCTTCGCCCAGCTGTTTCGCGACAACCGTTTCAGCGGCGCCGATCGGCAGGGCGATGCCCGACAGGTGACCATGGCTCTCACCAGCCGCTTGGACGACGCCAATAACGGCACCGAGTTGCTGCGCGCCAGCATCGGCCAGATCCATTATCTCAGCGACCGCCTGGTGACCCTGCCGGGGCAGACGATGGTGGAAACCCAACATTCGGACCTGGTGGCCGAGCTTGGCTCACGCCCGACCCAGAGTCTGGATCTGGCCGTGAGCACGCGCTGGAACCCGAATACCAAGAAAACGGAAGTGCTGAACTACGGCGCACACTACCACCCGGATGCAGATCGGCTGCTGGGCTTCGATTATCGCTACCGCAGCGACCTGAATCTACGCCAGGCCGACCTCATGGCCTACTGGCCGATCTCGCGCCACTGGCGCGTGTTGGGCCGCTGGAATTACGACATCGACAACCAGCGCAGCCTCGACGGCGTGGAAGGCTTCTCGTATGAGGCGTGCTGCTGGGCGCTGAATATCACGACGCAGCAGCATTACGACATCCCCACGCAGCACACCGACCACAGTATCTATCTGAGCCTCGAACTAAAAGGCCTGACCACCCTAGGCCGCCGTCTCCGAGAGTATCTGCCGGTACAGCAATAGGAGCGGCGGTTTTTGTGGTGTGGGGGGAGGGCCGCTTCGGGCACGATCGCCGCGCTTGTAAATATTTATTGTTTTTACATAGTGTTACAGCCGTATTGACATCACCGAACAAGCCTGTAAAATGCACCGCTCGACACGACAGGCGCGTAGCTCAGTTGGTTAGAGCACCACCTTGACATGGTGGGGGTCGTTGGTTCGAATCCAATCGCGCCTACCAATCTTAATTAAGTGTGTTCAGCTGGTTACAAGCCTCGCCAAAAGCGGGGCTTTTTGCTATTTGATATCAGTTCGATGGCTCATATAAGCATTTTCGGATTGTAAGTTCGGTTGGCGTGATTTTTCCCCATCGTACACAACATAGGTCGCATTAGGAGGTCTTTTCATGATCAACTCTTTGCGCGCCCATTACATCGGAGATACAACACTGGGTGCTCGATTGCTGACGAGTTGATGGCCCAGTGGCGTGATGGTGGCAGTTGATGCTTTGCTTATGGCAGACACGCAGGTAGAT
>CAYQWR010000105.1:0-9373 GCA_964421235.1 uncultured Thiohalomonas sp. | reverse complement strand
TGCCTCGGCGACCGGGGAGGATGCCGGTGTCTCTTGCCCATTTAGATAAATACTTAACTTTCCGTTCAGTGTATCTTGCTTAAACCTTGGCATTTGCTTACTAAGTGATTCACTAATTGTAGCTTTACCTAGTTTGTTCCATGTTTTGAGCGAAGACTTATGAACCCAAATGCGGAACATTAAAGGATGCGAAACAGCCTCTTCTGCGGATAGCTCTTTTCCTGTTGCAACATCAAAGAAAGCAAACTCGGGAGATTCAAGTGCCTGAGCATAGGCAAACCTACCGTCATTGAGCGGTATTGAATAAACGTCTCCTGCTTTTATGATAGTTCTGCCCATACTCATGTAGGGTTAACTACAATTCGGCGAATTATCCGCCGCATAAGCGAGCACCGCGCCCGCGTTATCTTCCGATATTACTTTCCACATCAACGAATTACAATTATTCACTGTGGGGTTTTCGATATCCGATATGCCGCTGATCGACTGTATAGCGGCGAATAGGGAATATGCGCCACATAGCGCCTGCCTCGGATTACGGTTTGTTTCTCGAATTCAATAAGTTACACCCTTCCCTTTGCAATATACCGCGCAGCAGTTGCCCCTGTGTAATCTAGTAGTGTATACATATACATGCAACGCTAACAGCCTGGCGGACAAACCACCGCCGCTTCATCTATGGTTCGTCCCCCTCTCAACCCCATGGTTCCCTCCTACGCCGAACTCCACTGCCTCACCAACTTCACCTTCCTGCGCGGCGCCTCGCATGCGGAGGAACTGGTGGAGCGTGCGGCGGCGCTCGGCTACCAGGCGCTGGCGATCACCGACGAATGTTCGCTGGCCGGTGTGGTGCGGGCGCACGTGGCCGCAAAGGAACACGGACTGAAACTAATCGTCGGCAGCGAACTGCGGCTCGATGACGGAACGAAGCTGGTGTTGCTGGCGACCACGCGCAACGGCTACGGCAATCTCTCTGAACTAATTACCAAAGGGCGACGGCGCAGCGCCAAGGGCGGGTATGCGCTGGGACGCGACGATCTGGTTGGGAGCGTGGACGACTGCCTGGCGTTGTGGACACCTGAATATCGGGAACAAGGCGCAGGGGACGAGGAACGAGAAGAAAACACTGAAACGGCGCAATGGCTGGCAGCGACCTTCCCCGGCTGCGCCTGGATTGCGGTGGAGCTGCATCGCGGACCGGCGGATGCGGCACATGCGGCGGCGCTGGAACGGTTAAGTGCAACGCACGGGTTAGCGCTGGTGGCGGCGGGCGACGTGCATATGCACAAGCGCGGCCGGCGCGCGTTGCAGGATACGCTCACGGCGATCCGCCTCGGCACCTGCGTCGATCAGGCGGGCTATGCGCTCTATCCCAACGGCGAGCGCCATTTGCGCAAGCTCGATGATCTGGCGCAGCTCTACCGAACGGAATGGCTGGCGCAGACGCTGCGCATCGCCGAGCGCTGCACCTTCTCCCTCGACGAATTGCGCTACGAATATCCCGACGACACCGTGCCTGCCGGCGAGGAACCGGCGGCCTATCTGCGCCGGCTCAGCTACGAGGGGATGCGCAAACGCTGGCCCGAGGGCGCGCCGCAAAAGGTGATCGCGCTGGTGGAGCACGAACTGGCCATCATCGCCGAGCTGCGCTACGAGCCCTACTTTCTCACCGTCCACGACATAGTGCAGTTCGCCCGCCGCCGCGGCATCCTGTGCCAGGGACGCGGCTCCGCGGCCAACTCGGCGGTCTGCTACTGCCTCGGCATCACGGCGGTCGATCCGAGCCGGATGGAGACGCTGTTCGAACGCTTCGTCTCCAAGGAGCGCAACGAGCCGCCGGACATCGACGTCGACTTCGAACACGAGCGGCGCGAGGAGGTGATTCAATATATCTACCAGCGTTACGGCCGCGCCCGTGCGGCGCTCACCGCCACCGTCATCAGCTACCGCCGCCGCAGCGCCCTGCGCGACGTGGGCAAGGCGCTCGGCTTCAACCTCGACATGATCGAGCGGCTGGGCGGCACCACGGCGTGGTGGGACAAGGAACTGGCACCGCAGCGGCTGCGCGAGGCCGGTTTCGATCCGGCCAATCCCGAGCTGCGGCGGCTGCTGCTCCTGGCGGACGAACTGCGCGGATTTCCGCGCCATCTGTCGCAGCACGTGGGCGGTTTCGTCATCAGCCGCGGGCCGCTGACGCGGCTGGTGCCGATCGAAAACGCCGCCATGCCGGAGAGAACGGTTATTGAATGGGACAAGGACGACCTCGACGCCATGGGGCTGCTCAAGGTGGATGTACTAGGCCTCGGTATGTTGTCGGCGATCCGCCGCAGCTTCGATCTGATCGAACGCCACCGCGGCCAGCGCATGGAACTGGCCGACGTGCCGCCCGAGCTGCCGGCGGTGTATGAAATGATCCAGCGCGCCGACACCGTCGGCGTGTTCCAGATCGAGTCGCGCGCGCAGATGACCATGCTGCCGCGGCTCAGGCCGAAAAGGTTCTACGACCTGGTGATCGAAGTGGCCATCGTCCGCCCCGGCCCGATCCAGGGCGACATGGTGCACCCTTATTTGCGCCGCAGACAGGGACTGGAACCGGTCACCTATCCCAGCGACGCGGTGGAGGAGGTACTGGAACGCACCCTGGGCATCCCCATCTTTCAGGAACAGGTGATCAAGCTGGCGATGGTGGCCGCCGGCTTTTCCGCCGGCGAAGCGGACCGGCTGCGTCGCGCCATGGCGGCGTGGAAGCGCAAGGGCGGACTGGAGCCGTTCGAGCGCAAGCTCATCGACGGCATGCGCGCACGCGGCTACGACGAACAGTTCGCGCGCCAGATCTTCGCGCAAATTCAGGGCTTCGGCGAATACGGCTTCCCCGAGTCACATGCGTGCAGCTTCGCCCTGCTGGTCTACGTCTCGGCCTGGATCAAGTGTTTCGAGCCGGCAGTGTTCACCTGCGCCCTGCTCAACAGCCAGCCGATGGGCTTTTATGCGCCGAGCCAGCTGGTGCAGGACGCGCGCCGCCACGGCGTCGAGGTGCGTGCGGTGGATGTGGCGCATAGCGCATGGGAATGTACCCTGGAAGGAAACGACGCGCTCGCGTTGCGGCTTGGGCTGGGCATGGTGAAGGGGTTGAGTTACGACGCAGCGGAGCGCGTCGTTGCGGCGCGCAGCGAACGACCGTTCGCCGACGTGCCCGACCTGATCCGGCGCGGGCGACTGAACCAACGCGACACCGAGGCACTGGCCGCGGCCGATGCGCTGAAGACCCTGGCGGGTCACCGCCGCGCGGCGCGCTGGCAGGCATTGGGCACCGAGCCGGCCATGCCGCTGTTCTCACAGCCGACCTTCGCCGAACAGCTGCCGCTGCTGGAGGCGCCGGGCGAGGCGGAGGATATGATCGCCGACTACGCCAGCACCGGCCTCACCCTGGGCCGCCATCCGCTGGCGCTGCTGCGCCCGCGGCTGCGCAACAGCGTTCCCGCCGCGCGCCTCGCCGCCGTCGCCGACGGCGCCCACGTCGCCTGCACCGGGCTGGTGATCTCGCGCCAGTGTCCGGGCAAGGGCACGGCGGTGTTCATCACCCTGGAGGATGAGACGGGCGTCGCCAACGTCATCGTCTGGCAGCGGCTGGTGGAACGTTTTCGCAAGGAGGTGTTGCAGGGACGGTTGTTGCGGGTGCGCGGCAAGCTACAGCGCGAAGGCGAGGTGATCCATCTGGTGGCGCAGCGGCTGGAGGCGCTGGACGCGCTGCTCGGCGAACTGGAGACCCGTTCGCGCGATTTTCATTGACGTGAAAGAACGCAGCGAAAAAGGAGCTGCGATTTCTCGGCGCACCTGGCGCCTTGGCGAGATCCCGATTTTCTTCCCTAAAAATCTCGCCAAGACGCCAAGCGCGCAAAGACAGACGCAGGATAGGATGGGGTCCGCGCCCGGTCCGTGGTGTGTGCCTCGGGCGCGGTGCTCAGGTGGCCGCGCGCGCCAGGGACGGACGGATGCTGCGGATCTCGGCCGAGGTCATGGACGCCGCTTCCGGCGTCGCCGACCCTGCCGCCAGGCCCGCAACGTCGCGCAGTCGTGCGACGTCGCACAGCTGCGTATCGCGTGCGCGCACGGTGATGATACCCTGGCTCTGGAACCGGTTGAGGAGACGGCTCACCGTCTCGTTGGCGAGCCCGAGGTAGTTGGCGATATCCTCGCGCCCCATCGGCAGACGGAAGCGATAGGCGGGCAGGCCGCGCTCGTCGAAACGCTCCGACAATCCCAGCAGGAACAGCGCCAGCGTCCGTTCCGCCGTCGGTGAACCGATCAGCATGAACGCACCCTGAGAGTGGTGTACCTTGCGGCTCAACGCTTCGCTCAAACGCTGTTGGAAGCGCATCATCTCGGCCGGCGACAGCGCCAGATCCACCACCTGCATGCGGCACACGCTGGCCGGCGTCAATGCGCGCACACCAAAACCGTATTTGCGGGTTGCCACCCCTTCCAGGCCGATGAGCTCGCCCGGGAAATGAAAGTCGACAATCTGCTCACTGCCGTCGTCCATTCGCATGAAGCTCTTGAAGGCGCCGGATTTGACCGCGAATATCGATTGGAACGGCCTCTCAGCCTCACACAGCAGATCGCCTTTCGCCACGTGCTCGCGGCGCGACACCACCTGATTGAAACGTTCGCCTTCATCGGAGCCAAGTCCAACGACGCGGCACATGCCAAACAGCCCGCAACGATCGCACGCAACTTCTTTCTTTTGGAACGTCATGTAACACCATCCCGCCAAAATCTGTATGTGACTGCCAAAGACGGCACCCGTCGCCTTCGTGCAAAGTCATAGTACCAAATGGATTTTACCTATTCTCAGAACACTGTTTTCTCATACGCGCATCGGAGCAGTATAGACGCTCCGGCCGCAGACGCCGCCGCAACGCGGCATCCGGTGCCGATGGGCGACGACCATGGCGGGACATCGCCATCCCATTCATGGCGTTACGAAATTATTTGGACGTGTTCCAGATGCCGTGTTGCCAGGCATGACACGCACGACACATCGCATGACGAGATGGCGGTGACGCCATCGCCGCCGCTGATGAGGCACCGCTCTGCGCAACGCGCCACTGCGCCTTGCCGTGCGTGTCACGCGGATTGGAGGTCGTGCATCGTAGGACGGGATCGGCGCCGCGTGCGGCGGGACAGCGCGCTCAGCCGGTCGTCGGTTCGGATCGCCGCCGACGCCAGCCGTTGATCGCCAGCGCAATCGCGACGACGATCAGGGGCGCCGCCACATAGACGGCCATGCCGCCCAGTTGCTGGGTGACATCACTCAACACCACATCGCCCTGCGGCTTGATGAAATAGATCTGCGCGCCGCGCCACAGCAGACCGACACCGATGATGCCGAGCCAGGTGGTGAACAACACGCGCGTGGGACGCAGCCCGCGCCGCTCCAGCGCCGCCGCCGCCGCGATCAGCAGACCGCCCCACACCCACCAGCCGAGCAGGCGCGGGAACGACAACTCGGCGCCGTAGCGCGCCGTCTCCACCAACGGCGCAAAGATGAGGCGCGGGATCGACGGTGGACCAAGACGTCCCGCCACCACCGGCGTAACCGCGGCGACATCGTGGTTGCGCAGCGTCGCAATCACCGCATCCGCGCGCTGCTGCGGCGTCATCGCCGACGCACCCGGGATATGGAATACGGTCCAGGTGCGGATGGCGCCGCCCCAGCCATGCCAGTCGCTGGAAGCGACCAGCACCAGATGGTCCTTGTGCGCCACATCGAGGATCGCGGCGCGCACGGCCTTGGGCACGTCGGGATGACCGTTGTTGGCGATCTCGAAGCCGTCGACGCCCGCCGCCGCCAGGTCATGCACCGCCTCGACGTTGAGGCGCCATGCCAGCGAGATCACCGCACCGTGGTGCTGGTCGTGGACTGCGGCCACGAAACGGCGTGAATACTCCTGGCGATCGGTCCAGAAATTGGGGACCGGCACCCCCGGCTTCAGCCCCAGTCCCACCAGGAAGCCGCCGTATTCGTCACCCACCTCGACTCCGGGGATCACGCCCAGTTGGGGAAACTGTTGCGCCGCGATCTGTTGTGCGTAGAACGAGCCGCGCGAGTCGTCGTGTTCGGTCACCGCCACCACATTGAAACCGCGTGCCAAATGCCAACTCAGGTTGAACGGCGCGCGCACCAGGCCGTCGTGCGAGCCCAACGTGTGACTGTGCAGATCGGCGATCACCGCGTTGGGGTCGTCGCTGCTCAGCATCCAGCCGGGGAAGTGGATGTGCGAAATGAACAGCATGTAGGCGATCAGGCACCAGGGCGCGAACAGCGCCCAGCCGGTGGTGCGCAGACCGCGGCGCCACCACACGCCGCCGCGGCGCCAGGCCCAGATGGCGGCCGCCACGCCGAGCCAGAAGGCGGTGACGGCGAACGCCAGACGGAAGTCGGGGGCGCCGACGATGGCGTTGCCGGGCGCGGTCAGCGGCTCCCACAGGATCGAACTCAACGGATAGGCGAGATGCATGTGCGCCAGCCGCGCATAGGTACGCGGATCGAACGGACCGGCCGGGTGCCACGGCGACAACGCGGCCACGGTCAGCACCAACAACAGCAACAATATCGCGCGTTGAAATCCGCTCAGTCGTGACATCAGCGAGCCCAGTGGTTGCTGCGCAGCAGGTTGTAACTGAGCTGGTCGCGCGCCAACAGCCAGCGCTGCAGCTGGTCGAGATAAGCCGGCGGCACGGGACCGTCGATCCCGCGCGCCTCCAGACGGTTGTGGAGATTGTGCATGAGATAAGCGCGGTCGGTGATGATGCCGATGGCCTCGCCGCCCTCGGTCATCATGGCCATGCCGCCGTGATGCTTGCGGAACACCGATTCGCCAATCGATGAGAATTCGTCGTTGAAACCGAGCAGATCCATGATGGTGGGCATCACGTCGAGCTGTGACGCGACCACGGTGTCGGTCCCCGGCTTGATGATGCCCGGCGCGTAGATGAGGAACGGCGTGTGGAAGCGTTGCAGCAGGTTGTTGCCCTGCTGCCAGTGGGTCGCGTGGTCGGCGGTGAACATGAAGATGGTGTTGTGGAACCACGGCTCCTTGCGCGCCGCCGCTATGAACTGGCCGATGCTCCAGTCGGAATAGGCCATGGCGTTGATATAGCCGTTCAGGTCGTCATAGCTGTAGGGCTCGCGGATGACGTGCCCCGGCACCGGCAGATAGGGGGTGTGGGTGCTGCCGGTGAAGCAGTAGGCGATAAACGGCTTCTTGATCGTGTCGAGCTTCTTCTTGAGGAACTGCAGCATGTCGTAATCCCAGCCGAAGGTCGCCATCTCCGGGTGGGGATACTTCAGCAATAGCGGGATGTCCTGCTTGCCGTAGTACTGCTGGAAACCGTCCGCCTTGGCCACCTCGTCCACCTTGAACGAGTCGCGGTCGGAGGTCTGCACGAAGATGGTGTGATAACCGTGGCGCGCGGCCACATCGCCCAGGCGGGTGAAGTTGGAGATGCCGAGACCGGCATCGATGCGCGGCAGCCCCTCCAGCATCGGGATACCGGTCAGCGTGGCCTGAATCCCTTCGATGCTGCGCTGACCGGCCGCGTAGAAGTGGGTGAACTTCAACCCGTCCTTCGCCAGGGCGTCGAAATTGGGGGTGTCGCCGATGTGCTTGCCGCTGAAACTGTCGACAAAATCGAAATTCCAGCTCTCCATCAGCACGAACACGATGTTGTACCCGGTAGGCTTGCTGTCGTAGCGCTGCACCATCGGATAGGCAGGGTCGATGATCGGGCGCTGCTGCTTGAGGATCGCCACCGCCTCCTTCTCCGGGTAGAAGTCATGCTTCACCGGATTCATGTTGAGCGAGAAGACGATGGTGGTGAATACGCCGTTGAGGGCCAGATTGCCGAACGCGGAGCTACCGCCGTCGAAGGCGTCGATCAGCTCGATCATCTTGCCGGTGGGACCGCCGCGTCCGACGATGGCCAGCGCCAGGAACAGCACCACGTATTGCAGCGGCGCCCAGCGCATCGGCTTGAACGGAATGCGCAGGATGCGCAGCCACAACCATGCCAGCGCCGCGGCGAACAGGGCGAACAGGATCAGCGCCCACCAGTAGGCCTCCAGCGCGAAGGTGACCAGGTAGGTCCAGTCGTTGCCGATCAGTGCCAGTTCATAGGAGATGTGGCGCTTGACCTGGTAGAAATAGGTCACGTCGCCCAGCAACAGCAGAAACATGCCGATGACCAGCGCGTAGGTCACCCACGCAAAGGTATCGAACCAGGCGCGGCGATCCAGCCGTTTGAGCGGGAATGCCATCAGCAGGAACGGGATCGCGAGGATGCGCGCCACCACCGAACCGTCGAAGCGCAGGCCGTAGAAGAAGGCCCCGAAGACCTGACCGGTACTGAGCGAGGAGAACACCGAGGGATAGAGCAGATAAAGCAGGCCGCGCCCAAGGGTGAACAGCACCATGGAGATGGCGAAGAAGATCAGGCTTTTCTGCAGACGGGTCATCGTCATAGTTTCAAATTTTGAATGTCATGAGACCGTTAGGTGAGGGTCAGGCCCACTAGCTGCGACCGCAGTGCAACGCGTACGGTTCCGTTGAAGTGCGAAACCTGAAGGCCCGTATGCGCCGCGGTAGTGCGCTGGGGCTGGAGCATATCGGTCGATATGTTGCCGGGCCAGCATACCGTATTTGGCCGGCCCCCTGCCCGCACCGCTCAAAATTTGCGCAGCAGCTGCTCCAGGATCTTCTTGAAAAAGCCGCCGGGGGCGATGGTGATCCGGGCGTTGTCGACGCTGATCTCCTCCAGCGGATAGCGGGTGACCTCGATATCGGCCTCGCGGTACATCTGGTACGACAGCTCCAGGTCGTCGGCCCAGCGCGACAGGAAATCCTCGCTCGGCGCGATGAACACCACCCGCGCGATCTCGTCCTGGATCAGCTTCGAGGCGCAGCGCGGGCACGGCGGGTGCGTCACGTAGACGGTACAGCCGCGCAGGTCGCGCTTGGCGAAGATCATCGCGTTCTCTTCGGCGTGAATGGTCAGGTTCAGCTTGGTGGCACGGTCGACCAGCCGTTCGCTGGTGTCGTGCACGCCGGCGGCGAAGCCGTTGTAGCCCAGCGAGACGATGCGGTTGCCGTCGGTGATGACCGCACCCACCTGCGACGAGGGGTCCTTGCTCCAGCCGGAGATGTGGGCCGCCAGGCTCAGGAAACGGGTGTCCCACTTCTTGGTGGGGGCACTAACGGGGGTCGTTTCGTCTGCGTTCATCGGTAGCAGTCGCGATAGTGAATTCTGGGGTCGAGTTGAGGCACCCCGTGTTTTCCGGACACATGGTTAAGCGACATTTGCCATCATCTCG
>CAYQWR010000104.1:1438-9379 GCA_964421235.1 uncultured Thiohalomonas sp. | reverse complement strand
CGACGCCGCCCATGATCACCGGCTGGCCGTCGCCGTTGAGCGTCGCGCTCAGCGGGCGGCTCTTGTCGTCCAGCTTGACGTTCACGTCGGCCGGATTGATCCACTGCCTGCGCCCGTCCGCCCCCTCGCGATAGAAGGTCGGCGCCACCACCATGCCCTGGGTCAGCAGACGCTTGAACGGCTCCACCACGTTCGTCAGGCCCAGGGTGTTCATCGCCTTGGTCCAGAAGCGCGAGTAGAGCAGGTGCAGGATCGCGTGCTCGATGCCGCCGATGTACTGATCGGCCGGCATCCAGTAATCGGCACGCCCGTCGACCATGGTCGCGGCGTCCGGGCAGGTGTAGCGGAAGAAGTACCAGGACGAGTCGACGAAGGTGTCCATGGTGTCGGTCTCGCGCCTGGCCGCGCCGCCGCACTGGGGACAGGTGCAATGGAGAAACGCCTCGTACTTGTTCAGAGGATTACCGCTGCCGTCGGGCACGCACTCCTCGGGCAGCACCACCGGCAGCTGCTCGTCGGGCACCGGCACGTCGCCGCACTTGTCGCAGTGGATGATCGGGATCGGCGTGCCCCAGTAGCGCTGGCGCGAGATGCCCCAGTCGCGCAGGCGCCAGGTGACCTTCTTCTCGCCCAGTTCCTTCGCGCTCAGATCGGCGGCAATGGCATCCACCGCCGCCTCGAACGCGAGACCGTCGTACTTGCCGGAATTGATGCAGCTGCCGTGCTCGGCGTAGCTCTCCTGCCACGGCGCCGGTGTGGCGTCGCCGGCGGAGGTACGAATGACAGTCTTGATCGGCAGGCTGTATTTGTGGGCAAAGGCGAAGTCGCGCTCGTCGTGGGCCGGCACCGCCATCACGGCGCCCTCGCCGTAGCCCATCAGCACGTAGTTGGCGACCCACAGCGGCAGCGGCTCGCCGGTGAGCGGGTGGGCGACGGTGAGGCCCGTCGCCATGCCCCTCTTCTCCTGGGTGGCCAGCTCAGCCTCGGAGGTGCCGCCGTGCTTGCACTCCTCGATGAAGGCGGCCAGCGCCGGATTGTCCTGCGCCGCGTGCAGTGCCAGCGGGTGTTCGGCGGCAACGGCCACGTAGGTGGCGCCCATCAGGGTGTCGGCGCGGGTGGTGAAGACCCACAGGGTGCCGCCGCCGTCGATCTCATGGGGGAAACCGACGCGCACGCCGTGGGACTTGCCGATCCAGTTGCGCTGCATGGTGCGCACCTGCTCGGGCCAGCCGTCGAGTTGATCCAGGTCGGCCAGCAGCGCCTCGGCGTATTCGGTGATCGCCATGTAGTACATGGGGATCTCGCGCTTCTCCACCAGCGCGCCGGTACGCCAGCCGCGGCCGTCGATCACCTGCTCGTTGGCCAGCACGGTCTGATCGACCGGGTCCCAGTTCACGGTACCGGTCTTCTGGTAGACGATGCCCTTCTCCAGCAGGCGCAGGAACAGCCACTGGTTCCAGCGGTAGTAGTCGGGCTTGCAGGTGGCCACCTCGCGCGACCAGTCGACGGCAAAACCGAGCGATTTGAGCTGGCTGCGCATGTAGTCGATGTTGCTGTAGGTCCACTGCGCCGGCGGCACGCCGTTGTTCATGGCGGCGTTCTCCGCCGGCAGGCCGAAGGCGTCCCAGCCCATGGGCTGCAGCACGTTCTTGCCCAGCATGCGCTGATAGCGGGCAATGACGTCGCCGATGGTGTAGTTGCGCACATGGCCCATGTGCAGCCGCCCGCTCGGATAGGGGAACATGGAGAGGCAGTAGAACTTCTCCCTGGCCGGATCCTCGCTCGCCCGGAAGCTCTGCTCCCGCTCCCACTGCGCCTGGACGGCCTGTTCGATCTGCCGGGGGTCGTAATGCTCTTGCAACGCCATGATGATGTTCGAATTCCTGGAAAAGATGCCTGTTTTTCGGGCCGTTCAGGATACTACAAAAACACCGAGACGAGATACGAGAGGCGAGGTTCGAGGGAACGCGTTCGCTACGCTCACCCCCCTAATTTGAATATCGTGCGCACAGCGCACACCACCCCGCGACCCTCGGCCCTCGCATCTCGTCCCCCTCTTGTTCCGGTTGGCACCGCCGGGCAACTGCGTCAAACTAACCCTAACTGCGAACCGGAGAACAGAGATGAGCGAAACGAGCGGTCAATCGGGAATGAAGCAGCGTCTGGTGGACGCCTATTACCACATGCTGGGACGGCTCAAAACCTCCGTCGAGAACGCGGAGCACGGTACCGGGCCAGCGCTGACCCGCGCCGTTGAACGCGCCCAGGAGACCGCCACCGAACTGGGCGAGCTGTCGCGCGAAGAGGCCGAACGCGTCGGTGACTACCTGACGCGCGACCTGCAGGACGCGGGCCGCTTCCTGGCGACGAACGGCAGCGAGCTGGCCGGGTGGCTGAAATTCGACCTGAAACTGGTGGAGCAGGGACTGGCCGACCTGTTCCGCGACACGGTGGATTATGCGCGGCTCGAATACGGCGAGCTGGAGGCGCGCGCCAACGCGGTGGGCGAATGGCACAGCGGCGAGGTGACCGGCATCGGCACCCTGCAGTGCAAGGCCTGCGGCGAACTGCTCCATTTCCACCACATCAGCCACATCCCGCCCTGCCCCAAGTGCCACGGCTCCGTGTACCGTCGGGTGTCGCGAGAGGACTGAGCGAAACCCGGCGGCGGAACGCCGGAGCATTGACCGTTTTCAACACTTCGGCGGCAACGCTATTTGTTCGTGCCTTGGCTGCATGGGCGTTTCCACACCATCATGCAGGGACATCGCGCGTCAGCTTTGCCCCAGTTGCTGCATGATCCTGCCGGCGATATCGGCGAAATCGTCCGGCTCAAGGTCAAAATGGCTCAACGCCAGCATGCCGACGCGCTCCCATTCGACATCGTCGAGCCCGTTACGAAAGGCGATACCGCGAAATTCGTTGCTGATGTGCTCGGCCATTTTGAGCAGCGCGATCAACGACAGTACCAATTCGTCGAACTCCTCGTCGTGCGCCATCAGATGGGGGAAATGGTGATGGTAATGGATCGCGCTGCATAACGCCTCGCGCAAATTCCAGGCACGGCTCACGTGATAGCCGACCTGGGCATGATGCATGTGGTAGCGCTCCAGCTCCAACTCCACCAGCGACCGGCCCCCGTTCTGCTCCGCCGCCCGCAGCACGTCGGGGTAATCGAGATGGCGGCACATCATGATGGGAATACCGCAATCGTGAAACAGGCCCATGGTATACGCCATGTCCGCAGGCACGCCCGATACCTCGCGCGCCAAGGCGGCCGCGGCGAAGGCGACGTCGCCGGCCGTGTCCCAAAAGCGGGTGAGCATCAGCTTGTTGTCGCCGCAGTCCATGGCGCGGCGCAGCGCCACCGCAGCGACGACGTTGAGCACGTTGTCCAGTCCCAGCAGCATCACGGCATTGGGGATCGAGCTGATCGATTGACGCCGCCGGAACATCGGCGAGTTGACGGTTTTCAGCACCTCGGCGGCCAGACTGACATCGCCGGCGACGATTGCGGTAATGCGTTCGGCGTCCGCTTCCGGCTTGGCCTGCTCGGCCCGGATCTGCAGCAGCGATTCCGGCATCGGCGGCAATGCCAAGCCGTTCAATGCAGCGTTATGTCGGGTGTCAACCTCAGAGGTCATCCGCTCATCCTACCTCAACACCGTTCATCAATGACGCATTGATGAACGAAAAGTGCAGCCGCGCCTTACGCATGCCGTCCGCGCCACAGCAGTCCGCCGAGGATGGCGAACGCCAGTATCACTACCGGCGCATTGCCCCAGCGCGTATAGGGCGTACTGCCCGCCATCGGCTGCACCGCGCCGCGCAACACGTAGGTACGAAACTGCGGCGCCCGCGCCAGGATGTGGCCGTGGGCATCGACCAGGGCGGTGATACCGTTGGTGGTGGCGCGCACCAGCGGGCGACCGGTCTCGATGGTGCGCATGATCGATATCTCCAGGTGCTGAAACGGCGCGAACGAGTCGCCGTACCAGGCGTTGTTGCTGCCGTTGAGCAGCAGCGTCGCCCGCGGAAAATTGTGCAGCAGCTGTTCGCCGAAGGCATCCTCGTAACAGATCGACACGGCCGCCGGCTGCCCGCCTACCAGCAGCGGCGGTTGATCGGCACCGCCCGGGGAAAAATTGGACATCGGCAGGTTGAAGAATTTGATCAAGCCGCGCAGCATCCCCTGCAACGGCACGTATTCGCCGAACGGCACCAGGTGATGCTTGCGGTAGACGCCGTCGTGGCGTCCCAGCACCATCAGCGTGGTGTAGTAGCCTTTGCCGTCCTTCTTGCGCAGCGGCACGCCGACCACCAGATCGGTACCGGCGGCCTTGGCCTTGCCCTCCAGCCAGTCGAAATAATTGCTCTTCAAATCGCCGTAGAAGGCGGTGATGGCATTTTCCGGCCAGACCACCACATCGACATTGCCGATATTCTCCAGGGTCAGCCGCGCATAGAGGTCGAGACGGCGCTGGAACTGGGAAGGATCCCATTTGGTCTCCTGCGGCAGGTTATCCTGAATCAGCGCGAAACTGACGGGAGCTCCCACCGGGTGCGTCCAGTCCACCTGGCGCAGGCCCCAGGCGCTGAGCCATAACACCGCGACCAGCGCAATCCCCGGCCACGCCCGCCGCCCGCTGCGCAGCAACCAGGCCGCCGCGCCGGCGCTGAGGGCGCAGCCCCAGGTGACGCCGTAGACGCCGAATACCGGCGCCAGACCGGCCAGCGGCGCATGCTCTTCGCTGTAACCCAATTGCAGCCAGGGAAAACCGGTGAACAACCAGCCGCGCAGCCACTCCACCAGCAGCCACAGCACCGGCAGGACCAGCAGCCATCGTACCGGCGCGCCGAACCGCGGACCGGCCCGCCGCAGCAGCCACGCCGACGCCCAGCCGAACAGCGCGGGATAGAGCGCCAGCGCCGCCACGAACAGGGTGGTCAGCAGGGTCGCCAACACCACGCCGGTATCGCCGAATTCATGGATCGCCACAAACACCCACGAGACGCCGACGCCGAACTGGCCCAGACCGAACAAAAAACCGCGGCGCAACGCGCGCCGGGGCGCGGCGCCGTCCAGCGTCAGGAACAGCAGCGCAGGACAGAGTATCGCCAGGAGAAACAGGTCGACCGGCGCGAAGGCAAGCGGCAACAACGCGCCTGCAACCGCGGCGGCCAGGTCGCCGCGCCAGCCGACGGTCATACGCCGCAGCCAAGTTTCGGCGACGGCGCCGTCGTCCGGCTCATGCGCCGCCATCGCCTCCGGCGCAGCTTGCGCGGCGGGCACCTACTCCCCGCCCTCGGCGTCGATGCTCTCCGGCAGCGGCGCCGCCTTCGACACCTCCACCAAGTGCAGGCGGCGGCTGTCGGCGCGCAGCACCTTGAAATGGATGCCGCCGATGTCGAGACTCTCGCCGCGCTTGGGCATATGGCCGAAGTGCGACAGCAACAGACCGCCGATGGTATCGAACTCCTCGTCCGGGAACAGGGTGCCGAAGTGTTCGTTGAAGTCCTCGATGGAGGTCAGTGAGCGCACGGTATGATGCCCCTTGGCGACCTGCTGGATATCGGTATCCTCTTCGTCGACATCGTGCTCGTCCTCGATCTCGCCGACGATCTGCTCCATCACGTCTTCGATGGTGACCATGCCGGCGACGCCGCCGTATTCGTCCACCACGAGCGCCATGTGGTTGCGGCTGGTACGAAACTCGCGCAACAGCACGTTGAGACGCTTGCTCTCCGGCACGAACACGGCCGGGCGCAGTACCTCGCGGATATCGAACTCTTCGCCGTTCTTGGCCACAAACGGCAGCAGATCCTTGGCCAGCAGAATCCCGAGCACCTCATCGCGACTGTCGCCGATGACGGGAAAGCGCGAGTGCGCCTCCTCGATAATCATGGGCAGAAACTCGGCCAGGCTCTGATCGCGCTCCACCACCACCATCTGCGAACGCGGGATCATGATGTCGCGGGCGTGCATGTCGGATACGGCCAGCACGCCTTCGAGCATGTCGAGGACATCCCCATCGATGAGGCGACGCTGGTGCGCGTCGCGGATGAATTCGATCAGGTCGTTCTTGTCTTTTGGTTCATTGCCCTGCAGGGCCTGGCCCAGGCGCTCCAGCCAACTGCGCCGGGGTTCGCCATTTTCGCCGCTACTAGGTCGGCCATCGTTCATATGGGGGTTCTCAGGTGACTCTTTCGGTTGGTTCGTCGAGAGGTTAGTGGGCTGTCATGACCATTTCTTTACCCGTATGTTTGGTACGGGTCCGGATAGCCTAGGCCAGAGAGGATGTTCGTTTCAAGGGACTCCATTCGTTGCGCCTCCTCCTCCACGAGATGATCGTAGCCCAGCAGATGGAGGCAGCCATGCACCACCATGTGGGCCCAGTGGGCGGTCGGCGCCTTGTCCTGCTCGCGCGCCTCGCGCGCCACCACCGGCGCGCAGATGACGATATCGCCCAGCAGCGGCAGCGTTACGCCGGGCGGTGCGGCGAATGGAAACGACAGCACGTTAGTGGGTCCTTGCTTATGCCGGTAGGCGCCATTGAGCTCGGAACTCTCGGCCTCGTCGACGATACGCACGGTCAACTCCGCGCCGTCGCGACCGGCCAGCGCCGCGCTCGCCCAGCGCCGAAAATCCGCCTCCGACGGCAGGTCGGCGGCGGCGCTGGCGATCTGCAGGTCGAGGTCGATCACCGATAAACACCAAGATATTCACCGCAAAGGCGCAAAGAGCGCAAAGTCACGTCATTCATGGTTCTTGGCGTCCTTTGCGCCTTTGCGGTGAACGTCTTTGGTTAATCATCTTTCTTCGCCGTCGCGGCGTCGTGGCGTTCGTAGGCGTTGACGATGCGCTGCACCAGGGGGTGGCGCACCACGTCCTTGGCCAGGAAGAAGGTGAAGCTGATCCCCTCCACGTCCTTCAGCACCTCCACCACCTGGCGCAGGCCGGAGCCGGTGCCGCGCGGCAGGTCGATCTGGGTGACGTCGCCGGTGACCACGGCGGTGGAGCCGAAGCCGATGCGGGTGAGAAACATCTTCATCTGCTCGACCGTGGTGTTCTGCGCCTCGTCGAGGATGATGAAGGCGTCGTTCAGGGTGCGCCCGCGCATGTAGGCGAGCGGCGCCACCTCGATCACCTGCTTCTCCATCAGCTTGGCGACGCGGTCGAAACCGAGCATCTCGTACAGGGCGTCGTAGAGCGGACGCAGGTAGGGGTCGACCTTCTGCGCCAGGTCGCCGGGCAGGAAACCGAGCCGTTCGCCCGCCTCCACCGCGGGACGGGTCAGCACCAGCTTGCTCACCTGCTCGCGCTCCAGCGCCTCCACCGCACAGGCGACGGCGAGATAGGTCTTGCCGGTACCCGCCGGTCCGATGCCGAAGTTGATGTCGTGGGAGATGATATTGCGCAGGTAGCGCTTTTGGTTCGGACCGCGGCCGCGCACTTCGCCGCGCTTGGTGCGGATGGTGACGTCGATCTCCTCCTCCGCCGCCGGCTCCAGCAGCGCCTCCACGCCCGACTCCTGCAAAAACAGGTGCACCCGCGCCGGCGACAGCGTCTCGCCGACGCTCACCGCATACAGCCCTTTCAACACCTCCGCCGCGGCGCGCACCGATTTCTCGTCGCCGATGACGCGAAAGCGGTTGCCGCGGTTGTTCATCTCCACGCCCAGCCGCCGCTCGATCAGGCGCAGGTGCTCGTCGAACTGGCCCGATAGATTGGCGAGCCGCGCGTTGTCTTCGGGTTCGAGGACGAGGTCGATCGATTCAGGGGTAGTGTTCATCCTTGACCACCTTTGAAAAATCCAACGCAAAGGCGCAAAGAACGCGAAGACCGCAAAGGAATATGAATGAAAATTCTTTGCGACCTTTGCGCCTTTGCGTTGAAGCTTTTGACTTGCATCATTACGCCGCCGCCGCCCGCACCAGTTC
>CAYQWR010000104.1:0-1428 GCA_964421235.1 uncultured Thiohalomonas sp. | reverse complement strand
CCTCTGCGTCTCTGCGGTGAACCCGTCGCCTTCATGCCGCCGCGGCGCCCACCAGTTCGCCGCGCAGGGAGTTGGGCAGCGCCTCGGTGATGCGCACCTCGACGAAGCCCCCGACGAGTTCGGCATCGCCGTCGAAGTTCACCGCACGGTTGTTCTCGGTGCGACCGGTAAGCCGCTGCGGATCCTTGCGCGACGGTCCCTCCACCAGCACCCGCTGCACGCTGCCCACCATCTGGCGGCTGTAGCGCTGGGCCTGGGTGTTGATCAGCGCCTGCAACCGCGCCAGCCGCGCCTTCTTCACCTCCAGCGGAACATCGTCGGGCAGATCCGCCGCCGGGGTACCGGGGCGCGGGCTGTAGATGAAACTGTAGCTGTGATCGAAACCGATCTCCTCCACCATCTTCAGGGTCGCCTCGAAATCGGCCTCGCTCTCGCCGGGGAAGCCGACGATGAAATCGGACGAGAGCGTGAGGTCGGGGCGCGCGGCGCGCAGGCGGCGGATGATCGATTTGTACTCCAGCGCGGTGTGGCCGCGCTTCATCAGCGCCAGGATGCGGTCGGCACCGCTCTGCAGCGGCAGGTGCAGGAAGCTCACCAGCTTGGGCACCTCGGCGTAGGCCTGGATCAGCGACTCGCTCATCTCCATCGGGTGCGAGGTGGTGAAGCGGATCCGTTCGATGCCGTCGATGGCGGCGACATAGTGGATCAGCAGCGCCAGGTCGGCGACGGCGCCGTCGTGCATGCGGCCGCGATAGGCGTTGACGTTCTGTCCCAACAGGTTGACCTCGCGCACCCCCTGCGCCGCGAGCCCCGCCACTTCGGCGATGACGTCGTCGAACGGCCGGCTTACCTCGGCGCCGCGGGTGTAGGGGACAATGCAGTAGGTGCAATATTTGGAACACCCCTCCATCACCGAGACGTAGGCGGTCGGCCCGTCGGCGCGCGGCTCCGGCAGCGCATCGAACTTCTCGATCTCGGGAAAGGAGACGTCCACCACAGGACGGTGCTCCGTCCACACCGCTTTGAGCATCTGCGGCAGACGGTGCAAGGTCTGGGGACCGAACACCACGTCGACATACGGCGCGCGCGCGCGGATCGCCTCGCCCTCCTGGCTCGCCACGCAACCGCCGACGCCGATCACCAGGTTGGGATTCTTCTCCTTCAGCGGCTTCCACACGCCGAGCTGGGAAAACACCTTCTCCTGCGCCTTCTCGCGCACCGAGCAGGTGTTGAGCAGCAGCACGTCGGCGCTCTCGGCATCGTCGGTCGGTTCCAGACCACAGCCGACACGCAGGCCGTCGAGGATCCGCGCCGAGTCATACTCGTTCATCTGACAGCCGAAGGTTTTGAGGTAAACGGTACGCGCCATGAAACTGCCTTGGGGAGTAAAGGGGGGCATTTTACGTGCAAACCGCCTGCTTGTCAGGC
>CAYQWR010000103.1:0-9453 GCA_964421235.1 uncultured Thiohalomonas sp. | reverse complement strand
TGATCGTGATGCTGGCGCTGCTCAACGATGGCGCCATCCTGTCCATCGCCTACGACAACGTCCATTACAAGGATAAGCCCGAGGCCTGGAACATGCGCATGGTGCTGGGGGTAGCAACCGTGCTCGGCGTTATCGGACCTGTGGCCGCGTTCGGGCTGTTCTATATCGGCGAGCGGGTTCATCACCTCGACCGCGGACACATTCAGACGTTGATGTACCTGATGCTCTCCGTCGCCGGACATCTGACGATTTTCATGACACGCACGCGAGGCCCGTTTTGGTCGATACGCCCGGCGCGGATACTGTTGCTGGCCGTGTTCGGCACGCAGCTGGTGGCGACGCTGATAGCGGTCTACGGACTGTTTATGACGCCGCTCGGCTGGGGCTGGGCGCTGTTCGTCTGGGGTTATGCGCTGATATGGTTCCTGGTGAGCGATCGCGTGAAACTGATGGCATATCGCGTGTTCGACCCGACCGCAGCTCCCCTGTTGGGCAAGTTGCCTGCTGATATGACGCCGCAGATCGCCATGCGCGCCTACGAACTTTATGAGCAGCAAGGCCACCGGGATGGCCACGCCGTCGAGAATTGGCTCCAGGCGGAGCGCGAGATGCGAAAAAATTAGGCGGGATGGGTAATGACTGCGGCGCCCTTATCGAAGAAAATGAAAGGGACTGTCGGGACGGAATGTCCGGGACGTCAGGTTCAAGCGATGCGCCGACGCTTATACCTCGCGTCAACCGCTATCCCCTTGACGATCTCTTTCTCCTGCGGGCGACCACATAAGCAGCGCCATGCCTGCCAGCGCGGATACGATCGATGCCAGAAAGATTCCCAATTTCGCGCCATCGATAAGCGTATTGCTGAAGGCCACGTTGGCAATAAACAGCGCCATCGTGAATCCGATCCCGGCCAGCAGACCGCCGCCTGCCAATAGTCTCCAACCAAGGTCCGGGGGACGTATCGCGATTCCGAGGCGCACCGCCAACCAACTGAACGTCAGAATGCCTACGGGTTTTCCCACCGCTAATCCAACGAACACCGCCACGGTCACCGAGTTGCCGAAATGTTCCAACGACAACGGCAATCCCGCGTTGGCGAATGCAAAAACCGGCATGACAATAAAGCCGACCCATGGGTGCAGTGCGATCTCCAGCCGTTCGACCGGCGACAGCGTTTCGCGAGCCGCCGTTTCGGCCATCTGCAATGTCTGTCGATCCTCCGTGTCGTCGCTGCCCTCGTCACTGGCCGGGTGCGCGATGACCTGGCCCAATATGGCATACAGACGCTCGTCGCTGACCCAGCGGCGTGCCGGCGTCAGCAGTCCAAGGATCACGCCGGTGACCGTGGCATGGATCCCGGATGCGTCCAGGGCCAGCCAGATCAAACATCCCATCAGAATGTAAAGCGGAATACTCCGTATGCCGATGAGTGCCATGGCACGCACGATTACGATGCCAAGTCCACCCAATGCCAGCGCCATCCAGACAATGTGGTGGCTGTAGCCGATTGCCACGACAAGAATGGCGCCGATATCGTCGATGATCGCCAACGACAGCATGAACACGCGCAGGTTTTTGGGAATGCGCGATCCCAGCAGTGCCAGACATCCGATGACGAATGCGGTGTCGGACGCCATAACCGTTCCCCATCCTTTTTCGCCGGGGTGACCGGATTGCAATATCAGATACAACGCTGCGGGCACCACCATTCCGCCCAGCGCCGCCGCAATCGAGAGCGCAGCCATGCGTGGTTTGTTCAGCTCGCCCAGGACCAGTTCGCGCTTGAGTTCCAGGGCGACAAGAAAAAAGAACAGTGTCATCAATCCGTCGTTAAGCCAATCTCTCAACGAACGGACAAACTCAAACGTCCCGAGCTGAAGACCTATCCGGGTCTGCCACAGGTTGGAAAAAATATGGGCCCACGGCGAGTTGGATAAGATGACGGCGGCGATGGTGAACGCCAGCAGAACGGCACCGCCGGCGGCCTCGATGCGAAGGAAGTGCGCAAACGGTTTTGCCAGTCGATCGGCAAACTCCTTTGGCAGTCGAGTACTCTCCGCGTTGGTCTGGCGATCGTCGTCCATAGCGATAGACTCAATGCGGCTCCTGAAGGACGACCCTGAAGATCGTTAAGGTGAACAAGCTAACCGGCCACCGCGTGCTGCGTGTCTGCGTTGGATGCGTTATTGGGATTTCGCTTTGCGATAGTTCATGTAGCTGTGCACGAACCAACCGACGGTGATCCCGATGAAAAGCACAAGAAACATAAGTAACGGAAGGGATATTTGGACCGACCAGAATATAAACTGAATCTCGACGACAGCTACATTTTGAACGATGAAAAGAACGGCAAGACCCGCAAGCACTAAAACGAATAACAGTTTGATACCCATTGGATCTTCCTCGATAGCGTGCAGAACCCCGCGTCAGTCTGCGCGGCGATCCGGCCAACGTGCCGTGTCAGATCAGAGCACAACTGAAAGGTATTTCATCTCCTCGAATCGAGCCAATCCGGTAAGCGTACACGTGAGACATGGGAACGAAGCCTTCGCAGACCCATGTCTCCCGTGGCGGTTACGCCTCGCCGTCCTCTTCGGCGGTGAGACCATCCAGAGCCTTCTGTTGCGCCTCTTCGTTGGCGGCGATCTTGGTGTGATTCTCCGACAAGTATAGATACATCACCGGCACGATGTAGAGACTGAACAGGGCACCGATGCCGAGGCCGCTGGCGATGACGATGCCGAGCTGGTTGCGCGGCGGGGCGCCGGAGCCGGTGGCCAGGATCAGCGGGATCACGCCGAGCACCATGGCCAGGGTGGTCATGATGATCGGGCGCAGGCGGATGCTGGTGGCCTTCTCCACCGCTTGGCGCAGGCTGAGTCCTTCGCTCTCCTGGATGTCGTTGGCGAACTGCACCACCAGGATGCCCTGTTTGGTGATCAGGCCAATCAGGGTGATCAGCGCGATCTCGGTGTAGATGTTGAGGCTGGCGAAACCGACCGCCATGAACAGCAGGGCGCCGGCCGCCGACATGGGAACCGCGAACATGACGATCAGGGCGGCGCGGAAGCTGTTGAACTGGGCAGACAGCAGCAGGTAGATGAGGATGATCGCGAGCAGCACCGACAGCATGAAGGTGTTGCCTTGCTCCATGAACTGGCGCGCGGCGCCGGCGTAGTTGACGGCGGCGGTAGGTGCGATCTCATGGGCGGCCTGCGCCAGGAAGTTCAGCGCCTCGCCCTGGGAGACGCCGGGGAAGGGGACGCCCTGGAGATCGACGCTGTTGATGCGATCGAACTGCGGCAGCGCCTCCGGAATCACCTTGGTCTTGAACGTCACCAGGGTGGAGAGGGGTACCAGCGCACCGTTGGCGGCCTTGATGTGGTACTGCTCCAGGTCGCTCGGGTTGGTGCGGAAGGCGTCCGGCGCCTGCGGGATCACCTGGTAGGCGTAGCCGTCCATGGTGAAGCGGTTGACGTAGGCGCCGGAGAGCATCGGCTGCAGGTCGGCGGCGATCTGGTCCATGGTGATGCCGAGGTCGGCGGCCAGTTTGCGGTTCACCACCAGTTCGTACTGCGGCTGATCGATCTTGAGCGTCTTCTGCAGGAACAGGAAGCGGTGGCTGGCGCGCGCCTTGGCCAGGATCTTGTCGGCGATGAGGTTGAGATCCTCATAGGAACCCGACGAGGTGACCACGAAGTCGATGGGAAACAGACTGGCCGAGCCGGGCAGCGGCGGCGGCGTGAATACCGCCATCTTGAGGCCGGCGATCTGCTTCAACCCGCCCTGGAGCTGCGGCACCAGTTGGGTGGCGGTGCGCTTGCGTTGGCTGAAGTCCTTCAGCGCCATGCCGGCGATCAGGCTGTTGTTGCCGGCGCCGGTGGGGCTGAAGCCGGTGACCATGAAGGTGTGGTTCTTCTCGGGGAACTTGTTGAACTTCTTCAATACCTCCTGGCCGAGGGCGTCGAGGTAGTGCGGCGCGACGTTGGGCTGTGCGGTGCCGAGGCTGAACACCACGCCGCTGTTTTGCGGCGGCGACAGTTCGTGGCGCACGCCGGTGAAGAGGAAGAACAGCGCGATGAAGGTGGCGCCGATGAACACCAGGCCGACCACCGGCGTCTCCAGGAAGCTGTGCAGCGAGCGGTCGAACAGGCTGCGCAGCCGGGTGAAGGCGCTCTCCAGGAAATGGTTGAGGCCGTGGGCCGGCGTCGGCCGCAGGATGCGGCCGCTGAGCATCGGCGAGAGGGTCAGTGCGATGACCATCGAGATCAGCACGGCGAACACGATGGTGAAGGCGAACTCGCCGAACAGCGCGCCGTTGAGTCCGCCGCCGAAGGCCACCGGCAGGTAGACCGCGATCAGGGTGGTGGACATGACGATGATCGGCAGGGTCAGCTCGCGCGCCGCCAGCACCGCGGCCTGGAAGCCGGTGCGGCCTTCGTCCACGTGGCGGTGGACGTTCTCCACCATGACGATGGCGTCGTCGACCACCAGGCCGATGGCGAGCACGAAGGCGAGCAGGGTGAGCAGGTTGAGCGAATAGCCCGACAGGTACATGAAGAAGCCGGCGCCGATCAGCGACAGCGGGATCGCCACGCCGGGGATAATCAGTGCGCGCGCCGAACCGAGGAACAGGAAGATCACCAGTACCACCACCGCGATGGTGATGCCGATGGTGACCGCGACCTCGTTGATGGCGTTGTGGATGAAGGCGGCGCCGTTGTACGGCAGGCCTACCTGGAGGCCGGGCGGCAGGCGATGCTTCAGCTCCTCGATCTTGTTGCTGACGCCGAGCGCCACCGACAGGTCGTTGGCCGTCGGCGTGGTCTGGATCGCCATCGCCACCGCGGGATGGCCGTCGAAATAGAAGCTGGAGATGTAGCTCTCCGCGCCGACCTCGACCTTGGCGACGTCCCGGAGATAGATCGGCGTGCCCTTGATGGTCTTCACCACCAGGCCGCTGAACTCCGTGGTCGAGGTCATCTCCAGGTTGCTGGTCAGCGGCACCGAGATCAGATTGCCCTGGGTGCTGCCGATGGCGGTCACCACGTTCTGTTTGGCCAGGGCGCTACGCACGTCGTCGGCGGTAATGCCGTGGGCGGCCATGGCGGCGGGGTTGAGCCAGATGCGCACGGCCTGGTTGTTGCCGTTGCCGCCGGAGGCGCCGGACGGCAGCACCTGCGCCTGGGAGACGCCGGAGACGGTCTGCAGCAACGGCTGGGCGTTGCGCACCACGTAGTCGACGATCTGCGAGGTGTTCATCACGCCGCTGGGGCTGAAGAACGAAATATACATCAGCGCGGTGCTGTGGCCCGCGGAGGCGTTGACCACCGGCGGGAAGGCGTTTTGCGGCAGCAGGCTCTCCACCTGTTTGACCTGGGTCAGGGTGTCGGTGAGCGCCGCCTCCGAGTTGGTGTTGAGCTTCATGTAGAGGGTGATGAGCGACGAGCCCTGGCTGCTGGTCGAGGTCATGTAGTCGAGGTTGGGCACACTGCCCAGCACCCGGCTCAGGGGCTGGGTGATGTAGCTCTGCACCGTCTGCGGACTGGCGCCGGGATAGGAGGTGCCGATGGTGATCACGGTGGTGGTGAGCTGCGGATACTCGCGCACCGTCATCTTGCCGAGGCCGAAGGCGCCCAGCACCAGGATGACGATCGCCAGGGTGACGCCGAGTACCGGCCGGCGGACGAACAGATCGGTCCAGCGGGCGTTGACCAGATGTTTAGCCATCGTTTAGCTCCCTTCCGGACGGGCGGCGGCGGCCTTGCTCAGCGCCCCGGACGGCGGTTCGATCTTGATGTGGGCGCCGGGATAGAGGTTGACCTGCCCCTCGGTCACCACCTCGTCGCCGACCTTGAGGCCGCTGGTGACGGCGATCAGGTTGTCGCGGTTGGCGCCGGTATGGACGATGCGCTCTTCGACGACGGTGCCCTTGTCGCTCTGCTTCACCACGTAGACGTATTCGCCGTAGGTGCTGTAGGCGATTGCGGTCTGCGGCACCGCTATCACGGTGTTGGTCGCCGCCAGGCGGATGGTGACGCCGCCGAACATGCCGGGGCGCAGCACGCCGTCGCTGTTGGGCAGGGTCGCCTGGACGCTGAGGTTGCGGGTGGTGCTGTCGAAGGCCGAGCCCAGGGCGGTGATGGTGCCCTCGAAGGTTTTGTCCGGGATGCCGGTCACGCTCAGGGCGATGTGGTCACCCGTCGCCAGGCGGGCCAGGTCGCGCTGCGGGATCTGGAAGTCGACCAGCAGCGGGTCCCACTGCTGAATGTCGATCACGCCGGTGCCCGGCGAGACGTATTGGCCGAGGCTCACCTGGCGGATGCCGAGGTGACCGTCGAACGGCGCGCGCACCTGCAGGTTGGCCAGCGCCGCCTGGTCGGCCACGACCGCGGCGCTGGCCTCGTTGAAGGTGGCCTCGGCGGACTGCAACTGGGATTCGCTGGTCAGTTTCTGCTTGAACAGGCTGCGCTGCCGCGCCAGTTCCTGCTTGGCGTTGAGCAGCTTGGCCTGGTCGGCGACCAACTGGGCCCGCGCCATGTTGTCGTTGAGCTGCACCAGCAGGGTTCCGGCCTTGACCGCATCGCCCGACTTGAAGTGGATGGCGGTGACGGTGCCGGCGCTCTGGGCGGTGAGCATGGTGCCCTGGACCGCCTTGAGGCTGGCCACCACCTGCAACTGCTCGGCCCAGGTGTGGTTTTCCGCCTTGGCGGTGGTGACGTTGATCACCGGTGCCGGCGCCGAGGCCATCGCCTTGTGGATCATCGCGCCGATGAAGCGGTTGAAGCCGATGACGCCGCCGTACACGACGGCGATGAACAGGGCCAGGATGATTAACCGGCGTGTGAGGTGCGCTTTGGGGGATGCCATGGGGTAGTTCCTCAAGAGTGCTGAGTCGGTGCGATGGCGGTGCCGTCGGGATGCGTCGGGGCTGGTACGCGGGTGCGAGAATGTTTGGGCATGTTGCGGGTTCCTTGTTGATTATCGTTGGTTCCGGTACGCGGTGCCGTTTATGTTTGCGGCCGCCGTCTGCGCGTCTCCGCCTCGACCAGGGAGACGCCGAAGTCGGTAAGGCGGCGCAACGTCTGTTGCAACGAGCGGTCGTCGCTCAGCAGCGCCGGCGCGAAGGCCTCGACGAAATCCCGTTTGACGAACAGCACCATCCCCATGCCGGCCAGGCTGATGGCGAGGTGCTGGATGGTGTCGTCCGGCGCCGCGACGCCGCAGTGGCGGCAGAGGAAGCGGCACAGTTGTTCATGTTGGGGCCGGAAGAAGTCTTCGCAACGCTCGCTGAGCAGCCCGGTCGGCTGCACCTGTTCGCGTACCAGCAGCATGTGGCGGTGCGGGCTGATGCAGGACTCGGTGAGCAGCTGCGCCAGCGGCTGGAAGAACGCCTCCAGACCTTCGCGCAGCGTGGAGTCGGGGGCGAGCAGGGCGGCCGGCACGCCGGTGATGCACTCGGGCGGGCGGCACACGGCACGGTAGAGCGAGACCTTGTCGCCGAAATGGTAGTGGATGGCCGCCACATTGGCACCCGCCACACGGCAGATCTCGCGGGTCGAGGCACGGGCGTAGCCCTTCTCCGCGAACACTTCGGTCGCGGCCTCGATCAGGCGCTGGCGCAGTTTGGGGCTTTCGTCGTTCATCCGATTGAACCGTTGAGGATTTCGCATGGTAGGTGAAGCCGCGGGGTGTTTCAAGCGCTTGCTTGAATTCTTGTCCGGATCTCGCCGGATTGTGGCCGGAATGCCACCGTGGCGCTCCCTTTGTCGTAAACGCGACAAGCCGGCGAAGGTAAAAACCACGTAAATTCAGTTGGATAGCGACTGGCACAACCGTTGCTGAAGGAACTGCAAGCCTTCAGACCAAAATGGGTGTCGCCATGCAGCCGAAAGATATCGCCGCATTGCTGGACGAGCCGGCTTGTGCCCACAACACCAAGTCGAAGTCCGGCTGCGCCCGGCCCAAGCCCGGCGCCAGCGCCGGCGGCTGCGCCTTCGACGGCGCCCAGATCGCGCTGCTGCCCATCGCCGATGTGGCCCACATCGTCCACGGCCCCATCGCCTGCGCCGGCTCCTCCTGGGACAACCGCGGCACCCGCTCCACCGGACCGACCCTCTACCGCATCGGCATGACCACCGACCTCACCGAGCAGGACGTGATCATGGGCCGCTCCGAGAAGCGGCTGTTCCACTCCATCAAGCAGGCCGTCGACAGCTACGCCCCGGCGGCGGTGTTCGTCTACAACACCTGCGTGCCGGCCCTCATCGGCGACGATGTCGAGGCCATCTGCAAGGCGGCCGCGGAGAAGTGGGGCGTGCCGGTGGTGCCGGTGGACGGCGCCGGCTTCTACGGCACCAAGAACCTGGGCAACCGCATCGCCGGCGAGTCGATGGTCCGGCACGTGATCGGCACCCGCGAACCCGACCCGCTGCCCGCCGGCAGCGAACGCCCCGGCATCCAGGTCCACGACGTCAACCTCATCGGCGAATACAACATCGCCGGCGAGCTGTGGCACGTGCTGCCGCTGCTGGACGAACTGGGCCTGCGCGTGCTGTGCACGCTGTCGGGCGACGCCCGCTTCCGCGAGGTGCAGACCATGCATCGCGCCGAGGTCAACATGATGGTCTGTTCCAAGGCGATGGTGAATGTCGCGCGCAAGCTGGAGCAGCAGTACGGCACCCCCTGGTTCGAGGGCAGCTTCTACGGCGTGCGCGACGTGAGCCAGGCGCTGCGCGACTTTGCGCGGCTGATCGGCGACCCGGATCTCACCGCGCGCACCGAGCAGGTGATCGCCCGCGAGGAGGCCAAGGCCGATGCGCTGTTGCAACCGTGGCGCGAGCGGCTCGACGGTCGCCGCGCGCTGCTCTACACCGGCGGCGTCAAGTCGTGGTCGATCATCTCCGCACTGCAGGACCTGGGGCTGAAGGTGGTCGCCACCGGCACCAACAAATCCACCGAAGAGGACAAGGCGCGCATCCGCGAGCTGATGGGACCGGAGGTGAAGATGCTCGACGAGGGCAGCCCGCGCGCGCTGCTCGACACGGTGCGCGACTACCAGGCCGACATCCTCATCGCCGGCGGCCGCAACATGTACACCGCGCTCAAGGCGCGCATCCCGTTCCTCGACATCAACCAGGAGCGCGAATTCGGTTACGCCGGCTATGCCGGGATGGCGGAGCTGGCGCGTCAGTTGGCGCTCACCATTGAAAATCCCATCTGGCCGACGCTGCGCAAACCGGCGCCGTGGGAAGGCTAGAAGAATGCAACGCAAAGGCGCAAAGAACGCGAAGGACGCAGAGGGGATTATTGCGTGCGCGACGCGTGGAGTGATTACGGAAGGTGTGAGTGTGGGTGGCCACAGGGTGACGCATACAGGACTTTGCGATCCTGGCGCTCGCGACGCGTGGAGTGATTACGGAAGGTGTGAGTGTGGGTGGCCACAGGGTGACG
>CAYQWR010000102.1:0-9713 GCA_964421235.1 uncultured Thiohalomonas sp. | reverse complement strand
AGTCCGACCCACAAGTGACGTTTTGCGGAGAGTATGAGGATCAGCCGCCGGTCTGCTCAGCGAATGCCGGCTCGGGGGGCGTAACAGGCGCCGCGTTGCGATCGATCCAGTGGACGCTCTCCTCCGCCCAGTTCAGTAGATGCAGGTCGCCTTGCAGCGTCTCCACCACCGCGCTGCAATGCTCCACCCAGTCGCCGGTATTGATGTAGCGCACGCCGTCCACTTCGGCCAGGGCCGGGTGGTGGATATGGCCGCACACCAGGCCGTCCACCTTGTGGCGCGTCGCCTCGTGGCAAGCGGCGGCGGCGAACCGGTCGACATAGGCCATCGCGTTCTTCACCCGTCGCTTGATGTAGGACGACAGCGACCAGTAGGGAAAGCCGAGCCGGCGGCGGATGCCGTTGTAGATGCGGTTGAGGTAGAGCAGCACATCGTAGAAGCCGCTGCCGACGTGGCTCAGCAGGCGATTGCAGCGCACGGCGTTGTCGAACTCGTCGCCGTGCAGCAGCAGCAGCCTTTTGCCTTGCAGCGTCTGATGCACCATGCCGAGACGGATCTCGATGCCGTTGAATTCGGCGCCGGCGTGGTCGCGCAACCACTCGTCGTGATTGCCCGGGATGTAGACGACACGGGTGCCGCGCCGCGCCTTCTCCAGTACCGCCTGCACGATCTCGGTGTGCAGCCGCGGCCAGTACCAGCCGCTGCGCGCCTTCCAGAAGTCGACGATGTCGCCGACAAGATAAAGATATTCGCTTTCGCTGTGGCGCAAAAAGTCGAGCAGATGCTCGGCCTGCGCATCACGCGTTCCCAGGTGGACGTCGGAGATAAATATCGTGCGCAGCTTCAGCGTGCCCATATGCACCCCCTTCCCGCATTTGGTTGGACGCAGTATCGGCGGCGTTTGTGTCGCGAGCGCGACACTTTGGTGACAGTTCGTGACGCGTTGATTGCCGTTTCGCAACCGCGCGGTCATCGTCCCGTCATACCTTAACGCTACCTTGCCTTCGCGTATCCGACCCATCGCATACCGGAGGTATTTCATGGTTCAGCGCGAACGTGCCCATCCTTTCCGCCTGAATGGTGCCCTGAATTTCACCCGCCGCCGTTCCGTGGATCGGCTGCTGGAACATATGGTGGAGAAAGCCAGCGCCCTGCGCGTACTGGACGACATGTATCAGGCGCTGCCGCCTATCGAAGGCACCGACGCCTTCCTGCAAACCGTATTCGATTTGTTCAACATCCGGCCGCAGTGGGCGGATGATGAGTTGGCGCAGATACCGGCGACCGGTGCGGCGGTGGTGTTCGCCAACCATCCGTTCGGTGCGCTGGAGGGGCTGATGATGGCGGCGATGCTGCGCCGCGTGCGCAGCGACGTGAAGATCCTCGCCAACTACTTTCTGCAACGGGTACCGGAACTGGACGGACTGTTCATTGCGGTCGATCCCTTCGGCGGCGGCAGCGCCGCGCGGCGCAACGTGGCGCCGATGAAGGAGGCGTTGCGCTGGCTGCAGCAGGGCGGGCTGCTGGTGATCTTCCCGGCGGGCGAGGTGTCGCATCTGCAACTGGGCAGCCGATCGATCACCGATCCCGCCTGGCACCCCACGGTGGCGCGGCTGGCGCGCCGCGCCGAGGTGCCGGCGATACCGATCTATTTCCACGGTAGCAACAGCCTGTTGTTTCAACTGGCCGGTCTGCTCCATCCGCGACTGCGCACCGCGCTGTTGCCGCGCGAGCTGCTCAACAAGCGCGACCGCGCGGTGCCGATTCGCATCGGTGCCCCCATATCGTTCGCCAAGATCAAAGGATTGAGCGACGACGAGGCGACCGCCTATCTGCGCATGCGCTGCTACACCCTCGGTGCGCGCAACAGCAAAGAGAACGGTCGCAAGACGATGGTCGCCATGGACAGCGCCGACGGCGAACCGGTGGCCGACCCGGTACCGACGCCGCTGTTGCAGGCGGAGGTGGCGGCGCTGCCGCCGCAGCAGCGCCTGGACGGCAGCGGCACGATGCAGGTGATCTACGCCCGCGCCGGGCAGATCCCGTGGCTGTTGCAGGAGATCGGCCGGCTGCGCGAGGAGGCGTTCCGCGAAGCCGGCGAGGGCACCGGGCGCGCACGCGACATCGATCTCTACGACGCCTACTACCTGCACCTGTTCATCTGGGACAGTGAAAACAGCGCCGTGGTCGGCGCCTACCGGCTCGGCCTTGCCGACGAGATCGTGCGCAACTTCGGCCGCAAGGGACTCTACACCCACTCGCTGTTCAACTATGGCCGCCGGCTGCTGGACGAGCTCAATCCCGCCATCGAACTGGGCCGCTCCTTCGTCCGCCTCGAATACCAGCGCAGCTACACGCCGCTGCTGCTGTTGTGGAAGGGCATCGGTCGGTTCGTCGCGCAGCATCCGCAATACCGCGTGCTGTTCGGGCCGGTGAGCATCAGCAGCGACTACCAATCCAGCTCGCAGCAGCTGCTGGTGGATTTTCTGCGCGCCAACAATTTCCTGCCCCGCCTGGCGCGCCACGTGCGCCCGCGCCGGCCGTTCCGCGGCACCGTGCGCCACGCGCCGACCTTCGACACCGCCATGGCCGGCGACCTGGACGGCCTGTCGGAGCTGGTGTCGGCCATCGAGCATGATCAAAAGGGCGTGCCGGTGCTGCTGCGGCAGTATCTGAAGCTGGGCGGCCACATTCTCGGGTTCAATGTCGACGATCAGTTCAACGATGCACTGGATGGACTGATCATGGTGGACCTGCGCCAGACCGATGCGAAGGTGCTGGCCAAGTACATGGGGCGCGAGCAGGCCGAACAGTTCCGTGCCTTGCACAGCGAGACCCCGGACCAGGTGCGGGCGTAAGAAAGGGAATCTTTCTCGCCAAGACGCCAAGCGCGCCAAGGTAAACCGAACACTGTGCGAACGCTTCGCTAATTCCACTGCGTTCGGAACCTTCAGTGGTCTCCTTTCCATCGCATGATCGGAACCACCGAGGTCGGCAATGGGGTCTCAAGAAGCCTTCATCCTTCTTGGCGTGCTTGGCGGGGGCCCACGAATTTTGTCTTTGGTGGTTTCAGCCGCCCGTCATGCCGCCGCCAAAGTGAATTGTGCCAACGCCGAGTGCAGCGTCTGCGAGATGGTCACCAGTTCGTTCATGGCGACCCGTGTTGCATCGAAATCGTCCACGGTGGAGGCAGCGATGCTGGCGGCGTCATCCACGTTCTGGGCGATGCCTTCGCCCACCTGCGACTGCTCCTCGGTGGCCACGGCGATCTGCGACATCAGCTCGGTCACGGCGCGCACCGCTTGGTCGATGTCGCGCAGGACCGCGCCCATCGCCTCGCCGTAGCGCACACCCTCGCTCACCTCTTCCTTGGCGTGGGTCATGGCCCGGGTCACCTGGGCGGTGCGCTCCTGGATGGCGCGAACGATGGCGAGGATATCGGAGGTGGAGGCGGCGGTGCGTACCGACAGCTGCCGCACCTCGTCCGCGACCACCGCAAAACCGCGCCCCTGTTCCCCGGCCCGTGCCGCCTCGATGGCGGCGTTGAGTGCCAGCAGGTTGGTCTGCTCCGCGATACCTTCGATCGCCTTGCTGACCTCGCCGATACGCTGGATCGCGCCGTCCAGTTCGCCTATGGTCTGCGCCGAGGCATCCACCGCCTCTTCGATACGGCCCAGCGCACCGATGGTAAGCCGGCCCTCCTCGTTGCCGCGCGTGACCATGTCCAGTGTGCCGTCTGCGCGTTGCGCCGCACTGCCGGCATTGGCGGCGTTATCGTTGATGCTGGCGCCCATCTGCTCCATCGCGGAACTGACGTGAAAAAATTTCTCCGACTGCACCTTGGCGCTTTCCGTCACACCGCCGATGCTCCTGCTGATCTCCTCGGCCGCGCCGCGGGTGCGTTCGGCCGCGCTGTGTACGTCGCGGAGCACCGCCTCCAGGCGCGCAATAAACTTGTTGATCAGCCGCGCCATGTGGCCGATCTCATCACGGTAATGGTCGGGCAGACGGCCGCTGAGGTCGCCGTCGTTGAGGCGACCGATAGCGACGGTGATGGCGTGCACCCGAATATTCAGCCGACGGCTGAACCACAACTGGAACACGGTTACCAACAGACCGGCCCCAAGCAACGGCGGCAACACGATCCAAAGCAGTTGCTTGACCGCATCATTGATGGTCATTGAAGCGGCACGCTCACGCGTGGCGTCGCGCTCCGTCATCCGATCCAACGCTGCAACCATCGGCTGCAAATTCGTGTTGTAGTCGGCGTCCGGAATGTTCAGCGCATCGGCGGGACTGTCGGCGGCAATCTTTACCGCCCCGCGGAACTCGTGGAGATAGGCGCCCCACAGCGCCGATACTTGATCGAGGTCGGCACCGTGGGCGGTCTTCCCTACCTGTTGCAACAGCGCCTGAATGCGGCTGTCGGTGGTATCGAGGCGGTGCGCGGTGTCGGGCATGATCGGATCGGCGCGGGCGACCGCCAATGCGGTTGCCTTGATGTCGATCAGCGCCCGTTGGGTCGTTTCGATCGACTGGTAGGCGGCGAATTCCGTCTGCAGGTGCGACAGGTGGATGGAGACCATCACGATGACGGCGCACAGGCCGGCGAGAGTGATGGCGGTAATCAGGCGCAGTTGCGTGGTAAATTTCATGGCGGCGGCATAGGTAACGAGCGATTGCTTCAGAGTGTGCCGAGGGCAGGTTGCAGAATTGTGACTGGACGCAACAGGCCGCTGATGCATCTGAACCGCCGCCGCTCATTGCCGTCACATTAAGGCAACAAAGAGCCATACACCCGCATTCAATGCGGTATTGATATGGCGCGAACGGTCGCCGGCCATGACGTGGGCGGCAGCCACTGGGCTATGCTGTTTTTATACGGTGGGGTATGCCGAATGGATAACAACCATACGAACAATACGACGACACGGCCCGCGATGACCTACGTGGAGGAGGCGGCCTGCGTCATGGTCTACTACGCCGCCGAGCGCACCCTGATGGCGTGGGTGCGCGTGGCGTTGGGGATGATGGCGCTGGGCTTCGTCATCGACCGCTTCAGCCTGGTGCTGCGCATGCTGCCGCGCCAGGCCGGCGTCGCCATGCATCCCACCGTCTATTCGTTCTGGTCCGGCACGGTGCTGGTGCTGGGCGGCTCGGTGATGGCCATCGTGGCGGCGATACGCTACATCGGACTGGAGCGCCGCTTCCGGCGCGACGGTTGCGGCGCCCCCGGCCACGGCCTGCCGCTGGGCGTGCTGTTCACGCTGTTCGTCGCCGTCATCGGTATCGCCATCGCCGGCTTCCTGGCGATGGTGCGCTATTGAATCAGCGCTCGTCGGGAAAGTGCAGGGTCGCGGCGTAGCGCCGGATCGAACGCACCGTCAGCAACAGCAGGAGCAGGGCCAGCAGCAGTCCGGCAATCGGCAGCCAGAACGGCGCTGCGGGAAGGGCATCGAGGATCAGTCCCATGGCGGCGACCGTCACGCCGAACAGAATGAAACGGCGCGCGCCGAAGGCGTTGATCGCATACCAATCACGTTCCGAGCGAAACGCCGTTGCGATGCGGATTCCGTAGTAGCAGTTCGGCCGCACCCGGCGCAGCAGTAGCGGCACGGACAATATCGCGGTCACCGCGCCCAGGATGATCAGGACGGTGGCGGGCGACGCGATGGGTTGGGCGGACATCGGCGGCTCCGGATGTTGAACGGGACGCCTCCATTCTGCCGGTCCCCATCGCCCCTGTCATCGCTTTTCCGCATCCGATCGGTCACTCCGCCGCAACGCGCCGGAACAGCCGCACCGCCGCCAGCAGGTTCCACCACTGTACGGCGAAGGCGACACCCAGCAGCCCGGCCGCCGGGTAGAGCAGCGCATGCGGGCCGGCGACGGCGGCGAGCAACAACAGCGTACCGGCCACGTGCGCGTAGAGGTGGCGGCGCGCCGCCCGCTCCGCGATCACCTGCTTCATGTTGGGGATGCTGCCCTGCCAGCGTCCTTGCGCCTGCAGCCGGTGGTTGAGATGCAGCCAGACCAGAAACGGCACGATCTTGTAGAGCATACCGCCGATCAGCGACAGCGCCGCACCGACGACAACCAACACGCCCCAACCGAGTTGCGCCTGCGCCGCCCAGGCGGCCGGCAACAGCGGTTGCACCAGCCAGAGTGCCGCCGCCGCGATGACGCTCACCATCCCGACACGCCAGAAATCGACGGTCACATCCGGCAGGCGGCGCAGCCGGCGCCGTTGCAGCCGTAGCGTGACGACGGCGAACAGCCCGAAGAAGGCGGCCAGGCCGTATCCGGCCGTCCGTCCTGCGTCGACGCCAAACGCCGACGATGTCGCCAGCAGCAACAACGCAATCACCAGCCAGGCGCCGCTGCGGCGCAAGCGCCGCGGATACGCCTGCGTCACCTGGAACATCGGCACCACCTGGTAGGCGACGGCGACCAGCAGCAGACCGGCCCACCCGAGCAGGCCCCACACCAGGTGCAGATCCGTGTACTGGCGCATCAGCCCGCCCCAGCCGGCATGGCCGGCGGCGAGCCACGCACCCAACAGCAGCGTCACCACCAATGCCGCCAGCGCCAGCCGCATGGCCCACACCGTGTCGTGCAGCGACTTGGCGCACAGCAGGGCGCGACCGATGGTGACGGCAAACAGCGCCACCGCCACGGCAAGCGCAGCGATAGCCGTACCGAACAGCGCCGGGCGCCCGGTGACGAAGGCCGCCGCCAGCGCCGCCGTACCGATCACCAACAGCAGGTGCACCGCTGCGCTCATGGTGGTGGTGCGCGCGATCTGCACGCCGGCGAGCACCGGCAGCAGCTGGAACATGGCGCCGCCCATCACCATCGCCAGGTAACCCAGGGTGAGCAGATGAGTGGCGGAGAGCAGCGACGGCTGCCAGCGCGACGCCAGCAGCGCCGGACCGGCAAACAGCGCGACCACGCAGGCGGCGATGCCGAACAGCGGCGCCGTGAGAAAGAAGCGCAGCGGCACCGCCAGCGGCGGCGTCTGCTCCAGCGAAAGCATGGCGCTACCGGCGGTCATTGCGCCATTCCCGGTGCGCATCCGTCACCTCCGGACGGCCGTGGGCAACGGCCCTTCATTCCGGCCACGGCGCCAATTGCGCAGCGGCGGCGGACGCCGCACGCCCGGCGGCCGCATCGTCGCCACGCCAGATGAATACCTCGCACAGGCCGTCGGCGCCGCAACGGGTGTCGTGGGCAAAGCCCTGCGGCGCGATGCGGTCGTAAAGCAGGCACGGCTTCATCCGGTGGCGCAGGCGCAGGTAGTCGCCGGGCGGCAGTTCGTGCGCTGCGGCCAGCGCCAGCAGCAGGGGTTCCGGCGCGGCCAGCATATGCACGTCGAGCAGCCGTTCAGTCGGCGGCATGGGTTGTGCGCAGCGCCTGCATCCGTTCCAGTACGGCGCCGCCGCCGGCCGCCAGGGTGCGCTCGGACATCGGATAGAGGATCTGCTCTTCCTTCATGTTGTGCTGCTGCATCAGGATCAGCAGCGTCTCCGAAGCGCCGAGAAATTCGTCGGCCTGTTGCGCCGTCACCGCCTGCTGCATCTGCTCGAACAACGCGCGCATCTGGCGATGCTCCATGCGCATCATCTGGGTCGGTCCCATGCTGCTGCCGGCAGCCGTCTCGAAGGCCGGGAACAGCTCCTCCTCCTCCATCGCGAAGTGGTGCAGCATGGCCTGCTGAAATGCCCCATAGGCCGCCGCCGCATCGGCCCAGTGCCCCTCGGCGACACCGCGCTCGGCGGCGATGAACAGTTGGTCACACTGCTTGTGGTCGCCGGACAGGTAGTGGGAAATCGTATTCATGGCACACTCCGTAAGTTGCAGGAGTACACCGTGCCATACGCGGCACGAACCGCGCCTTGACTCACATCAAGGCGGGACACGCCGTCTGCTAACGGAGCTGGGGATACAGATCGTGTACGCCGGTGCCGGCCGCACGGTCGAAGAAGCGCGCACGGTAGATTAGCCGCGGCGCGACGCCTGCCGGGTCGGTAAAGCCGGTGCGATCATGGATCACGTTGTTGCACAGCAGTCCCATGCCCGATGTCAGACGGGCGCGAAAACTGAAGGCCGACTCCTCGTCCAGCAGCCGTTCCAGCAGAGCGACGGTATCACGCGTCTGCGGGTCGTCGCGCCACTCGATGTTGCGCTTGCGCGCCGTATAGCGCATGTGCAGGCTGTCGCTGGCGGCGTGGTAGGAGAACACCGGTCCGGCGGCGCGGCCACGGGCGCCGCCCTCGCCGTCCTTGCCCGGCGGGATGGTCATGGCGTCGGGCCGCATCAGGGTGCGGATATGTTCCGGGTCGGCGTCGCGCAAGCGGATATAGGCGATTTCGGGATCGATCAAGCCGTTGTCGCCGCCTTCGCCAGCGCTATGGACACAGTGCAGGATCAGGCCGCGAATCTGGCGCTCCGCCGTGTTGTAGTAGCCGTCGGTGTGCCATTTGATGGGGCGGTTGGTGTAAGGGATATAGCTCGGATGCTCACCCTCCGGATTGACCGTCAGCGAGGTGATGCCGTCGTCGTCCGCCAGGTAATTCGAATCGAGCCGCAACAGACCGAAGCGCGCACCGAGATTGCGCGGAATATTCTTGTCCGGATCATCGCCGGTGGCACCGGCGTAGATCACCATATTGGTCTTGCACAACCGTTGCCGTAGCGCCTCGTCCTCGGCCGCGGTCAAGTTGCGCGGGTCGTTCACCTCGACAATCAGATCAGTCGCCGCAGTCGGATAAGCGGCGAGCTTGGCGTCGCGCCAGCGACGATAACCGTCGTCATTATCCGGATGAAACGGCGAATGCGCCGGAATGCCTGCCTCTGTCATCGTGCCCTCGATATCACTTCTGTTGCCGCCGTCATCGCCGGGCGGCCAGTGTAGCAAGGTCGGCAGTATTACGGCAGACGCACGGCGTTCGACACTGGGGACTGGGCGGCGGCCATGCGCCGCCGCCCGACCGGTACCGTTAACGGCCCCAGCGCCCGCTCCAGCGGTCGCGGCGCAGTTGCTCCCTCTGCTCCTTGGTCAGCTGGTCATAGATGCGATTGCGGGTCTTGATACCCGATTCGATCATCGCCCGCTGGGCCTTGAAGATGTCGTCGTAGACCTTGCCGATGGCGGCGGCGTCCAGATGCTCGGCGTCATAGAGATCGCCGAGCTTGCCGTAATCGATGAACAGCGACGACATCATGCTCCAGTGCAACCGGTGCTGTTCGTTGAGAATATTGTCGACGGCTCGACGCTGGTTGTCGTTGAGATTCAGCGACCAGATGGGCCCAAGCCCCATCATGCCGGAGCCCATGCCACCGCCCCACCCGGAACCCATGCCGTAGCCGCCCATCATGCCGGGACCCATGCCGTAGCCGCCCATCATGCCGGAGCCCATGCCGTAACCGCCCCAGCCGCGTCCCCCCATACCTTGGCCGTAACCGCCGTAGCCACCTTCGTCGCCGTACCTCATGCCCGGACCATAGCCGCCGCGGCCCATTCCGTAACCGTAACCGTAACCGCCGCCGCCGCCCATCATGCCGGGGCCATAGCCCGGACCGTATTGCGACGGATTGCTCTGGTCAGCCGCCTGAGCACCGGTCGCGCCCATTGCAGCGGCCAAAATCAGGGGAGCACCCCATTTCATCCATGACACGTGTTTCATCACCGCATCCTCCGCAGATGTGTGCCA
>CAYQWR010000101.1:0-9722 GCA_964421235.1 uncultured Thiohalomonas sp. | reverse complement strand
CCAATACACATAACAACGCGACGACGCCGCCTTTTGCCAGCGGTGGCCAAGTCCCGATATTATTGATATCGAGCCCTTTTAACTGAGAGAAATCAAGCTCCATGGCTCGTCAGCTCCCCTTTTTCTTGCTCGCTTGAGTGACCCGCAACACAAACGTCCGCGCACGGTCGCCTTTCTCTTGTGCCTGGATCACGTCAAGCACGGGATTCTCGAACCACCGCGAATGATCCAGGCTGCGCATGAACGACGACACCCGCGCGTTGGATTGCGCGACGCCTTCGATCGTCAGGCTGGTTCCGGATTGCTTGACGCTTGTCAAATACAGACCATCGGGTACCGCCTTGGCCAATGATTCGAACAGATGAACCACCGCCGGGCGGTTCTGCTGGAGTTGTTCGATCACCTTCATGCGCGCCAGCAATTGCTGCTTCTGCTTCTCCAGATCCTCGATCTGTTTGATCTTTGACTCCACATCGCTGATCTGCTGTTGCAGATACTTGTTACGTGAGTTCTGATTCGAGATTAGGCCGCCGATGTATAAATGAACGTACAGAATGACCATTAGCATCAAGACGGCGGAGCCCGCCGCAATGAAGGTAAATTGCTTGCGCTGCTCTTTGCGCAGTTCGTCACGCCATGGGAGTAGGTTGATGCGCGCCATTAGCCGAAGCTCCGCAGCGCCAAGCCGCACGCGATCATCAGCGCCGGCGCATCATTACTCAGCACCTGCGCCTTGATGCGGGGCGCAATGCTCATATTGGTAAACGGATTTGCGACCATGGTCGGCACACCCAGCTTGGATTCGATCAATTCGTCCACGCCCGTAATGGATGCGGACCCCCCGGCCAGGACGATCTGGTCAACCGAGTTGAACTGGCTGGACGAAAAAAAGAACTGCAGAGAGCGGCTCACCTGCTGGGCCATGGCCTCCTTGAAGGGCTCGAGCACTTCGGGGATATAGTTGTCAGGCAGCCCGCCCTGGCGCTTCGCCATACCGGCTTCCTCGTAGGACAGGCCGTAGCGCCGCTGAATCTCTTCAGTCAGCTGTTTGCCGCCGAACACCTGCTCACGGGTATAGATGGTCTTTAAGTCATGCAGCACGTTCAGGGTTGTCATGGTGGCACCGATATCGACCACAGCAATCGTCTTATCGACGCCCCTGTCCGGCATCTGCTCGGCCACCAGGGTAAAGGCGTTTTCCATCGCATAGGCCTCAACATCAATTACCTTGGCGGTCAATCCCGCCAATTCGATGGCGGCTACACGCACCTCGACGTTTTCGCTGCGCGACGCGGCGAGCAACACGTCGACACGGGTGGCGTCGCTGTCGGACGGTCCCTGAACCTGAAAATCCAGGTTCACTTCCTCCAACGGATAGGGGATGTACTGGTCGGCTTCGAGCTGGATCTGGGTCTCCATTTCATCATCGGAAAGCGATCCCGGCATCGAGATGATTTTCGTGATGACAGCCGAGCCGGCGACGGCAGCCGCCGCATGTTTGGCCTTCGTTCCGGAACGTTTCACGGCGCGCCGGATGGCCTCGCCGACCGCCTCCACGTCAGAAATATTCTTTTCTATCACTGAGTTAGGTGGGAGAGGCTCTACCGCATAGCTTTCTACGCGATAACGATCGCCACTCTTGCTCAGCTCAAGCAGCTTGACCGCCGTGGTACTGATGTCCAGTCCAAGGAGAGCAGGCTTACTTCCCTGCAGGAGTTGCGACAACGAGAGCATTTTCCTTTATAAACCCCTAGTTAGGAGATATATATGTTTTACAACATTAAATACCAGTGTCAACTACAGGTCAACAAATAATTTCACCTTTGCCGCCATAGTCCACGAGGATCAAAAGCTTTATACTCTGCGCCTTTATCGCGGCGTTTTGAACCAGTTCGCAAAGCCGTCTACTGACCCTATGAAAACGTTATCCAAAGTATTTCGCTTCTTTTTCTGGAGTGCCCTGCTAGGGGGGCTGCTGGGAGGCATCGGCGCCAGTGTCGCCTATTTCTATATTGAGCCGACCCTCCCATCGATCGAGGCCCTGAAAGACGTCCGCATGCAGGTGCCGTTGCGCGTCTACACGCGTGATGGTGAGTTGATGGGCGAGTTCGGCGAGATGAAGCGCAGCCCCCTCGCCTACCAGGATATACCTCCGCTCATGATCAAGGCCGTACTCGCGGCCGAAGACGAGCGGTTCTTCGAGCATCCGGGCGTCGATATCCAAGGTCTGCTCCGTGCGGCGATCAATCTGGTCAGGACCGGCCAGAAGGGCCAGGGCGGCAGCACCATCACCATGCAGGTTGCGCGTAATTTCTTTCTCACGCGCGAAAAGACCTATACCCGCAAGCTCACCGAGATCCTGCTGGCGCTGAAGATCGATCACCAGTTGTCCAAGGAGGACATCCTCGATCTCTATCTGAACAAGATTTATCTGGGTCACCGCGCCTACGGCGTGGCCATGGCGTCCCAGGTCTACTACGGCAAGGATATCCATAATCTGGGTCTGGCTCAGATCGCCATGATTGCCGGTCTGCCCAAGGCGCCTTCGACGCTGAATCCGGTCACCAACCCCACCGCGGCCCGGTTCCGCCGCGACTATGTGCTGGGACGCATGCATGCGCTTCATTTCATCACCGACGACGAGTACAACAAGGCGATGGCGACGCCAATCACGGCAAGCCTGCACGTGGTGACACCCGACGTCGAGGCTCCCTATATCGCAGAAATGGCACGTGCCTGGATGGTGGATCACTACGGCAATGATGCCTATACCGCCGGCTACAAGGTGTATACCACGACCGATACACCACGCCAGCAGGCGGCGAACAGAGCCATGCGTAGCGCCCTGCTGGCCTACGACCAGCGCCACGGCTACCGCGGGCCGGAAGGCCACGTGGATCTCCCGTACAACGCCTCCTTTGCCGATTGGGACAAGGCACTGAGTAGCTACAACACGGTGGGCGGTTTGCTCCCGGCACTGGTCGTGACCGTCGACGACAAGGACGTGGTCGCGTATGCCCCGCAGGTCGGCATGGTCCTCATCGAATGGAACGGACTGGAGTGGGCGCGCCGCTATCTCGACGACGGCAGCGAGGGACCACCGCCTCAGCATGCCGCCGATATCCTCAAGGTCGGCGATGTCATCCGCATCCAACTGCAGTCCAATTGCGACTGGCGCCTCGCTCAAGTCCCCACGGTCGGCGGCGCACTCGTGTCATTGCGGCCGAAGGATGGTGCCATTCTGGCACTCATCGGCGGTTTCGATTTCTTCCATAGCAAGTTCAACCGCGTCACGCAGGCTGAACGCCAACCAGGCTCCAGTTTCAAGCCGTTCGTCTACTCCGCGGCACTCAACAAGGGATTTACGGCCGCCACCATGGTGAACGACGCCCCGGTGGTATTCCAGGATTCGGAGCTGGAAAGCGCCTGGCGGCCGGAAAATTACAGCGGCCATGTTTTTGGACCGACACGGCTGCGCGTTGCGCTGATCCATTCGCGTAATCTGGTCTCGATCCGGGTGTTGCGCGCCATCGGCATCGAATACGCCATCAACTATGTGTCGCGATTCGGTTTTCCCAAGGACAAACTACCGCGCAACCTGTCGCTGGCCCTAGGTAGCGCGAGTCTGACGCCGCTGGAGCTGGCGCGTGGTTACGCGACGTTCGCCAACGGAGGATTCCTGGTCGATCCCTACTTCATTACCCGTGTCGAAGACAGCACCGGCAAGGTCATCTACCAAGCCGATCCGGTCGAGGCCTGCCCGCAATGCGACAAGGCCGATGCCGCACCACAGACCGCGCCGACGCCCGCCGTCAGCGCCACGGCGGGACCGGCGACGACGCCCGACCCGGCGGCACCACCGCCGTTCAAACCGGCCCCGCGCATCATCGGACCGCGCAACGCCTACATCATGACCACCATGATGCAGGACGTCATCCGCTACGGCACCGGCCGCGGCGCCCTGGTACTCGGGCGTCACGATTTGGCCGGCAAAACCGGTACCACCAACGAGCAGGTGGACGCCTGGTTCAGCGGATTCAATCCCGATGTCGTGGCCACCGCGTGGGTGGGCTTCGACACGCCGCGTCCATTGGGCAACGGGGAGACCGGCGCCCGCGCCGCGTTGCCGATGTGGATCGACTATATGCGCGCCGCCCTGCACGGCGTACCGGACCTGCCGTTGCAACAGCCGCCCGGCATCGTTACCGCACGTATCGACCCGGAAACCGGAAAATTCACCACCGCGGACAACCCGAAAGCCATTTTCGAGGTATTCCGCAGCGAGAACGTTCCGGCCAATGCCGGTCGTACCCCCACCACCGACAGCCAAAACACCAATGGCGCAACCAGCGACAACGGTGACGGCAAGAGTAACGGCAACCTGTCGGAGCAGCTGTTCTAGCGATGTCACGGCGCCGTGGCCGTTCCGGCGAGACACATGGCTCACTCCTCCGCCGACAAGTCGTCGCAGAAGCGGCGCGCTTGCTCGCGGAAGGAGGGGCGGCGACCTTCGACGCCGCCCGGCGCAAGGCGCTGGAGCGGCTCGGTTCCGGGCCGCTGCGCCCCCCGCCGACCAATGCCGAGATTGAACAGGCCCTGATCGAGTATCAGCGCCTGTTCCAGGGCGATACCCAACCACGGGCGCTAAGACGGTTGCGGCAGACGGCGCTTCACGCCATGCGTCTGCTCACCCCGTTCGATCCACGCCTGGTCGGACCGGTGCTGGCGGGAACCGCCGACAGCAGCAGCATCGTCTATCTTCACCTGTTCGCCGACACGCCGGAAACGGTTGCGGTATTCCTGCTGGACCGGCAGATACCGTTCGAGCACGACGAACGGCGGGTGCGGTTTGGGCCCGAGCAACGGGAGTTGTTGCCGCTCTACCGTTTCGTCGCCGGTGATATCGTGGTCGAACTGACCGTGTTTCCCGCCCTTGGCCTGCGCCGACCGCCGCTCAGCCCGGTGGACAACCGCCCCATGCGCCGCGCCGACACCGCGACGGTGGAGCAACTGCTGACAGCGACTAAACCATAGAAACCTGCTGGAACCACTGCATAACTTGTGGGTAGTCGCAGGTCCGATAATGCGCAGCTGTATCAGGCAGACCCTGCATGAACGCAGGAGGCAGGGCAACGCAGGGAGCGGTTGCCGAAAGGACGCGAAGGTCTGCTTGCAGTAGGAATGCTTTGCGCCTTTGCGTTGAAATTCTTATTCTTTTGCATCGTTCGCCGCCTCTCACCCCTGCGCGGGGTAGTGGGCCGGCCACGGCGCGCGGGCCACGCCGGTGGCGATGGCGGCCTTGGCCACCGCCGGCGGCACCACATCGATGAGACGCGGATCGAAGGGCTTGGGGATGATGTAGTCCGGGCCGAACGCCAGCTTCTCCAGACCGTAGGCCCGAAACACCTCTTCCGGCACCGGCATGCGCGCCAGCCCGCGCAGCGCATGCACGGCGGCAATCTCCATCTCGCGATTGATTGAACGCGCCTGCACATCCAACGCGCCGCGGAAGATGAAGGGAAAGCCCAGCACGTTATTCACCTGATTCGGGTAATCGCTGCGGCCGGTCGCCATGATCAGGTCGTCGCGCACCTCCCGTGCCATCTCCGGCCGGATCTCCGGCACCGGATTGGAGAGCGCAAACACCACCGGGCGCGGCGCCATCGCCGCCAACATCTCGCGACCGACCAGGTCCGGACCTGAGACACCGACAAAGACGTCGGCGCCGTCCAGCGCCTGCGCCAGAGTACGTCGCTCGGTAGCCACTGCAAACTCCCGCTTGTAGACGTTGAGATCATCGCGGCCGCTGTGGATCACGCCCTTGCGATCCACCAGCATGATGTTGTCGCGCTGCGCCCCCAGGGCCAGCAACAACCGCATCGACGCGATACCGGCCGCGCCGGCGCCGAGGCAGACGATGCGCGCCTGCTCCAGACGCTTGCCCTGCAACTCCAGCGCATTGAGCAGGCCCGCCGCAATAATGATGGCGGTGCCGTGCTGGTCGTCGTGGAACACCGGGATGTCGAGGCGCTGTTGCAGCGCCGCCTCAATCTCGAAGCAGTGTGGAGCGGCGATGTCTTCCAGGTTGATGCCGCCGAAAGTGATGGCGATGCGGGAAACGGTATCGATAAACGCCTGCGGCGACTCTGCCTGCACCTCGATATCGAACACATCGATATCGGCAAAGCGCTTGAACAGCACCGCCTTTCCCTCCATCACCGGCTTGCCGGCGAGCGGGCCGACATTGCCCAGTCCCAGCACGGCCGTGCCGTCGGTAATCACCGCCACCAGATTGCCCTTGCCGGTGTAGCGATAGGCATCGGCCGCATTGTCCCTGATCGCCAGCACCGGCACCGCCACGCCCGGCGTGTAGGCCAGACTCAGTTCGGTCTGAGTGGAGCATGGTTTGGTGATAGCCGTGGCGATCTTGCCGGGTTTCGGTTCGGCGTGATAATCCAGTGCGGCCTGATCGCGGGGGGAAAGCGTTTGCTTGCTCATGGCGGATACAATTCCTGCGGTTAATGCTTCGTTCGACCACCGTCAATGGTCTCTTCCGCGGTGGTCCAGTGCGAACTCCACGGCGCGGGCGGGACGATGGCCGCGCCGTGGCGATCAGCTCCTATGGTAATGCAGCGTGGTGGCCGGGGCGCGGAAAGGGGGGCGCCAAAACGCATGAGGGGCGCCCATTGGGCACCCCTCATCGATCGCAGAGCACAAGCGCTGCTTACTTCTTGAGACCGTACTTCTGGCGGAACCGGTCCACCCGGCCGGCGGTATCGACAATCTTCTGCTTGCCGGTATAGAACGGGTGGCAGGCGGAGCAGACGTCCAGGTGCAGGTCATGTCCGACGGTGGAGCCCGTCTGGAACGTGTTGCCGCAGCTGCAGGTAACGTTAATCTCGGCGTAGTTGGGGTGGATATCCGGCTTCATGGTCACGACCTCTGTGTGGTATTCCCTGCGTGCCGCCACCCGGTCCATTGCCGGGCACCGCACGCGAAAAGGAGCGTGATCATACGTAAAAAGACCGGCAGCGGCAAGCGCCGGGTGGCCGCATTTAACGAATCGGTAAGTCAATGCTAACCTAAACCAACTGAGCGTCCCCTTACTTGGCTCTGAATGGACAACTGCTATGCCGGAAAAACCGCCGCTACGAGACTTCAAGTACGACTATCAAGGGCTGGATGCGGCCTCCATCAAGCACTCGCTGGCCAACCGCATGATCTTCACCGTGGGCAAGGACTCCTACACCGCCACCGATCGTGACTGGTTCCATACGGTCGCTTACGTCGTGCGCGACCGCCTCACCGAGCGCTGGATGGAGACCATGCGCAGCTACTATACGGCCGACACCAAGCGCGTCTACTACCTGTCGTTGGAGTTTCTCATCGGCCGCGCCCTGACCAACAGCCTGCTCAACCTCGGTTTCTACGACGAGTGCCGTTCGGCCGTGGCCGATCTGGGGCTCGACCTGGAGGAGATCATCGCCCTGGAATACAACGCCGCCCTGGGCAACGGCGGTTTGGGGCGGCTGGCGGCCTGCTTTCTCGACTCCATGGCAACGCTGCGCCTGCCCGGCTACGGCTACGGCATCCGCTACGAGTACGGCATGTTCCGCCAGAGCATCGAAAACGGCCGCCAGGTGGAGCACCCGGACAACTGGCTGCGTTACGGCAACGCCTGGGAGTTCCCGCGGCCGGAAGTGCTCTATCCGGTCAAGTTCTACGGCCGCGTGGTGGAGTACCCCAACGAGCAGGGCGAGCTGCGCCACCGCTGGGTCGATACCGACGACATCATGGCCATGGCCTACGACACGCCGATCCCGGGCTTCGGCGTGGAAACGGTCAACAACCTGCGCCTGTGGTCGGCCAAGGCCACTCGCGACTTCGACCTGAAATATTTCAACGAAGGCAGTTACATCAAAGCGGTGGAAGACAAGACCCGTTCGGAGAACCTTTCCAAGGTACTCTACCCGGCGGACACCACCACCGTCGGCCGCGAACTGCGACTGATGCAGCAGTATTTCTTCGTCAGCGCTTCGCTGCAGGATATCCTCTACCGCTACCGCAAGGGCCATCACACCTTCGATACCCTTCCGGACAAGGTGGCGATCCAGCTCAACGACACCCACCCCTCCATCGCCATCCCGGAGCTGATGCGCATCCTGATGGATATCCATCACCAGTCCTGGGACAAGGCGTGGGACATCAGCGTACGGACCTTCGCCTACACCAACCACACCCTGCTGCCGGAAGCGCTGGAGACCTGGCCGGTGGAGGAGATGGAGCAGATCCTGCCGCGCCATTTACAGATCATCTACGAGATCAACCACCGCTTCATGCAACAGGTAATCCACCGCCATCCCGGCGACATGGAGCGGCTGCGCCGCATGTCGCTGATCGACGAAGAGAACGGCCGCCGGGTACGCATGGCCCACTTGGCCATCGTCGGCAGCCACAAGGTCAACGGGGTGGCGGAAGTCCACTCCCAGCTGATGAAAACCACCATTTTCGCCGACTTCCACGAATTCTTTCCCGACCGCTTCATCAACCTGACCAACGGCATCACGCCGCGGCTGTGGCTGAACCAAGCCAACCGCGGCCTATCGGAATTGATCAGCACCCATATCGGGGAGGGGTGGAAGACCGACCTGGAGCAGTTGCGCCAGCTGGAACCCCTGGCCGACGACGCGGAGTTCCGCCGCCAATTCCGCGCGGTAAAGCAGGCCAACAAGGAACGCCTGACCGCCATCGTGCAAAAGCGGCTGGGGCTGCACATCGACGTCAACTCGATGTTCGACGTTCAGGTCAAGCGCATCCACGAGTACAAGCGCCAGTTGCTCAACGTGCTGCATGTGGTCACCCTCTACAACCGCATTCGGCAGAATCCCGACGCTGATTTCGTGCCGCGCACCGTGATCTTCGGCGGCAAGGCAGCCCCCGGATACGTCATGGCCAAACAGATTATCCACCTAATCAATGCCGTGGCCGACATCGTCAACCATGACCCGGCCGTCAACGGCCTGTTGAAGATGACGTTTATCCCCAACTACGATGTCTCGACGGCCGAGGACGTGATCCCCGCCGCCGATCTGTCGCAGCAGATTTCAACCGCCGGCACCGAGGCATCCGGCACCGGCAATATGAAGCTGGCGCTGAACGGCGCGCTCACCATCGGCACGATGGACGGCGCCAACATCGAAATACGCGAAGCGGTGGGAGAAGAAAACATCTTCATCTTCGGCATGGATGTGACTCAGGTGAAGGAGCTGCAACAGAACGGCTATAACCCCTGGGAGTATTATCGCAGCAACGACGAGTTACACCGGGCGCTGACGATGATCGAGAGCGGCTATTTCTCGCCCGACGCGCCGGAACGCTTCCGCCCCGTGGTGGAAGCACTCACCCACGGTGGCGACCGGTATCTGCTGCTAGCCGACTACGCCGCCTATATGGCATGCCAGGATCGGGTCGCCGAACTGTACCGTGATCAGGAAGAGTGGTCGCGCCGTGCCATCCTCAACGTAGCGCGCATGGGTTATTTCTCCAGTGACCGCACGATTCGGGAGTATGCGGATCAGATCTGGCAGGTAAAGCCGGTAATACCATAAAGCACAAGGGGAGCAGATGCTCCCCTTGTCTATTATCGCTTCATGGAGTCGAAGAACTCGCCGTTGGTCTTGGTCGCCTTCAACTTGTCGTGCAGGAATTCCATCGCCGCCAGT
>CAYQWR010000100.1:5448-9723 GCA_964421235.1 uncultured Thiohalomonas sp. | reverse complement strand
ACAGCATCGCCAAGGCCGGACTGGTGATGCTGACCAAGGCGCTGGCCTGCGAGCTGGGCCCGCAGGTACGGGTGAACGCGGTGGCGCCCGGCGCCATCCTCTGGCCGGAACACGATATGGACGACGTCACCAAACAGCGCATCGTCTCGCGCACCTTCCTCAAACGTCAGGGCGAACCCGCCGATATCGCCGACGCCGTGCTGTTCCTGGTGCGCGAGGCCGGTTACATGAGCGGCCAGGTGCTCACCGTCGACGGCGGCCGCAGCCTCAACAGCTGACATCCAGGTGGAAATCCGGGACGCCGAATGCCGTCCCGGCGACCGCAACAAGCGCGCATAACTCATACGGTTAAACGCGCTGCAATCAATTTGCAAGAAACCGCTGCTATCGTGCCCGTCATCGTCCCCGGCCGCACGGCCGTCACGTCCACGGAGCACCACGCGCATGGCACACGCTCAGACGATCGCCACGCTGACCGTTTCGGTCGAGCCGGTTTCGCCGCACCTTTCGGTTGAAGAGGTGGGCAACTACTTCCTGACGCCGGAATTCGAACCATTGCTGTCGATCCCGGTGGTGGACAACGGCGAGCCGGTCGGCGTGGTCAGCCGCTATCAGATCATGAACATCTTCCTCCATCGCTACGGCCGCGAACTGCACGGCCGCAAGCCCATTTCGCACATGATGAATGCGCATCCGCTGGTGGTATCGGCCGACCAATCGATGGAGGAGGCCAGCCAATACATCACCAGCAACATCCGCTTTCCCATCACCGAGGACTTCGTGATCGTGCGCGACGGCCTCTATCTCGGCGTCGGCATCGTGCTCGACCTGCTGAAGGCGATGGAAGGCCAGCTGTTGCGGCGCAGCGAAGAGCTCTCCTCCGCCTACCGCGAACTGAAGGCGTCGCAGGCCCATCTGGTGCAGTCGGAAAAGATGGCCTCGCTCGGCCAGATGGTGGCGGGCGTCGCCCACGAGATCAACACGCCGCTCGGCTATGTGCGCAACAACGTGGAGCTGTTCCTGGAACGACAGCGTGAACAGACCGGCATGCTGGCCGCCTATCGCCAATTGCTGGCGCTGATGGATGCGCCGCAGACCGACGAGGCGTTGCTGATGTCGCTGCTCGGCGAGGTGCGCGAACTGGGCGAGCAGCTCGGCGACGATCCCCTGGAGGAGACCGAGGCGCTGTTCAGCGACACGCTCTACGGCATCGATCAGATCTCCGAGCTGGTGTCGGGCCTGAAGAGTTTCAGCCGCGTCGATCAGGCGATGGCGGACAACGTGAACATCAACGACTGCATCGACACCACGCTGAAGATCGCGCACAACGCCCTCAAGCACAAGGTGACGGTGATCAAGCACTACGGCGAGCTGCCGCCGGTGCGCTGCATGCCGTCGAAATTGAATCAGGTGTTTCTCAATCTAATCACCAACGCGGCGCAGGCGATCGAGACCGAAGGCAAACTGCTGCTCAAGACCTACACCGGGGACGGCCACCTGCATGTGGTGGTGGAGGACAACGGCAAGGGCATCCCGGAGGATGTGCTGTCGCGCATCTTCGATCCGTTCTTTACCACCAAGCCGGTGGGGCACGGCACCGGACTCGGCCTGGCCATCAGCTACCAGATCATTCAGGAACACGGCGGCACCATCCGGGTTGCCTCCAAGACCGGCGTGGGCACCCGCTTCGTGGTCCGCCTGCCGCTGCAAAACGCCGCGCAGCAGCCATTGGCTGCCGCCGGCTAAATGCCCTCAAGGAGGGAGACCATGACTCAGCCAACGGTTCTGTTCGTCGACGATGAAGAACGCATCCTGCGTTCCCTCGCTCCGCTGTTCCGTTCCGCCTATCGCGTACTCACCACCACCGACGCCCACGAAGCGTTGGCGCTGCTGCGCCGCGAGACGGTGCACGTGCTGGTCAGCGATCAGCGCATGCCGATCATGCTCGGCGCCGAACTGCTGCGTCAGGCGCGCGAGATCTCGCCGGCCACCATGCGACTGCTGTTGACCGGCTACTCCGATCTCGAAGCGGCGATCGCCGCGGTCAACGACGGCGAGATCTTCCGCTACATCAACAAGCCGTGGAACGGCCAGGCGCTGCGCGACACCGTGGCGCAGGCGGCGGAGATCGCCCTGGAGGAGTTTTCCGCCCCGGCGACCGAGGTCGCGCCGGCAGGGGCCATGCCCAAGGTTGCGGTGCTGATCATCGACGACGATGCGGCGTCGGCGGATACGCTGAAGGATGTGGTGCGTCAGGCTTGCGGCGTCGAATGCGAACCGCTGTGGACCAACAATCTGGATGAGGCGACGCAGCTGCTCAGCAGCCGCGATATCGGCCTGGTGGTCACCGAGATCCATGTCAATGGCGAGGACGCCAGCGCCACCATCAAGGCGCTGAAGCGCTACCGCCCCGACGCGGTGACGGTGGTGGTCACCGGCTATCGCGACAACGGCACGCTGATCGAACTGATCAACCAGGGACAGATCTACCGCTTCCTGCCCAAGCCGGTGAGCCGCGGACTGTGCGGGCGCAGCATCCAGTCGGCGCTGCAACACCATCAGCAACTGCGCACACGGCCGCAGCTGCGCCACCGCCACGCCGTGCTGCCGTCGCATCAGGAAAGGGAAAACAAACTGCCGACGCGGCTGATGGGACTGATCAACCGCCTGCGCAACCGTCAGGAAGGGGCGCCGCCCGCCGCCTGAGGCCGCCAGGGCGACTCCACCGGCCACAACGGCTGGCTGGCCTGATCGAAGCGGGTCCACAGATCGGCGTAGCGCTCGTGCAGCACCGGATGGCGCAGGTCCGGCGCCACCTCCGCCAGCGGCAGCAGCACGAAGGCGTTGCGGGTGATCTCGTCGCGCGGGATCTCCAGCTTGCCTTCGTGCAGCACCGTATCGTCGTAGAGCAGCAGGTCGATATCCAGGGTACGGGAGGAGAAGCGGGGGCCGCTGCGCACCCGGCCATGGCGCTCCTCGATGGCCCGCAGCTCCGCCGCCACCTGATGCGGCGTCAGCGCGGTATCGAAACCGGCCACCAGGTTGTAGAAGTTGTCGCCGGCGAACCCCACCGCCTCGCTCTCGTAGACGGTGGAGAGCGTCAGGGGACCGAAACGCTGCTCCAGGTCGGCCAGACCGGCACGGATGTGGCGCTTGCGCTCGATGTTGCTGCCGATGCTGACGTAGACCCGGGCCATCTCAGCCCCGCTCCCGCTGAATGACGACGCCCACATCGCCCGCATAGCGTACCGCCCCCTTCTTGTTCAGCCGCACCCGCACCCACGGCACGCCGAACTCATTGAGGACGATGTCGGCAACACGCTCCGCCAGCGTCTCCACCAGTTGAAATTGGCTGTCGCCGACGAACTGGATCAGCCGCTTGGCCACCGCCTTGTAGTTGAGGGTGTCTTCGATGCTGTCGCTGGCCGCCGCCTTGCGGATGTCGGTGGCCATCTCCAGGTCGAGGCTCACGGTCTGCTTGACGCGCCGTTCCCAGTCGTAGATGCCGATGACCGTGTCGATCTTCAGGTCGTTGAGGTAAATGATGTCCATGGGTGGGAAAGGTACAAGGTACAAGGGAAAAGATACAAGCAGGATTTTGTGTGGTAGATTCGGTTTCGCTTGTACCTTGTATCTTTGCCCTTGTATCTGGTTTCCCCATGACCGTTACCGACATCCTGCTGATCCTCGGCGCCTATCTGCTCGGCTCCATCTCCACCGCCATCGTCCTCGCCCGCGCCATGGGGCTGCCGGACCCGCGCACCCAGGGCTCCGGCAATCCGGGCGCCACCAACATGCTGCGCGTCGGCGGCAGGAAACTGGCCGCCTTCACCCTGCTGGGCGATCTGGTGAAGGGGCTGATCCCGCTGCTGGTGGCACGGCTGCTTACCGCCGATGCGCTCGTCCTGGCGGCGGTGGGTTTCGCCGCCTTCCTCGGCCACCTCTACCCGGTGTTCTTCGGCTTCAGGGGCGGCAAGGGCGTGGCGACCGCCCTCGGCGTGCTATTGGGTCTGGCCTGGCCGGTAGCCCTCGCGGCCCTGGGCACCTGGCTCGCCATGGCAGCCCTGTTCCGCTACTCCTCCCTCTCCGCCCTCGCCGCAGCGGCGATGGCGCCGATCTACATGTGGCAGCTGAACGGGACTCGCGAATTCGTCACCATGAGCGCGCTGCTGAGCGTGTTGCTGATCTGGCGTCACCGCTCCAACATCCGCAACCTGCTCGCCGGGCGGGAATCGAAGATCGGGAAGAAAAAACAGGGTTAACCACGGGGGGCAC
>CAYQWR010000100.1:0-5348 GCA_964421235.1 uncultured Thiohalomonas sp. | reverse complement strand
GCCGGCAGCGTCTCCATCGCCCAGCGCGGCTGGACCTGGATCCCCAGGGCTTCGTGCTGCCCCGCGGCCAGGCGCAGGTAGCCGGCGTAGGCGATCATCGCGCCGTTGTCGGTGCAGAACTCGGGGCGGGGATAGTAGACCTGCGCCCCCTCCTCCGCGGCGAAGGCGGCCAGCCTTTCCCGCAGCCGCTGGTTGGCGCTCACTCCGCCCGCCATCACCAGCCGCTTCAGGCCGGTCTGTTTCAATGCCCGGCGGCACTTGATGGCCAGGGTATCCACGACGGCGTCCTCAAAGGCGCGGGCAATGTCGGCCGCCGCCTCGCTGCCGTGCTGGCGCAGGGTGGTCAGGGCGAAGGTCTTGAGGCCGGAGAAGCTGAAGTCGAGGCCGGGACGGTCGGTCATCGGGCGGGGAAAGCGGAAACGGGCCGGGTCGCCCTGGGCCGCCAACCGCGCCAGGGCCGGGCCGCCGGGATAGCCCAGGCCGAGCATCTTGGCGGTCTTGTCGAAGGCCTCGCCGGCGGCGTCGTCCAGCGACTCGCCCAGCAAAGTGTAACGGCCAACCCCGTCAACCCTGATCAATTGAGTGTGGCCGCCGGAGACCAGCAGGGCGGCAAACGGGAACTGGGGAGCATCGGGCTCCAGCATCGGCGCCAGCAGATGGCCCTCCATGTGATGCACCCCTATGGCCGGCACGCCCCAGCCGAAGGCGAGGCTGCGGCCGAAGGAGGCCCCCACCAGCAGCGCCCCGATCAGGCCGGGGCCGGCGGTGAAGGCGACGCCGCCGATGTCGCGGCGCCCAACCCCCGCCTGCGCCATCGCCTCCCGCAGCAGCGGCACCACCCGGCGCACATGGTCGCGCGAGGCCAGTTCCGGCACCACCCCGCCGTATTGGGCATGCAGCGCCACCTGGCTGTGGAGGACGTGCGCCAGCAAGCCGCGTTCGCCATGGTAGAGGGCGACACCGGTCTCGTCGCAGGAGGTTTCGATACCGAGCACGAGTAGTTCAGACATAAGGGGCGCATTGTCCCGGCCCGGCGCGCTTGCCGCAAGGGTTTTACCCAGCGGGAGCCTTTGCATTTTCCCCGGCGGATCATTAGAATTGCCCGTTCATCTGAATCCGACCGCCAGGCGGTCATACATTTTCGAGGTAGAAAGTTTCATGCCGTCTGTCCGTGTAAAAGAGAACGAGCCGTTCGATTTCGCTCTACGCCGCTTCAAGCGCAGCTGTGAGAAGGCCGGAGTCCTGGCCGAAGTGCGCGCCCGCCAGCATTATGAAAAGCCGACTTCCGTGCGCAAGCGCAAGATGGCCGCTGCGGTCAAACGCCAGCAGAAGAAGGTCATGCGCCAGCAGTCCCGCCTGACCCGCCTGTATTGATTCCGTACCCCTTGCGGGGAGCCCAGGCGTGAGTCAGGAAACCCTTAGGCAGCGCATCGATGCGGACATGAAGTCTGCGCTGCGCAATAAGGAAAAGGAGCGCCTGGGCACCGTTCGCCTCATCCTTGCCGCCATCAAGCAGCGCGAGGTGGACGAACGTATCACCTTGGACGACGGCCAGGTGTTGGCGGTGCTGGACAAGATGGTCAAACAGCGCCGAGACTCCATCGCCCAGTACGAAAACGCCGGCCGCAACGACCTCGCCGATCAGGAAAAGTACGAGCTGGAGATCATCCAGGCCTACATGCCCGCTCCCCTCAGCGACGCCGAGCTCGACACCCTCGTCGACCAGGCCGTTGCCGCCTCCGGCGCCACCTCCGTAAAAGATATGGGCAAGGCCATGGCGCTGCTCCGCCCCCAGGTCCAGGGCCGCGGCGATATGGGCGCCGCAAGCGCCAAGCTCAAGGCCAAGCTCTCCGGCTGAATCCCTCCACTCCAAAGGGGAGGTGCCGCAGCACCATTAACCCCTTAGAATAAGGTCCATGGCCGGCCGTATCCCGCAACAGTTTATCGACGAACTGATCAGTCGCGTCGACATCGTCGACGTGATCGACGCGCGCGTGCCGCTGAAAAAGAAGGGACGCGAGTACGTCGCCTGCTGCCCGTTCCACAACGAGAAGACCCCCTCCTTTACCGTCAGCCAGAACAAGCAGTTCTACCACTGCTTCGGTTGCGGCGCCCACGGCACCGCCCTCGGTTTCCTGATGGAATATGACCATCTCGACTTCGTCGAGGCGGTGGAGCGGCTGGCGGCGGACACCGGGCTGGAGGTGCCGCGCGAGGCCGGCAGCGAACGCCGCGGCCCCTCGCCGCAGCCGCTGTACGACCTGATGACCCAGTGCGCCCGCCACTTCCAGCAGCAGCTGCGCCACCATCCGCAGCGCCAGCGCGCCGTCGACTACCTGAAACGACGCGGCCTCTCCGGCGAAATCGCCGCCGCATTCGGCCTCGGCTACGCGCCGGAAGGTTGGGACAACCTGTTCCAGGCCCTCGGCCGCGACAAGGAGACGCAGGACCGGCTGCTCACCGCCGGCATGCTCATTGAGAAGGATGACGGCCGCCGCTACGACCGCTTCCGCGACCGCATCATGTTTCCGATCCGCGACTACCGCGGTCGGGTCATCGCCTTCGGTGGCCGCATTCTCGACAGGGGCGAGCCCAAGTATCTCAACTCCCCCGAGACCCCCATCTTCCACAAGGGTCGGGAGTTGTACGGCCTGTACGAGGCACGCCAGGCGCTGCGTGAAATTCCGCGTCTGCTGGTAGTGGAGGGCTACATGGACGTGGTGGCACTGGCCCAATTCGGCATCCGCTACGCCGTCGCCACCCTCGGTACCGCAGTCACCAAAGAGCATCTGGAGCGATTGTTCCGTACCACCGAAGAGGTGGTGTTCTGCTTCGACGGCGACCGCGCCGGCCGCGATGCGGCCTGGCGCGGCCTGGAAAATGCGCTACCCTTGATGCGCGACGGACATCAGCTACACTTTGTTTTTTTGCCCGACGGGGAAGACCCGGACACCCTGGTGCGCAGCGCCGGCAAGGACGGTTTTGAGCAACGGATTACGCAGGCCCAGTCACTGTCGGAGTATTTCTTCGACCAGTTGGCGAAGCAGACGGATCTGGAGCGATTGGATGGTCGGGCACGGCTGGTGGAGCTCTGCCGCCCCTACCTGTCGAAGCTTCCCGGCGGGGTGTACCGTCACCTGATGGTGGATCGCCTCGCGCAGCTGGCGCACATGGAACGGAACGCCCTGGAGCGGATGTTGGAGGAAAAGGGTGCGGTGGCAGCCGCCTTGCCGGCGGCCCGGCCGGCGCAGACGCAGGCGCAGGGAAAGCAACCGCCGTCCCTGATCCGCAGCGCCATAGCCCTGCTGTTGCAGCAACCGAGCCTGGCGCTGCTGGTGGACAACACCGAGCCGCTTGCCGCCTTGCGCCTGCCGGGCAGTGCGTTGCTCATGGAAATGCTTGATTTGCTTAGGCAGAACCCGCATTTAACCACAGGCGCAGTGTTGGAACACTGGCGCCATAGCGAACATGGCAAACACCTGTTTGCGTTGGTCCAACGCGACATGTTGCTGTCGGCAGAGAATGATGATTTGGAGCAACAGTTTAGCGATGCTATTTCGCAGTTGAGTTGTCAGGCAAAGAAGGATCGAGCCAATGAATTGGCCGCGTTGTCAAAAGAGCGAAAATTGACCGAGGCAGAGACAGCAGAGGTTATAAGTCTTTCAAAATCAAAACATTAGTTATGATTTATTGCGTAGAAGCTATGGTTGGCGCAGTAACAGCCGGACAAACACCGTTTTACGTTAACCCAATGCGACGTGTTGCTGCCGGCCAACAGTGTGCCGAAGGTGAGAAGGAATTCTGCGATACGCCGCACCGTCTTTATCAGGAGTTGTGGCAGCAACGGCGGCGGAAACTAGAACAAAAACCGTTCCGTAAATCGAGTTCGTCCGAGAAAATCGAGTGGGCTCAGTTGGTTAGAGATGACGATTGGTGCGTCTGGAGACCGCGGTTCCACGTCATTCGATCCGTAGCGGCTATAGTATATAATATTCCGCTTTTTTCGTTTCCGGCTCGCGCGCCGGGACTGTATTTCACGTAGGTAACAGCGACATGATGGATCAAGATCAGCAGTCACAGCTCAAGATGCTTATTTCCAAGGGCAAGGAGCAAGGCTTCCTGACCTATGCCGAGGTAAATGATCACCTCCCCGATGACATCGTCGATCCGGAGCAGATCGAGGACATCATCGGCATGATCAACGACATGGGTATCATGGTGCACGAACATGCGCCCGACACCGACACGTTGCTCATCAGCGACAACGCGGTCACCGCCGACGATGAAGACGTCGCCGAGGAAGCCGCAGCGGCGCTCGCCTCGGTCGACAGCGAATTCGGCCGGACCACCGACCCTGTGCGCATGTATATGCGCGAAATGGGCGCGGTGGAACTGCTCACCCGCGAGGGTGAAATCAAGATCGCCAAGCGTATCGAAGATGGCATGAACCAGATGCTGGAGGCCCTTGCCACCCACCCGGAAACTGTCGGCACCCTGGTGCGCGACTTCGACCAAATCGAATCCGGCGGCACCCGTCTGGGCGACCTTATCAGCGGATTCATCGATCTCAACGCCCCTGCCGAGGCGATACCGACACCGATGGCCGTTACGGAAGTCGGCGCTAATGCGAAGGATGATGACGACGAGGATGAGAGTGGCGATACAACGGAAGGTGACGAGGAAGCCAACGCCGATACCGGACTGGATATTGAAGAGGTCCGCGTCCGCATAGAGAATCTGCGCGATTTGCATACCAAAATGGTTGCCGCCATCGCCAAGAACGGAAAGGATCACACCCGTTCCAGAAAGCTGACCGACGAACTGACCACCGCCTTCATGGAACTCAAGCTGGCGCCCAAGATGATCGACCGCCTGGTCGCCAACCTGCGTGAATTGGTGGAGCGTATCCGCAATCACGAACGGGTCGTTATGGACCTATGCGTCACCAAGGGCCGTATGCCCCGCAAAGAGTTCATCACCGCCTTTCCGGACAACGAAACCAACCTGAAGTGGCTGGAGAAGCACCTCAAGAGCGGCAAGAGCAACGTAAAGGATCTGCAACAGGTCGCCGACGACGTGCAAAAGACCCAGAGCAAGTTGATCGCCATGGAGCAGGAGTGCGGCATGTCGATCTCCGACGTCAAGGACATCAACCGCAAAATGTCCATCGGCGAGGCCAAGGCGCGTCGAGCGAAGAAAGAGATGGTGGAAGCCAACCTGCGTCTGGTGATCTCCATCGCCAAGAAATATACCAACCGTGGTCTGCAGTTCCTGGATCTGATCCAGGAGGGCAATATCGGCCTGATGAAGGCGGTGGACAAATTCGAATACCGTCGCGGCTACAAGTT
>CAYQWR010000099.1:0-9955 GCA_964421235.1 uncultured Thiohalomonas sp. | reverse complement strand
CTCCGGAGGGCAGCGCTCTATCCAGCTGAGCTACGGGCGCGTGGGACGGCATAGCTTACATGCCGGGGGATGAGGAGTCCACGGGAGGATTGCGCCATCGGGAGGCGTCGTGCGGCGCTGGGCACCGAGATGGTGCGGCCGTTCCGCTCGTGCGTGCCTGTTTTGGCCGGTTTCGCCGGCTTTTGCCCTGGCACATCACTTGCTTAGTCATAGTTGAATGGCACTGGCCGGTACGCCGGGGTCGTTCGACGTTCCTCCTAGACGGCGATATTTTTCTCAGCGGCCGGCGCTTTGCGCCGGCCTTTTTTTATCGGAGGCATGATGGTTGCGTCGACGCGGGCAGGTTCGAGGACGGACACTTCGTTGCCGCTGCACCGGGAGAGCGGCCGATGGAGCTGAGGCTGTTTCGCACCTTATGGGGCTGTGACGGGCCGTACGCGCGCGTGGCCGCCGAGGCCGTCGCGGCGGGCTTTGACGGCCTTGAGGGGCAGGCGCCGGCCGAGCCTTCGGCTTGGGCCGAGCTGTCCGACGCGCTGGCGGCGCACGGGCTGGACTATATCGCCGAGATTACGACCGCGGGCGGCTATGTGCCCGATCGCCAGGCCGATCCCGCGCACCACCTGGCCACCCTGGAGCTGGGCCTGCAGCGCTGTGCGGAGTTGCGCCCGCGCTCGGTCAACTGCATCGGCGGCTGCGACGCCTGGTCCGAACCGCAAAGTATCGATTTCTTCGGCGCGGCCATGGGGTTGGCGGCGCGCTACGAGCTGCCGATCAGCTTCGAGACCCATCGCAGCCGCTCGCTGTTCAACCCGTGGGTGACGCGGCGCATTGTGGAGGCGCTGCCGGCGCTGGAGCTGACGGCGGACTTCAGCCATTGGTGCGTGGTGTGCGAGCGGCTGCTCGACAGCGAAATGGATGTGATCGAGGTCATCGCGCCGCAGGTGCGCCACGTCCACGGTCGGGTCGGCTACGACCAGGGGCCGCAGGTGCCACATCCGGCGGCGCCGGAGTATGCGCAGGCGCTGGCGGCGCATCAGCGCTGGTGGGAGACCCTCTGGCGGGCGCAGCAGGCGCGGGGCTTTGCCTGTACCACCATGACGCCGGAGTTCGGGCCGGACGGTTATCTGCACTGCCTGCCGTTCACCCAGGCACCGGTGGCGGATCTATGGGAGATCAATCGTTGGATGGGCGACGTCGAACGCGGCCATTTCGCCCGCTGGTCGGGGGCGTGATGGCGCCGCTGCTGCCCGTGGTCGTGTTGCTCGCCAGCGCCCTCATGTGGGGCGTCACCTGGATGCCGCTGCGTTTTCTCAACGCCTTGGGCATCGGCGGGCCGCAGCTCAGCGCCGTGGCCTTCGGCGCCGCGGCGCTGCTGCTGTTGCCGCCGGCGCTGCGCCAGCGGCGCAGTTGGCGCGTCCACCCCTGGTTGATTCCGGCGATGATGCTGTTGGGCGGTTTCGCCAATTTCGCCTTTACCCTCGCACTCATCAACGGCGAGGTGATCCGGGTGATGATGCTGTTCTATCTGGCGCCGGTGTGGGGCGTGCTGGGCGGGCGGATCTTTCTCGGCGAACGGCTGGGCGCCCGGCGGCTGCTGGGTCTGCTGCTGGCCCTGGCGGGGGCGTTCCTGGTGCTGGGCGGGCCGGCGCTGTTCGACACCGCGCCTTCCATTAACGATCTGCTGGCCCTCGGCGCCGGTTTCAGTTTTGCCATGAACAATGTCGCCTGCCGGGCCGCGCAGGAAGTGCCGATGGCGAGCAAGTTGGCGGCGATGTTTCTCGGCTGCGCGCTACTGGCCGGCGCCTATCTATGGATCGGCGGCGTGGCGCTGCCGTCGCTGGCGGCGTCGAGCTGGGGCTGGCTGCTCGGCTACGGCCTGCTGTGGATCGTGGCGGCGACCCTGGCCACCCAGTGGGCGGTGACCCATATGGAGGCGGGCCGTGCGTCGATCATTCTCATCGCCGAACTGGTGGCGGCGGTGCTGTCCGCGGCATGGTTCGGCGGCGAGCGCATGGCGGCGCTGGAGCTGCTCGGCGGCGGCCTGATCCTGCTGGCCACGCTGTTGGAGGCGTGGCGGCCGGCGCCGCACGCGGCCTCCTGATCCCTTCCTTGCCCCAATAGCGCACCTTGCGCCGCCGCGACGCACCCGGTTTGTGCGCCACGGCCATGGATGACCCTGCAAAAATTCGGACTATTTCCGCGTAACTTGATGAATCAATTGCTATTTCGTCCTTCGTGGACAGGTGGCACATGGGTTGCACTTACGGTAATACGAAAAACAATTTTCGTATTACCACGAGGTCATGCCATGAAAATTAATCTCAGGAAGGTTATCGGTTCGATGTTCGGTGCCGCGATGCTGGCCATGTCGGCGCAGGCCATCGCTGCGCCGTTGACGATTGGGTACAGCGACTGGCCGGGCTGGGTCGCCTGGCAGGTCGCCATTCAGAAGAACTGGTTCAAGCAGGCCGGCGTCGACGTCAAGTTCGAGTGGTTCGACTATTCCGCCTCCATGGACGCCTTCACGGCCGGCAAGCTCGATGCCGTGCTGATGACCAACGGCGACACCCTGGTGACCGGGGCGGGCGGCGGCAAGAGCAAGATGATCATGCTCACCGATTACTCCGACGGCAACGACATGATCGTCGCCAAGCCGGGGATCACCTCCCTGGAGCAGCTCAAGGGCAAGAAGGTGGCGGTCGAGGAGGGTCTGGTCGAACACTTGCTGCTGCTCGACGGGCTGAAGAAGCACGGCATGAAGCAGAGTGACGTCACCCTGGTCAATGCCAAGACCAACGAGATGCCCCAGGTACTGGGCAGTGGCGAGGTTGCCGCCATCGGCGCCTGGCAGCCGGTCGCGGGCGAGGCCATGCGTGCCCTGCCCGGTTCCCGTCCGGTCTACACCTCCGCCGACGAACCCGGTCTGATCTACGACGTGCTGGCGGTCAACCCGGCCAGCGCCCAGCGCCAGCGCGCCCAATGGCTCAAGGTGATCAAGGTGTGGGACCGGGTCGTCAAGTACATCAACGATCCCAAGACCCAGCCCGACGCGGTGCGCATCATGGCCGCCCGGGTCGGCGTTTCGCCCCAGGTCTACCTGCCGCTGCTCAAGGGCACCCACCTGCTGGACGTGGCCGCGGGCAAGAAGATCTTCGCGGCGCACACCGGCTTCGGCTCGCTCTACGGTTCGTCCAAGGTCGCCGACGACTTCAACGTCGCCAACGGCGTCTACAAGACGCACCAGGACCTCGGCAGCTACGTCGATCCGTCTTTTATGAAGGCTGAATAAGCCGCCAACCAGACCAGACCGGCAAGAGGACGGAGCGAACATGAGCAAGATCACCACATGGTTCGGCGGCGGCGCCGACATCGAGGCGCGCAGGCGCACGCTGTTGGGGATCGGCTCGTTCCTCCTTCCCTTGCTGGTCTGGTGCCTGGTCAGTTACGTGCCGTTTGTCTGGCACCCGAAGATTTATGTCACCGCGCCCGGCGGTGTGGACTTTTTCCAGGTCGGCATGCTGGTCGACAAGCCCATGTTCCGGGACGAGGTGGCCGACATGAAAAAGGCGCACCAGCCCCTGCCCGAGGGCTATGCCGCCAACCCGATCTATCTGCCTTCGCCCGGCGCCGTGGCCGAGGCCTTTTACAACGCCTTCGTCAATCCGCCGCAGACGAGCGACGTGCCGTCCATGCCCGCCAGCCTGTGGCACAGCATCCAGGTCATCTTCTGGGGCTTTCTGCTCTCGTCGCTCATCGGCGTGCCGCTGGGCATCCTCTCCGGCACCTACAGTACCGTGGGACGCCTGAACGAACCGTTCGTCGAATTCTTCCGCTACCTACCCGCGCCCGCGTTCGGCGCCCTGGCGGTCGCGGTGCTCGGTATCTATGACGGTCCCAAGATCGCCATCATCGTCATCGGCACCCTGTTCCAGCAGGTGCTGATCATCGCCAACACCACGCGCAAGCTGGAGGCCACCATCATCGAGGCGGCCCGCACGCTGGGCACGAGGCGGCTGGGCCTGCTGACCAAGGTGGTGGTGCCCGGCATCCTGCCGGACCTCTACCGCGACCAGCGCATCCTGCTCGGCTGGGCCTGGACCTACCTGATCGTGGCCGAGCTGATCGGCACCAGCTCGGGCATCACCTGGTTCATCACCCAGCAGGCCCGCTACCAGCATTTCGACAACGTATACGCCGCCATCATGACCATCGGCATCATCGGCTTCGGCACCGATGTGGTGCTGGCCCGGCTCGGTCGGCGGTTGTTCCCCTGGGATCGCTCTCAGGACCGGCAATGAGGAGCGAAACATGAACCTGCACGAATCCCTTCTGCCCGGCTATCGGCACCAGTCGGAGGCCGTCCGGGCACGCTTCGAGCGCATCCGGGCGCGCGAGGTGATCCTCGAGGTGCGCGGCCTGGGCAAACACTACCGTTCGCCGCAGGGCGAAACCGAGGCCCTGCGCGAAATCGACTTCAGCGTGCACCGGCGCGAATTCGTCTGCGTCATCGGCCCCTCGGGCTGCGGCAAGTCGACCCTGATCCGCATCCTCGCCGGTCTCGACAACCACACCGCGGGCGAGGCGCTGCTCGACGGCAAGCCGATCAAGGGGCCGGGCCAGGACCGCGGCATGGTATTCCAGGGCTACTCGCTGTTCCCCTGGCTGACGGTGAAGAAGAACGTCATGTTCGGTCCGCAGATGAACGGCCACGCCCGCGACGACGCGGAGCGGGACGCCCTGATGTGGCTGGAGCTGGTCGGCCTGGAGAAGTTCGCCGACGCCTATCCGCACCAGCTTTCCGGCGGCATGCGCCAGCGGGTGGCCATCGCCCGCGCCCTGGTCAACCAGCCGCGCATCCTGCTCATGGACGAGCCGTTCGGCGCGCTCGACGCCCAGAGCCGCGCCAAGATGCAGTCGCACCTGATCGACATCTGGAAGAACATCGACATCACCGTGCTGTTCATCACCCACGACCTCGACGAGGCGATCTATCTGGCCGATCGCATCCTGGTGCTCAAGGCCCATCCCGGCGAGGTGCAGGAGGTGATCGAGGTGCCGGTGCCGCGGCCGCGTACGCCCGGACAGTTCACCTCGCCCGAATTTCTCGCCACCAAGGCGCGCCTGGAGGAGCTGATCCATCCCGCGCCCGAGCCCGAGTCGGCCGACGAGCAGAAGGTGAAACCGCACCTGATCCGCCTGACCGACGTACACGACAACGTGGAGTGACGCCATGCGCTGGTCCGATCTCACCTGGTCCGAAATCCCCGATGTGCTGGCGCAGTGCGGCGGTGCCGCCCTCCTGCCGGTGGGCGCCACCGAGCAGCACGGCCCTCACCTGGGCACCGGCGTCGACTGGGTGATCGCCGAGCGGCTGTGCGCCGCCGTGGCGGAGCGCACCGGCGTGCCGATGCTGCCGACGCTGCCCTACGGCTGCTCCCTCGGCCACTCGCAACGCTGGCCCGGCACCATCGCGCTGCAGCCGAAGACGCTGATCGACGTGGTGAAGGAGATCGGCGACTGGGCCTACGCCTCCGGCGTGCGCCGTCTGTTCATCGTCAACAGCCACGTCACCAACCAGGCGCCGCTGCGCTGTGCGCTGGAGATGCTGCGCGCCGAACACGACGACCTGATGGTGGCGCTGCTGGGCAGCGCCACGCTCAGCCAGCGGGTGCGCGAACGCCACTTCGCCGATGCCGGCGACTGGCACGCCAACGAGGCGGAGACGGCGCTGATGCAGGCGTTCGCGCCGCAGCTGGTGCGCGAAGAGCAGATCGCCCGCGCCGACGATCCGGATCGCACCGGCGCGAGCGTGTTTGCCCATCCGGTCAACCGCACCAGCAGCAACGGCGTCACCGGATACCCGAGCCGCGCCAGCAAGGCGGACGGGGAGGAGTTGTACGGCTGGATGGTGGAAGACCTCACGGCACTGATTGCGCGGGGCGTGGCGGAACAGCCGCCGCTGTCCCATTCCTATTTCGAACAAGTGACCCCCGAACACGGAAATTGATCCCATGAAGAGCACGGCCGAGATCCAGAAGATTCAACAGCAGCTGAAAGCGCAGGGCGTGAAGTACTGCCTGGGCGCCTACGTGGATATCCACGGCATCCCCAAGGGCAAGGTGGTGCCCATCGATCACCTCGAACACATGGCCCACGGCTCCGAGCTCTATACCGGCTACGCGCTGGACGGCCTGGGCCAGAAACCCAACGACGACGAGATCGCCTCGGTGCCCGACCTCGACCACATCATCCAGCTGCCGTGGCGGCCGGAGGTGGCGTGGATGCCCGCCGACAACACCTTCAAGGGCGAACCCTATCCGCTCAACACCCGCGTCGCGCTGAAGCGGCAACTGGCGCAGGCGGCCGAACTCGGCTTCGGCTTCAATCTCGGCATCGAGGCCGAGGTGTTCGTGCTGAAGCAGAACGAGGACGGCACGCTGTCGGTGCCCAATCCCGACGACAAGCTGCGCAAGCCCTGTTACGACGCGCGCGGTTTCCTCGATCAGTTCACCTGGCTCGACAAGATGGCCACCACCATCAACGACCTGGGCTGGGACCTCTATTCGCTGGATCACGAGGACGCCAACGGCCAGTTCGAATTCGACTTCAAGTATGCCGACGGCCTCACCACCTGCGATCGCTTCGTCTTTCTGCGCCTGATGGCCAAGGAGTACGCCCGGCAGGAGGGACTCATCGCCACCTTCATGCCCAAGCCGTTCGCCGACAAGACCGGCAACGGCGCCCACTTCAACATGTCGCTGTACGACCTCGACAGCGGCAACAACCTGTTCGCCTGCGATCCGCAGGACGACCCGCGCGGCCTCGGCCTCACCGAGCTGGGTTATCACTTCATCGGCGGCGTCATCAAGCACGGCAAGGCGCTGTGCGCGGTCTACTCGCCGACGGTCAACAGCTACAAGCGTCTGGTGCGCCAGGGCGACATGCCGTACTTCACCTGGGCGCCGGTGTTCAACTCCTTCGGCTCCAACAACCGCACCAACTCCGTGCGCGTGCCCATGGGCGGCGGTCGCTGCGAGTCGCGCAACGCCGACGGCGCGGTGAATCCCTATCTCGCCGCCGCGCTGGTGCTGGCCGCCGGCCTCGACGGCGTGCGCAACAGGATCGACCCGGGCAGCCCGCAGGAGGACAACCTGTACGAACTCTCCGAGGCGGAGCGCGCCGCGCGCGGCATCGAGTTCCTGCCGCGCACCCTGGCGGAGGCGCTGGATGCCTTCGAGGCCGACCCGTTCGTGGTCGAGGCGCTGGGCCAGGAGCTGCGCGACGAGTTTCTCAAGTACAAGCGCCAGGAGTGGACCGCCTATCACCAGACCGTCTCGGCCTGGGAGATCGAGCGCTACAGCCACCTGTTCTGATGCGCCGGGCAGACCCCATTCAGCACGATGCGGAGTACGGAATGTTGCGGCATTGGATCGACCTAATGGAGAGAACGCCATGAGCATCAACGGCGGCGGGGTGACCCGCATCAGCGTGTCCCTGCCCGAGCCGCTGTCGCGCCAACTCGACGAGCTGGTGCGGCAGCGCGGCTTCGAAAGCCGCTCGCAGGCCATCGCCGAGATGATCAGTCATCAGGTGACCGCCCATAAGAAGGAGCAGGGCAACGAGATCATGGCCGGTACCATCACCCTGCTCTACGATCACTCCACGCCGCGGTTGCAGAAGACCCTGGCGGACCTGCAACACGAGCACGTGGAGGAGGTGATCAGCTCCCTGCACGTGCACCTGATGCACTCGCAGACCATGGAGGTGATCCTGGTGCAGGGACCGGCGGCCACACTGCAACTCATCGCCGACAAGATGATCACCAACCGCGGCGTCATCTCCGGCAAGCTGCAACTGACCACCACCCTGATTCCGCAGTTGCATGTGCCGCAGGAGCGGCGCAAGCACACGGGCTGAGGCGGGCACCAAAAGGCGCTGCGCGGCGCCGACTGTGCCCTGAGTTGGTGCAGTGTCGGGGCTCGGGGGCGGCGAATATCGCGGCAAGGCCGCAGTGGCGCGTCACCCGCTGCCATGGCATGGCGCTTGCCTTGTGAGTAATACGAATTTGCAAATTATTAATACCGCCGGCGCATCCGGCGTATGACCGGCAGGAGGATTTCATGAGCGACATCAGCGTAGCGCAGCCGATCGATCCGCAGCGGCTGCTGTGGGAGGAGGAGGTGCCGGGCGGCGCGCACTGGTCCGGCGTCCTGCGCCGCGGCACCACCCTGCGCCTCACCGACACCGAGGGCGGCGCCAACGTCTCGCTGCTGCTGTTCAATCAGGAGGAGAAGCTGGAGCGCTACAACATGGCCGACACCCTCAAGGCGCAGCACACCGCGCGCCTGACCCGCGGCTACGTCTGCTACTCCGACATGGGCCGCGTGCTCTGCTCCATCACCGCCGACACCGTCGGCTGGCACGACCCCATGGGCGGCGTGCTGGACGCGCAGCAGGTGGCGGCCAAGTACGGCGTGCACCGCTTCCAGGAGTTTCGCAACGAGATGTACCGCAACGCCCGCGACGGCATGCTGATCGAGATGGCCAAGTACGGCCTGGGTAAGCGCGACTTCGTCGCCAACATCAATCTGTTCAGCAAGGTGACCGTGGCGCCGGACGGGCGCATGATATTCAACCCCGGCAACAGCGCGGCCGGCGACTACGTCGAGCTGCGCTTCGAGATGAACACGCTGGCGGTGCTCTCCACCTGCCCGCACCCGCTCGACCCCAATCCGGAGTACGCGCCGAAGAAGGTGCAACTGAGCGCGTGGCGCTCCGAGCTGCCGGACGCCGACGACTACTGCCGCAACTTCCGGCCGGAAAACACGCGCGGTTTCCACAACACCGAAATCCTGTTCCGCTGAAGGAGGCGACCATGGGCATTATCGAAAGCACGCTGGCCCCGGAACAGGCGGCCTACGATTACACCATCCCCGCGGGCGAGCCGTGGATCTACGAGGTGAAAAAGGGGCAGGTGATCCGCATGGTGGATCTGGAAGGTAACCAGGCGGTGGATACGCTGTTCTACAACGCCCGCGATCCGAGCGAACGCTACGATGCGCAGGCCACCATCCGCGCCCAGGGCAACATCTATCTCACCACCGGTTCGGTGCTGCTCTCCACCGAGGGCAGGCCGCTGCTCACCATCGTCGCCGACACCTGCGGCCGTCACGACACCCTGGGCGGCGCCTGCGCCGCCGAGAGCAATACCGTGCGCTACGCGCTGCGCACCCGCTACATGCACAGCTGCCGCGACAATTATCTGATCGCCATGACCGAGTGGGGCGACGACCTGAACAAGCGCGACCTCACCAGCAACATCAATTTCTTCATGAACGTGCCGGTGACCGGGGAGGGCGGCCTCACCTTCGAGGACGGCATCTCCGCGCCGGGCAAATACGTCGAGCTGCGCGCCGAGATGGACGTCATCGTCCTCATCTCCAACTGCCCGCAGCTCAACAATCCGTGCAACGCCTACAATCCGACCCCGGCGCGCATCCTGATCTGGGACGCGGCGTAAAAAGCAGATTAACCACGGAGGGCACGGAGGGCACGGAGAAAGAAAAGGTTGAGGAGAAAATGCCAGAACATGGTTTTTCCTCCGTGTTCTCTGTGCCCTCCGTGGTTCAAGTCTTGTTGTGGAGTGAACGATGTTTTCAAAAGTCTTGATCGCCAATCGCGGTGCCATCGCCTGCCGCATCATCCGTACCCTGAAGAAGATGGGTATCGCTTCGGTGGCGGTCTACTCGGAGGCGGACCGTCACTCGCTGCACGTGCGCGCGGCGGACGAGGCGATCTGCGTCGGCCCGGCGCCGGCCGCCGAGAGCTATCTGCGCCAGAGCGTGATCCTCGACGCCGCCAGGCGGAGCGGCGCCCAGGCGATCCATCCGGGCTACGGCTTTCTCAGTGAGAACGCCGCCTTCGCCGAGGCGTGCGCGGCGGCGGGCATCGCCTT
>CAYQWR010000098.1:0-10054 GCA_964421235.1 uncultured Thiohalomonas sp. | reverse complement strand
ACCTTCATGGGCGGCGTCGCCCAGTTGGCGCGCGCCGCCGGCCACAGCGTCAGCGGCCAGGACGCCGGGGTCTACCCGCCGATGAGCGATCAGCTCGCCGCCGCCGGCATCGCCCTCACCGAGGGCTGGGACCCGGCCGGCATTCCCGCCGCCACCGACATGGTGGTGATCGGCAACGCCCTGTCGCGCGGCAACCCGGCGGTGGAGCATGTGCTCAACCGCAACCTGCCCTACACCTCCGGTCCGCAGTGGCTGGCCGAGCACGTGCTGCGTGAGAAGTGGGTGCTGGCGGTGGCCGGTACCCACGGCAAGACCACCACCGCCGGTATGCTCGCCTGGATCCTGGAGGATGCGGGCATGGCGCCGGGCTTCCTCATCGGCGGCGTGCCGCAGAACTTCGGTAGCTCGGCACGTCCCGGCGATACCCCGTTTTTCGTGGTGGAGGCCGACGAATACGACACCGCCTTCTTCGACAAGCGCTCCAAGTTCGTCCACTACCGGCCGCGCACGGCGATCCTCAACAACCTCGAATACGACCACGCCGACATCTTCCCGGACCTGGCGGCGATCCAGCGCCAGTTTCACCATCTGGTGCGCACCGTGCCCGGCGAGGGGCTGCTGCTCGCACCGGCGGGTGATGCGCCGCTGCGCGAGGTGCTGGCGATGGGCTGCTGGACGCCGGTGGAATACTTTGGCGCCGACGCGGCGGGGCCTGCCGGCTGGTACGCCGGGGATATTGCCGCCGACGGCAGCCGCTTCGACGTCTACTGGGCGGGCCGGCAGCAGGGGCGGGTTGAATGGGCGTTGCTCGGCCGCCATAACGTGAATAACGCTCTGGCCGCCATCGCCGCGGCGCGCCATGCCGGGGTGCCGGCGGCGCAGGCCATCGCGGCACTGGGGGGCTTCAAGAGCGTCAAGCGCCGGCTCGAAATACGCGGCGAGGTCGGCGGCGTGACCGTCTATGACGACTTCGCCCACCACCCCACGGCCATCGCCACCACCCTTGAGGGATTGCGCGGCCGGGTGGGCGGGGCCCGTATCCTGGCGGTGTTGGAGCCGCGCTCGAATACCATGCGCCAGGGCGTCCACCGCGACACCCTGGCGCCGTCGCTGGCGGCGGCGGATCAGGTGTTTTTGTATAGTCCGCCGGACCTGGGCTGGGATCTGAATGCGGTGATACGGCCGTTGGGCGCGCGGGGGGTGGTCTATTCTGATATCGATACCCTGGTCGCCGCGATCAGCCGCGCGGCGCAGCCCGGCGACCACATCCTGGTGATGAGCAACGGCGGCTTCGGCGGCATTCATCAAAAGCTTTTGGACGCATTGAGTGAAAGAATGAACCCCCACCGCAGAGACGCAGAGACGCAGAGGTTGCAGAGATAATGAATGCGGTTCTGTCTGTCTCCGTCTTTTTTCCGCGTCTCTGCGTCTCTGCGGTGATATTTGGATCTTGCCGGCCATGAGTCGCGACGCCATCACCCTCGCCGTCACCGGCGCCTCGGGCGCCCCTTACGGGCTGCGCCTGCTGGAGTGTCTGCTGCAGGCGGGACAGCGGGTCCATCTGATGGTCTCCGCGCCGGCCCAGGTGGTCATCGCCACCGAGACCGACATCAAGGTGCCGGGACGGCCGGACGAAATGGAGGCGTTCTTCGCCGCCCGCTACGGCGCGGCGCCGGGCCAGCTGTCGGTGTACGGCAAGGACCAGTGGATGGCGCCGGTGGCGAGCGGCTCCAACGCGCCGCGGGCGATGGTGGTCTGCCCCTGTTCCACCGGCACCCTGTCGGCCATCGCCACCGGCGCCAGCAACAACCTGATCGAGCGTGCGGCCGATGTGATGCTGAAGGAGCGACGGCAGCTGATCCTGGTGCCGCGCGAGATGCCGCTGTCGGCCATCCATCTGGAGAACATGCTGACCCTGGCGCGGCTCGGCGTGACCGTGATGCCGGCCGCCCCCGGCTTCTATCACAAGCCGCAGCGGGTGGAGGATCTGGTCGACTTCGTGGTCGCCCGCATCCTCGACCACCTCGGCGTGGCGCAGACCCTGGCGCCGCGCTGGGGCGAATAGGGGGCCGCGACCGTGAGCAGGCTGACCCTTCCGCTGTTTCCCCTGCATACGGTCCTGTTTCCCGGCGGCGCGCTGGCGCTGCGGGTGTTCGAGGCGCGCTACCTCGACATGATCACCGAATGTATGAAGCATGACTGCGGTTTCGGCGTCTGCCTGATCCGCGAGGGCGACGAGGTGGGGCAGGCGGCGACCCCCTACGAAGTGGGTACCCTGGTGCGGATCAGTTATTTCGATCGCCGCGCCGACGGCCTGCTCGGGATCACGGTCAACGGCGAGCGCCGCTTCCGCATCGTCGACAGCGCGGTGCTGCCCAATCAATTGCGCCGCGGCGAGGTGGAGCTGCTGCCGCCGGAAGGCGATTGCACACTGCCGGAGGCGTACCGCTCCATGGTGGAGCCGCTGCAGCAGATCCTGGAGCAGCTCGATTACCCTTACGCCAAGCTGGAGCGGCGCTACGACGACGCCGTCTGGCTCGGCGCCCGGCTGGCGGAGCTGCTGCCCCTCAAGCTGGAGCTGAAGCAATACCTGTTGCAGATGGACGACCCGCTGGCGCGGCTGGAGCGGTTGCGCGCCGTGCTCGACAGCGGCGACTACTCCTGAGACGGCGCCCGTAGCAGCAGCACCGTTCCGCCCCCCGCCCGTTGCCGCGCCTGCGGCGACCATCCCGCCAGTTTCAAGTCATGTTGCAGCGCACGCAGCGGCGCGACGAAGTCGCTCAGCGTGCGCGGCACGGTAAAGGTGCCGAGGATTTCCATCGGGCCCAGGTAGGCGACGTTGCCGAGCCACAGCGGCGTGGCGCCCGGCTGCAACACGGTGTCGCCCGGCCACAGGCGCAGGGCCAGCACCTTCTCCCCCTCCACCTTGAGCAGCAGCAGACGCTGGTGATGACCGGCGTGCACTTGCGGCAGCACCGGCAACTGCGCCAGCCGCGGATGTTGCGACAACCATTGCAGCCAGTTGATCGCGTCCGCCTGACGCGCCGGTCGCCACCCCTGTTGCGCCAGGGCCCGGCGCAGCGGCGCCAGCGCTCCGGCGTATTGCAGCGTCAGCGGCTGACTGTGACGGCCGCGCACGTCGCCGCGCTCCGCCGGCAGCCGCGCCCAGCCGTCCTGCCGCCAAGCGGCGAGCGCGAGGGTGCGCTGCGGATAGTGCGGTGCGTAGCGGGCAAGTTCGGTATCGAAGCGGGCCGCGTGATACCAGATACCCGATGCAACGAGACTCAGCAACGCCACCAGCAGCAACGGCCGGACGGCAGGGCGGCTGCCGCCGTGACGCAGATAGGCGATGCCCAGCAGCGCCACCCACAGCAGTCCCAGCGACAGGCCGGCCAGCACCTCCGACAGACGCTGCATGGCGAAATAGAGTTGGGCGAAGGCGATGACGCTGAGCAGCAGCGCCGCGGCGCCGTAGACCAGCCAGCGCCACTGTTCGCGCACCTCACGCCCGAGCAGCACGGCGCCGAAGCCGTACAGCACGGCGGCGTAGATGATCGGCGTGGCGCCGGAAGCGGCGGCGAACAGCAGCCCCGGCAGGGCGCTGAACAGCAGCGCGAACAGCGCGGCGGCGAGCCACAGCAGCGCGGCATGGAGGTGGCGGCGCCACGCCAGCCAGCCCAGCACGGCGGCGAACAGCACGGCGAGCACAACGCGGTCGCCGAGGGCGGCCAGCGTCAGCAAGGCGTCGTCGCCCCACGGCGAGCGCAGGGCGGTCAGCGCGTTGCGCGCCATCTCGTCCAGGTTGGGCAGGACGCCAGTCAGCGCCTGCAACACCCACAACAGGGTGATGCCGGCGCACAGCAGCAACAGGCCGAGCAGGGTCAGGGCGCGCGCCTCGGTGTGCTGCGGATCGAGCAGGGCGGCGGGCAGGCGGCCGAGGCGCGGATGGCGTTCGCCCCAGGCCAGCGCCCAGCGCAGCAGGGGAAAGGTGTGGCGGTGATAGAGGTTGAACAGCTTGCGCGTCAGCCACAGCACCAGGAACAGCAGCGCCAGCAGCGTGCCGAACAGCAGGGCGAGGCGCGTCGCCACCTCCGCGGCGACGCCCAGGGTGGCGGCGAACACCATCCCCGGCAGCACGTAGACCGGCGCCCACAACAGGCCGGAGATGAGGTTGACCGGAATGAAGCGGCGCGTCGGCATCTCCAGCATCCCCGCCACCAGCGGGATCACCGGCCGGATCGGACCGATGAAACGCCCCAACACGATGCTCTTGCCGCCGTGGCGATAAAAGAAATTGGTGGCCTGGGCCAGCAGTTCAGGATGGCTGCGCAGCGGCCACAGGGTGCGGATGCGCTGATGATAGTGCTTGCCCAGCCAGAAGCTGACGCCGTCGCCGCCGATGGCGCCGACCGCGGCCCAGGCCAGGGTGGGCCACAGCGGCAGGGTATCGCTCCCGACCAGGGCGCCGACGCCGAACATCAGTACAGCGCCCGGCAGGAACAGACCCACCAGCGCCAGCGATTCGAAGAAGGCGATCAGCATCACCACTCCGCCGGCCCAGCCCGGATGGGCGCCGATCCAGCCCAGCACCGTATCGATGAGATGGAAATCCATAACGTGATTTTACCGGCAACTGCGGCGATTGCGGATGGAAGCCGTGCGTGGCATCAGGCACAGACCTGTCACAAAGAAATTCAAAAACCCATTCGAGCCCATCTCAGGAACACAAAGGCGATGAATCAACCACGGGGGCACGGCGAACACAGCGCACGTAAACCCGCGGCACCCGATGGTTTCAAATCATCCGCCCCCGCCGCCGGTTCAACGATGCGGGGTTGCAAAAAACGAACGTCGCCGCCGACATGGCGCGTCTCTCTCTCCATCGGCATCGACTATTGCGACGACATCATCGACGATATCGGACAGGCGTTCGTTGCGGTGAAATAATAGAGCGGGCAGGAAATGGTGACGCCGCTCGGGGAGCGGCGTCACCAGGGGTCTGCAAGTAGACGGCGGGGCGCCGATAGCTGTCCCGCTGTCGCACCACGTGTTACCGGTGCGTCATCCGCCCAGACGCCCAAGCATGACATCGATCTCGCGTTCCGCCACCAGCCAGTCGTCCATTTCGGCGGCGCCGGCAAAGCCGCGATTCAAGGCGCGGTAATAGGCAGCTTCCTGAATCATCCGTTGGCGCATCTCCTCGTTCGTGCCGCCCTTTGCGGGGGAGCCGCCGTTACTCTTGCGCCGCGTTGCCCCGGTCGCGGCGGATTTCGCGGCGGTCGATTTCGCAGCGGTCGATTTTGGTGCGGCACTGCTCTTTTTCGGCGCGGCGGCGGCCTTGGTGGAGGTCTTCGCCGTAGTGGAACTTTTGCGTGTACCGACGTTCTTTTTCTGTTCAGCCATTATGCAATCCCTCTCCAAAATGCGTCCGCGATTATGACATCAATAAGATAGTTCAAGTTTGTCATTGTGCTAGCGGTCTATGTCACTTCAGTGACGTCCCTATTCATCTGCAAACGGCGTGCCTGCCACGCGAACCACAGCGTCGCCGCCAGACTGAGCAGGGCGGACAGGATGAACGCGGTATGCATGTTGATCGCCTGCCATACGGTACCGAACCACAGCGCACCGGGCAGGGCGAGAAAGCCGATGGTCATGTGGTAGAGCCCGAAGGCGGTGCCGCGCACCTCCGGTGCCGACACGTCGCCGATCAGGGCGCGTTCGGCGCCTTCGGTAATGGCGGTGATCGCCGCGTAGATCAGGAACAGGGTGACGACCGGCACGGTGCGGGTAAACCAGGGGATCAATGCCAGCAATACCACGCGTCCGGTCCAACCGGCGATCAGTACCGGCAGGCGACCGAGACGGTCCGACAACTGACCGGCGGGCAGCGACACCAGCGCGCGCAGGCCGTGTGCCAGCGCCCAAAGAAAAGGGATCCAGTGCACCTTGATGCCGTCCTGGTTGAGCCACAGCACCAGGAACGCGTCCGGCACCGCCGCCAGCGCCAAGCCGCCGGAGGCGAGGATCAGCCCGCGCAACTGCCGCGGCAGCAGCGACCAGCGCAGGGGCGGCAATGTTTTGTGCTCGCCGGCCACCGTCGCCGGTTCCTTCACGAATAGCAGGATCAATAGCACAGCGCCGATGCCGGGGATAACCGAGGCGAGGAACACGTGGCGCATGCCCATCCCCCAGGCCAGCAGGCCGGCGGCGATCAGCGGGCCGATCATCGCGCCTGCGTGGTCCATGGAACGGTGCAGGCCGAAGGCGCGGCCGCGCGTGTCGTGGTGTACGGAGAGCGCGATGAGAGCGTCGCGCGGCGCGGTGCGTATGCCCTTGCCGACCCGGTCGCCGAAACGCAACAGCAGCACGACAGGCCAACTGCCGGCGATGCCGATCAGCGGTCGCACCACGTTGGAAAGGGCGTAGCCGCTCGCCGCCAAACGCTTGTGGCTGGCGCCGCGGTCGCCCTGGCGGCCGGCCCATAGCTTGAGCAGGCTGGAGGTGGTCTCCGCGACGCCTTCGATGAGGCCGATGGCCGCTGGACCGGCGCCCAGCACGGTGGCGAGGAACACCGGCAGCAACGGCGCGATCATGTCGCTCGATACGTCGTTGAGCATGCTGACCAGGCCGAGGATGATGACGGTGAGCGGCAGATTGAACATAGGAACATCCCTTGGCGATGGACAGTGACGACGCTGTGTCGTTACTGCAATATTAGAACCCATCCAGACATTCGAAAATAGCGAATTTCCGCATCCCCTGCGGTTTCGGGTGATGGCGTGTGGAATGTCTCAAGCGACCCGTGTGTATGGTCATGATCGGACGGGGATTGGGTCGGGATGCGAGGTGTCCCGTGGGCAGGCGTTTGCGGCGTTGGCGCCGGCGGGGACTCAACCGGCGCTGGCGGACGGCGCCACGTGGTGTTGTATCAGCCCCAACAGTTGGTGCTGTCCCAGCGGCTTGGCGCAGAACGTGGTGCAACCGGCCGCGATGGATGCCCGCCGATCCTCCTCCATCGCGCTGGCGGTGAGCGCGACGATCGGCACGGCCGATTGCGTGCTGGCGGCTTCATAAGCGCGGATCTGACGCGTAGCGGACCAGCCGTCGAGCAACGGCATCTGGATGTCCATAAGGATCATGTCGAACGATTCCTGTTTGAATAGAGTCACTGCTTCCAGTCCATTTTCGGCGAAAGTCAGGCGGCAGGGCGTGTCACGCAGGAACTCCTTTATCACCAGGCGATTCATGGCTGAATCGTCCACCACCAGCAATCGAGCCTCCGGTAGCGTCAACATGCTCGTATCGTTGACGGCATCCGGATGCGCCGTCGCGGTCGGTTTGGCCTGCGGCAGTTGGGCGCTGAACATAAAGGTACTGCCGTGGCCTTCCGCGCTTTCGACGGTAATGGTGCCCGCCATGGCATCGATCAATCGTTGACAGATGGATAAACCGAGACCGGTGCCGCCCCGCATTTCCGAACGGTCGCCGTTGATTTGGGTGAACGGCGTGAACAAATTGCCCACCTGTCGAGGAGGGATGCCGATACCGGTATCGCGCACTGCAAACAACAGCCGCGCTGCGTCTTCCGGATCGCCGGTGACTTCGAGCGCGATATGACCATGGTCGGTGAATTTGATCGCGTTACCGATTAGATTGACCAACACTTGACGCAGGCGCTGTTGATCGCCACGGCGCCAGAGTGTTACCTCAGGTGCGATGTCGATGCGCAGGTCCAGTTTCTTTGCTTTTGCCTGAGGCCCGAGCAGAGCGGTAACGTCGTCCAATACCTGAGCCAGGCTGAACGACGCGTCGGCGAGTTGAAGGCCGCCGGCTTCGAGGCGCGAAAAATCGAGGATATCGTCGATTAGCGCCAGCAAATGATGTCCTGCCGACTGAAAGGTGTGGACGTAGCTTTCCTGCTCCTCGCTCAGGGGACTTTGCTGCAACAAATCGGCCATGCCGAGGATGGCATGCATCGGTGTGCGTATTTCATGACTCATGGTGGCCAGAAACTGGCTCTTGATGCGGCTCGCCTGCTCGGCGGCGTCGCGGGTGCGGCGCAGCTCGTCCTCCATCCGTTGGCGCTCGGTGATATCGCGTGCATTGACCACCACCGCAGCCGGTTCACGGTCACCCAGTCGGCGGGCGACGCAATGTAATAGACGCCAATGACCGTCGTGGTGACGCCAGCGCGTTTCGGTAGCGATACTGCTGGTCGGTGTTGTCATCAGTCGCGTCATGTTATTACGCATGGTTTCGTGATCGTTGGGATGCAGCAGATCGAATATCGAGCGCCTGGTCAGCTTGCCTTGCGGATAGCCGAGCACCGTTTCGGTTGAGGGGCTGTGAAACAGCAGTGCGCCATCGGCGGCGATGGCTGCGACGATATCCGGCGCGTTCTCCACCAATGAGCGGAAGTGCTGTTCCCGCTCCTGCAATTCGTCCAATAATTGATCGTTTTCGAAACGCAGGCGGATGGCATCGACCATGGTGCGATGGTTGATGTGACCGACGAACAGGATGTAGATCAGGAACAGCGTCAGCAGGCCGCTGACGATCAGTTGCAGTGGGCCGCCCTCAATGGCGATGGCGATGGCGGGTGGCCCGATCGCGATCAGCGCGAACAGGACAACCGCACGCCATAGCGGCGCCTGCGATGCGGCCACACCAGCGGTGATGCCGCAGATCAGCAATAGCACGAAGGCACTCTGCAGCGGTTGCGCCGCGCTATAAAGCAGGACGCCTGCGGCACTCCAGACCATGCCATTGGCGATGGTGCTGTTGATGAAAGAGCGGCGCCAGTACGCCGAATCGATAGCGCTTTGCTGCCGCCGCAAAGTTGCCGCGTAGCGGCGGCGGCGGACGATATTGGCAACGGCGACCAGCGTGACTGCAGCGAACCAGCACAGCAGCGCGACGGCGCTGATTTGGTGCCACCACAAGGCGGTGAGCAGCGCGGCAAAAACAATATTCAACGAGATCGCCGCCGTTGGGGCGCGGCGGTAGAACATATCGACCAGCTCTGCCTGGATGGCGCTGGGTTGGCTGGCACTTTCGTCTCTGGCCAGTGCGGGGAGCGATATCATCGTAGCGTAACAGCCTCCGTGCTCGGACATCTCCAAATCAGGCAATCATTTTAAGCCGGTTGCGCGGCATAACGCCAATCTTATGGTCGAGATCCGCCGCCGCTGCAGCTCAATCGGCGACGAAGGGGTTTGTCTGCCGTTCAGCGCCGATGGTGGAGGTCGGGCCGTGGCCCGGCACGATAATCACATCGTCGCCGAGCGGAAACAGGCGGTTGCGGATCGCGGCGAGCAGCGTGCGGTGATTGCCGCGCGGGAAATCGCTGCGTCCTATCGCGCCCTTGAACAGTACGTCGCCGACGAAGGCGACCGCCGCTTCGCGCTGGAAGAACACCACGTGGCCGGGGGTGTGGCCGGGGCAGTGGATCACTTCCAGGGTGAGGCTGCCGACGCTCACCCGTTCGCCGTCGTGCAGCCAGCGGTCGGGGACAAAGGCGACGGTGGGGGGAAAGCCGAACATCGCCGCCTGCTCCGGCAGCGACTGCAACCAGAAGGCATCCTCTTCCTGCGGCCCCTCCAGCGGAATGCCGAGGCGGTCGGCCAGGGTGCGTGCCGCGCCGACGTGGTCCAGGTGGCCGTGGGTCAACAGGATCCGCTCCAGGGTCACGCCTTCCTGCGCGGCCGCCGCCAGCAGCCGCTCCTCGTCGCCGCCCGGATCGACCAGCGCACCGCGCAGGGTCTGCTCGTCCCAAAGCAGGGAGCAGTTCTGTTGAAACGGCGTAACGGGAATGATGCGGTATTTCATTGAGCAAGTTTCAAGTTGCAAGTTGCAAGTGACAAGAGCTTTTCTTGAAGCTTGCAACTTGTCACTTGCAACTCTTTTACAGCGTCGCCAGCACGCGACCGGCGGCGGCGATGGTGGCGTCGAGATCCGCCGTGGTGTGCGCGTCGGAGACGAAGCCGGCTTCGAAGGCGGAAGGCGCCAGGTTGATGCCTTCGTTCAGCATGCCGTGGAAGAACAGCTTGAA
>CAYQWR010000097.1:0-10078 GCA_964421235.1 uncultured Thiohalomonas sp. | reverse complement strand
AGCGCTCCCGCAGCCGACGCTCAGGCCCTGCCGGATTCGAGAGAGTGCGACGACAACGCCGAATTTAGGCTGTCGCTTCGCAATCGCTCCACTGTCGCCGCCCTACGTTCGGGCAGGCACGGAATCCGCGACTTGAACCCGGACGGTGGTTGAGCGCCCGAGAGACAATACAACATGAAACGCATGCTGATTAACGCAACTCAGCCGGAAGAGTTGCGTGTAGCGTTGGTGGACGGCCAGCGCCTGTACGATCTGGATATCGAAAGCACTTCCCGAGCGCAAAAGAAATCAAACATATATAAGGGCCGCATCACGCGGGTCGAGCCCAGTCTGGAAGCGGCCTTTATCGATTACGGCGCCCAACGTCACGGTTTTCTCCCGCTCAAAGAGATATCCCGCAGCTACTTCAACCCCGAGGCCGAACAGTCCGGGCGCGTCAATATCAAGGACGTGCTCAGGGAGGGCCAGGAGGTTGTGGTGCAGGTGGAGAAGGAAGAGCGCGGCAACAAGGGCGCCGCTCTCACCACCTTCATCAGCCTGGCGGGCCGCTATCTGGTATTGATGCCCAACAATCCGCGGGCCGGCGGCGTGTCGCGCCGCATCGAGGGCGATGACCGCAGCGAGATCCGCGACGTCATGAGCCAGCTCAATATTCCCGAGGATATGGGGCTGATCGTCCGCACCGCAGGCGTCGGCAAGAGCGTCGAAGAGCTGCAGTGGGATCTGGACTACCTGTTCCAGGTGTGGAGTTCCATCGAGGCCGCCGCCACCGAACGCGCTGCGCCGTTCCTGATCTATCAGGAAAGCAACGTCATTATTCGCGCCATCCGCGACTATCTGCGCAGCGATATCAACGAAATTCTGGTCGATGAGGCATCGGTATTCGAGCAGGGCCGCGAATTCATGAAACAGGTGATGCCGCACAACCTGAACAAGCTCAAGCTGTATCAGGACAAGGTGCCGCTGTTCACCCGTTATCAGATCGAGAGCCAGATCGAATCCGCCTTTACCCGCGAGGTGCAGTTGCCCTCCGGCGGCTCCACCGTCATCGATCACACCGAGGCGCTCATCTCCATCGACATCAACTCGGCCCGCGCCACCAAGGGCGGCGATATCGAAGAGACGGCGCTCAACACCAATTTGGAAGCGGCGGACGAAATCGCCCGGCAGCTGCGCCTGCGCGACCTCGGCGGACTTATCGTGATCGACTTCATCGATATGACGCCGGCCAAGAACCAGCGCGAGGTCGAAAACCGCCTGCGTGACGCCCTCAAGCAGGATCGTGCCAGGGTACAGGTCGGTCGCATTTCCCGCTTTGGCCTGTTGGAAATGTCGCGCCAGCGCCTGCGCCCCTCGCTCGGCGAATCGAGCCAGGTGGTCTGCCCGCGTTGCCGCGGTCAGGGCGCCATCCGCGGTATCGAGTCGTTGTCCCTTTCCATCCTGCGCGTCATCGAAGAAGAGACCATGAAGGACAAGACCGGCAAGGTCGTCGCACAGGTGCCGGTCGACGTGGCGAGCTTCCTGCTCAACGAAAAGCGCCACGTCATCAATGCCATCGAAGAACGGCAGAACGTGCAGATCGTGCTGATCCCCAACCACCATATGGAAACCCCCAGCTACGAGGTGGAACGGGTTCGTACCGACGAGATGGAGACGTCGCAACGTGCCAAGCCCAGCTACGAACTGATCACCACACCGGAATCGGCGGCCGAAGCCGCCGCCGAAGCCCCGAAGGTGCGAGCCGAGGAGCCGGCGGTCAAGGCGGTGGTGCCCAACGCGCCGAGTCCGGTCGCTGAAATCCCGACAGCCGCAGCGGCGCGCGAACCCGGTCTGTTCCGTCGCCTTATCGGCAGCCTGTTCGGAAACGGCAAGGACGACGCCGAGGAGCAGCCGGCGGCGCCGGTGAAGCCACAACGCCGCGAACGCCAGCCGCAGCAGCAGCGCCGTAGTGGCCAAGGCGAACAGAGTCGACGCGGCGGCGGCCAACAGAATGAAGGTGCTCGGCGTGGCCAGGGACAAGCGCAGCGCCGTGGCGGCAATGGACAAGGGGCAGCGCAACAGCCGCGGCCACCGCGACCGCCACGGCCGCCGCGCGAAACGCCGCCTGCCGCTGACGAACCGCTGAACGCGACCCCCGAGGCACAGGGTAAGCCGCAGCCGCCTGTCGCCAAAGGTGAAAACAACGAAGGACAACAAGAGCGCAGCGGTTCGTCTTCGCGGCGCGGTCGTCGCGGCGGTCGCCGCCGCCGTCGCACTGGCGGCGATGAATCCAACGCGGAGAACGGCGACAATGCACCGGCAAACATGACGCCGGAAGAACCCGGTAACGACGCCGATTCCCGGCAGAATACGGAGCAAACACGGGAACCGGGCAGCGACGCGCAAAGCGGGATGCGGCGCCACGAACAACCGGTGATTCCAGCGGAACCGCCGGTAGCCGCGGCACCGACCGTGACCGATGAGGAAGCGCCTGCACCGCGCCTGCTCCAGGTGGAAACCTATCAGCCGCCTAAAGTCGTGGAAGTGGAGACGCCGACGGTTCCCGCCGCGGTCGAACCGAGTGCGCCGGAGCCGATCACGACGACCACGGCACCGGAACCAGCACCAGCACCGGCACCGGAACCAGCACCGGCACCGACACCGACACCGACACCGACACCGACACCGACACCGACACCGACACCGACAACGGCGGACAAGCCGGTCGCTGAAGCGCAACCTGAGCTGTTTCCGGAGCCGAAGGAACCTCCGCAATAGGGGCGCGAGTCACGTCTCTCGGCACAAAAAACGGGGAGCTTGGCTCCCCGTTTTCGTTGGCGCCGGCAGAGGGGTCAAATGGCATGCCGTTGCCGAATCTCCGCAAGCAACCCCTGAGCCGCCGCCTCCACCATATCGAACACCCGTTCAAAACCCGCATCACCGCCGTAATAGGGATCGGGTACCTCGCGTTCCGGCAGTTGCGGGGCAAAATCGAGAAACAGGCGCAGTCTCTGCTCTTCCCCCTCGGGGCAGAGCTCCGCCAACAATGCATAATTGTCGCGATCCATCGCCAGCACATAGTCGAAGCGGGCGAAATCCTCCCGCAACGCCTTGCGTGCACGCTGCCCGCTCAGGTCGATACCGTGCTGCCGCGCCGTCTGCTGCGCCCGCGCGTCGGGCGGTTCACCGATGTGGTAGGCGTGGGTACCGGCAGAATCAACCTCAATCTGCCCCTGCAAGCCGGCTTCACGTACCGCGTGTTCGAAATAGCCGTGGGCCATGGGGGAACGACAGATGTTGCCCATGCAGACCATCAAAACCTTTATTTTTTTCATATAATCATTGCTTTACTGTAACTTATTGAGAAACAACTTAAACTTCGGGCGGTCGCCGCCATGGGCGATGATAGCAAATAGTTGAAAGGCGATTTTCAGCACTTGAGCCCCCGGCCATCCCGCCGCTACCCCGTCCCTAACGCTCAACTCCGACTCCGCACCCACTGCACGATATCCGATGCCGACATGGCCCCGGGTTGCCGCGCCACCTCACGCCCGCCCCTGAACAGGGCCAAGGTCGGGATACTGCGGATCGCGAACTGCGTAGCGAGCATCTGTTCCGCTTCGGTGTTGACCTTGGCCAGACGTACCCGCGGTTCCAATTGCGCGGCGGCCTGGACGAACTGCGGCGCCATCATTTTGCAGGGACCGCACCACGGCGCCCAGAAGTCCACCAGAACGGGGATGTCGCTGCGTCCGATGTGCTGCTGGAAAGTCGCCGCGGTCAGTTCCGCGGGGTGGCCGGTGAACAGCGGCTGGTGACACTTGCCGCAATTCGGCCGTTCGCCGAGACGGCCGGCGACGATGCGGTTTACCGCGTTGCAGTGGGGGCAGACGATGTGCAAGGCATCGCTCATTTCACTCGACCTCCGGGGCATCATCACTCAACCAAATTGCCGGCATGCCCGTTTGCCGGGGCATGCAACATGCGATAAGCCGGTTGATGGAGGCAAAGACCAACGGATTCAAGGGCTATTCCCCGGGGGCGGCGCCATGTGCTGCAGCGCCCCCGGGTATCTTCCGGCGGACCGTTCAGCTACACTGAATCCCTACCTTGTGACTCGGTTATAACCTGATGAATGCCCACGCCGCTTCCCTGCCCGACCTGCGCCGCCTGATTGGACAGTCCGTCATGCACAAAGGGATCTGTTGCCACGTGCTGGAGGTGCTGCATGATGGCCCGACATTGGTTCTGGTCGACGAGCAGAATACCGATATCCAGGACAATCAATACGGGGAAGCGAGCCGGGTGGTGCCGCGCACCTACACCGTGCCGGTGCGCGCGGGCGCCGCCCCCCACCCCGACTTTATCGAACTAACGCTCGCGCGCTGCAACTAGCGCTCTGACCCGTTCCAGATCCTCAGCCGTGTCGACACCGGGAGCCGGCGGGACGCCGGCCTCGGCAACGTGAATGCGCTCGCCGTGCCACAGCACCCGCAGTTGCTCAAGCGCCTCCATACGTTCCAGGGCACAGGGCGCGAGTTGTACATAGCGTTTGAGAAAGCCGGCGCGATAGGCATAGAGACCGAGATGGCGGTAGTGCTCGGCCGCAGGCGGCAGCTCTTCCGTGGTTACCGCGAAGGCATCGCGATCCCACGGCACCACGGCGCGACTGAAGTAGAGTGCGAAACCGCGGCGATCCATCACCACCTTCACCGCATGCGGGTCGAACAGTTCCGCGGCCGTATGGATGCGGGTGCAGAGGGTCGCCACCGCCGCCTCGGGATTGCCTGCGAGATTGTCCGCCACCTGGGTCAGCAGCGCCGGCGGCATCAGCGGTTCATCGCCCTGCAGATTCACCACGATCTCATCGTCACCATAACCGAGCAGCTGCACCGCCTCGGCCAGCCGTTCGCTGCCCGAATTGTGCTGCGCCGAGGTCATGCATACGGCGGCACCGAAGGCGCGCGCCGCCTGTTCGATACACGCATCGTCGGTGGCGATCACCACGCTTTCCGCGCCGCTGGCGACCGCCTGTTCGTGGACGCGCTGCAACATCGGTTTGCCGGCGATATCGACAAGCGGCTTGCCCGGCAGCCGCGTCGACGCGTAGCGCGCCGGGATCAGGACCCGAAAGCCCATTTATATCTCCTCATCGCCCTCGATCTGACGCGCCTCGTCCTCCAGCATCACCGGGATGTCGTCGCGAATCGGGTAGGCCAGCCGCTCCGCTTTGCAGATCAATTCCTGGCGCTCTTTCTTGTAAACCAGCGGCCCCTTGCAAATGGGACACACCAGGATATCCAGCAGCTTCTTGTCCATGCTTCACCTCGTTAACAGCCTGAGCAGATTCGCGCCAAACGCCTCCGGCAGCTGGGCATCAACCACCACCGCCCAGTGATGCGGTTCGGCGTAGGCGGCACATTTTACCGCATCCTTCTCGGTCATCAGCACCGGCAGCGGATCGGCAAAGTGTATGTCGTCGGCGCGGTAGCGGTAGTGATCCGGAAACGGCTGTTCCACCGGCTCGATACCGTGGGCGCGCAACGTTGCAAAGAAGCGCGCGGGGTGGCCGATGCCGGCGACGGCATGCACCCGTTGGCCGCGAAAAGTCTCCAGGCCGCGCTGCGAACCGTCGTATAAATTGTGTGCCAGCGTGGGCCGTAGCGTCATTGCAAACTCCCCCGCCATCGCCGGACCGTTGGCGACGGTGAGCGCGACGCGCCGCAGCCGGTCGAGCGGTTCGCGCAGCGGCCCGGCCGGCAGACACAGGCCGTTGCCGTGGCGGCGTACCCCGTCGATCACGGCGATTTCGATATCGCGCGCCAACCGGTAGTGCTGCATCCCGTCGTCGGAGATGACCACATCGCAGTCGTTGTCGCGCAACAATAACTCAACGGCGGCGACACGATCGGGACCGACCGTCATAGGAGCGGCGCTGCGTCGGGCAATCAGCACCGGTTCGTCACCCACCTCGCCGGGATCGCTGTCGGCCGTGACGGCGAGCGGCCAGGAGGTCGCGGTACCGCCGTAGCCGCGGCTGACGATGCCCGGCCGATAACCCTGTGCGCGCAGATAGCGCGCCAGCCAGATGACCAGCGGTGTCTTGCCGCTGCCGCCGACGGCGATGTTGCCGACCACGATCACCGGTACCGCGAAGCGCCGGCTGCGCGCCCAGCCGCGCCGGTATGCCAGCATGCGCAGCCGCACCAGCAGGCAGAACAGCCACGACAACGGCGCCAGCAGCAGGGCGATCGGATTGAGGCTGTACCAATAGTGATCGAGGGATTTCATCGCCGCGCCTCGGCGCCGCTCATTCGACCACGGCGGCGGACGGTTCGTCGCGGAACTGCAAGCGGTGCAATGCCGCATAACGGCCGTTCTGCGCCAGCAGCTCCCGGTGACGTCCGACCTCGACGATGCAGCCCCTGTCCATCACCACGATGCAATCGGCGTTTTCGATGGTCGACAACCGGTGCGCGATCACCAGCGTGGTACGGTTGCGCATCAGCGCCTCCAGGGCCTGCTGGATGTGCCGCTCCGACTGGGTGTCGAGCGCCGAGGTGGCTTCGTCGAGTATCAGGATCGGCGCATCCTTCAGCAGCGCGCGCGCGATGGCCAGGCGCTGACGCTGACCGCCGGAGAGCAGTACGCCGTTCTCCCCCACCATGGTATCCAGACCGTCGGGCAGCTCGCGAATGAACTCCATCGCATGGGCGGCCTCGGCGGCGCGTTCGACCGCCTCGTGGCTGGCACCTTTCAACCGGCCGTAGGCGATGTTGTTGGCGATGGTATCGTTGAACAGCACGATGTGCTGGCTGACCAGGGCGATTTGGTCGCGCAAATCGTCCAGCGCGATAGCGTGCAGGTCGACGCCGTCCAGCAATATCTGTCCCTGGTGGACGTCATAAAAACGCGGCAGCAGGCTCACCATGGTGGATTTGCCGCTGCCGGATCGCCCAACCAGCGCCACCGTGGTCCCGGCCGCGACCTTTAGATTGATATCGTGCAGTACCGCCCCCAGCCCCTCGGTATAACCGAAGGTGACGCCGCGGTATTCCACGTCGCCGCGGCAACGTTCCACACGGTGTGTCCCGCCGTCGCTTTCCGGCGGCGTGTCGAGAAACGAGAAGATGCTGGAGGCCGCGGCGATACCGCGCTGCAGCACCACGGTAATGCGCGTCAACCGCTTGGTCGGCCCATACATCATCATCATCGCCGCCAGGAACGAGACGAAGGCGCCGGAGCTGATCGTATGCAACATCGGGCCGGAGGTGGCGACGTAAATGATGCCGGCAGAGGCGACCGCCGCGATGAACTGCACCAGCGGTACGCTGGCGGCGACGTTGGCCTCCAGGCGCATGGTCAGACGCCGGTTACGCTCATTGGCTTCGTCGAAACGGCCCATCTCGTATCCCTGGCCGCCGAAGGTCTTGACCACGCGTTGTCCTTCGATCGCCTCCTCCGCCACGTGCGCCACATCGCCCACCGAGTTCTGAATGCGCGAACTGTAGCGACGAGCGTGGCGACTGATGGTGTTGATCACCTTGGCGATCACCGGCGCGCCGATCAGCAGGATGATCGCCAGCTGCCAATTCAAATAGAACATCCAGAACAGCAGCGCGATGATCGTCAGCGTATCGCGCACCAATACCGAGATGGCCTCGGTGGTCGCCTATGTAATCAACAACCTGAACGGTCATCATATTGTCATTACGGCGGATCATGGCTTTTTCTTTACAGAGACCGCGCCTGGGGAGCCTGATAAGAGCAACCTGGAGGATAAACCGCTGGGAACCATTAAGGCCAAAAAGCGGTATCTGATTGGAAAGGATCTGGGAGACCATGACAGCGTATGGCACGGCAGGACCGCTATAACCGCCGGTGTGGAAGGTGACATGGAATTCTGGATTCCAAAAGGGGCAAATCGGTTTCACTTTATGGGAGGTGCCCGATATATCCATGGCGGGGCTATGCTGCAGGAGATCGTGGTACCGGTGGTAACCGTAAGGCATATCAAGGGCAAGTCGGTCGGGGAAACCAAGACCAAACGGGTCACTGTACATGTGTTGGGCACCCATCACAAGATCACCACATCCAGGCACCGCTTTGAGATGATCCAAATGGAGCCGGTAAGCGAACGGGTAAAACCGATCAGCTTAAAAGTGGCCGTGTATGAGGGAAATGATCCGGTGACCAACATTGAATCGTTGAAGTTTGAAAGCGCCTCAGACAATATCGATGAAAGAAAAAAGTCGGTCACCCTTGTTTTGCAAGACCGGCAATATGACAAAAAGACGAAGTATAGGCTGGTGCTGCGAGATGCCGAAACAGGTGTCGAGCAGGAAAGCATGGATATAATTATTGACAGGGCCTTTAGCGATGACTTCTGAAATAGAAAAAGAAACTTTGGATGGGAGCTTGGATGAGCTTCTCAATCGGCACTTTGCAGGCCGGGTGGTTCGTAAGGACCTGACCAAACTGGTCAAGGAAGGAGCGAATGTCCCGGTATACGTGCTGGAATACCTTTTGGGTCAGCATTGCGCCTCGAATGATGAAGCGATCATTCAGGACGGTTTAAAAACCGTGAAGCGGGTTCTGGCTGAAAACTATGTGCGTCCAGATGAGGCTGAAAAGATAAAGTCGATCATCCGGGAACGTGGCAGCCTGAAGCTCATTGATAAGGCCACGGTCAAACTCAATGAGAAGCGAGATGTTTATGAGGCCCTGCTCTCCAATCTTGGCACAAAAGGTGTTGAGGTCAGCACCAATACTGTACGCCAGTACGAAAAGCTGCTTGCAGGCGGCATCTGGTCCATTATCACTATGGAATATTTTTACGAGGAGGGACAAAAGGGTTCCCCCTTTATCATTCGGGACCTCAAACCCATTCAGATGCCGAATATGGACATGGAGGAGTTGTTTGAGGGGCGGCAACAGTTTACCGAAGATCAATGGCTCGATGCACTTCTCCGTTCAGCCGGTCTGGAGCCGACCCAGTTTCAGACGCGCGTCAAATGGCACCTGTTGGCCCGGATGATCCCTCTGGTGGAGAACAATTACAACGTCTGTGAGCTGGGCCCCCGTGGAACCGGAAAAAGCCATATCTATAAAGAAATCAGTCCCAATAGCATCCTTATTTCCGGCGGCAAGACGACCGTTGCCAACCTCTTCTATAACCTAGCCAATCGCACGGTTGGGTTGGTGGGTCTGTGGGATGTGGTGGCATTTGATGAAGTGGCAGGGATATCATTCAAAGATAATGACGGTGTTCAGATCATGAAGGACTATATGGCATCAGGTTCCTTTGCGCGGGGACGCGACATGGTCAATGCCTATGCCGCCATGGTATTTGTCGGGAACATCAATCAACCGGTGGACACCCTGGTCAAAACAAGCCACCTCTTGGCGCCTTTCCCTGAAGCCATGATCGACTCCGCCTTTTTTGACCGCTTCCATGCGTACATTCCCGGCTGGGAAATACCCAAAATGAGACCTGAATATTTCACCAATCAGTATGGCCTTATTGTGGATTACCTGGCCGAATTTCTAAGGGAGATGCGAAAAAGAAACTTTGCAGATGCCATCAATAAGTATTTTAAATTGGGCCGGGATCTAAACCAGCGCGATACCATCGCGGTCAAACATACGGTATCCGGATTGCTGAAGCTCCTATATCCAAGCGAGGATTATGATAAGGATGCAGTCAGGAGATGCCTGGAATATGCCCTCGAAGCTCGCAGGCGAGTCAAAGAACAGCTAAAAAAGATCGGCGGCATGGAATTCTATGAAGTGCATTTCTCCTATATTGACAATGACACCATGGAGGAAAAATTCATCAGTGTCCCTGAACAAGGCGGGGCTTCCCTAATCCCCGCAGGCCCTCTCAACCCCGGAGTCCTACACACGGTGGCCACCGGAAACAGCGGGCATTTAGGTCTCTATCGCCTGGAAACCCAAGTAACCCCTGGTAGCGGATCAATAACCCTGTCAGGATTTGGTTCGGTGAGTGCCGCAAAAGAGGCCGTAAAGGTAGGTTTCGACTATTTTAAGGCAAATGAATCCAGCGTCAGTGTTTCTGTCAAAACCGGTGACCACAACT
>CAYQWR010000096.1:0-10101 GCA_964421235.1 uncultured Thiohalomonas sp. | reverse complement strand
TTCGCCAGCCACGCCGACTACTCCCTGGCCACCAAGATGGCGGAGACGCCGCGCCAAGTGCTCGGCTTCCTGCGCGACCTGGCGGCACGTTCGCTGCTGCTGGCCAGGGAGGAACTGGAGGAGATCCGCAACTTCGCCCGCGAACACCACGGCGCGGACGCCCTGGAGGCGTGGGACATCAACTACTACGCGGAAAAGCTGCGCCGCCACAAATACGCCATCTCCCAGGAGGAGCTGAAACCCTATTTCCCCGCCGACCGCGTCGTCGCCGGCATGTTCGAGGTGGTGCGGCGCCTGTTCGGCCTCGACATCCGCGCGGTGGACGACATCCCGGTCTGGCACGACGACGTGCAGTTCCATGACATCTACGACGGCGCCGGAGAGCTGCGCGGCCGCTTCTATCTCGACCTCTACGCCCGACCGCATAAACGCGGCGGCGCCTGGATGGACGAGTGCATCCGCCGCCGCAGCCTGCCCGACGGCAGCGTCCAGACGCCGGTCGCCTATCTCACCTGCAACTTCACCCCGCCGGTGGGCGGCGCACCGAGCCTGCTCAGCCACGACGAGGTGCAGACCCTGTTCCACGAGTTCGGCCACGGCCTGCACCACATGCTGACGCGGGTCGACGTGGCCGGCGTCGCCGGCATCGGCGGCGTGCCATGGGATGCGGTGGAACTGCCCAGCCAGTTCCTGGAAAACTGGTGCTGGCAGCGCGAGGCGCTGGACCTGTTCGCGCGTCACTACCGCAGCGGCGAGGCACTGCCGGCGGCGCTGTTCGAAAAGATGTGGGCGGCGCGCAACTTCCAGGCCGGCATGCAGATGGTGCGGCAACTGGAATTCGCCCTGTTCGATTTCCGCCTCTACCTGGAATACGACCCGGCCCGCGGCCCTCATATCCAGGAGATCCTGGATCAGGTCAGGGCCGAGGTGGCGGTGGTGCATCCCCCCGAGTACAACCGCTTCCAACACGGCTTTTCCCATATTTTTTCTGGCGGATATGCCGCCGGTTACTACAGTTACAAGTGGGCCGAGGTGCTCGCCAGCGACGCCTTCGCCCGCTTCGAGGAGGAGGGGGTATTCAACCGGGCCACCGGCCTCGCCTTCCTCGAGGCGATCCTGGAACAGGGTGGCGCACGGGATCCGATGGAGCTGTTCGTGGAGTTCCGCGGCCGCAAGCCGACCATCGACGCCCTGCTGCGCCACAGCGGCATCACCGTCTGAGCGGTACTGAGGTAAATGACGACGACAACATGAGTACCCGTCCCAACCGCCATCACTCTCTCCGACATCCCCCGCGCGGCCCCATGGCCGTCCTGCTCATCCTGCTGTCGCTGGTCGCCGCCCCGGCGCTGGCGCAGACCTTATACGTGACCGACCGCCTGGTTGCCGACCTCTACCCCCAGCCGCACGCGAGCGGTACCCCGACGGAGCGGCTGCCGACAGGGACCGCCGTGCAGGTGCTGACGCGGCGCGACGGCTTTGTCCAGGTCCGCACGCCGGAAAACCATGAAGGCTGGATACCGTCCTCATTGCTACAGGCACAGGTGCCGGCGCAGGTGGCGCTGATGGTGCTGGGCGAACAGCAGCAACACGCGACCGCCGAGCTGGCACGGCTGCGCCGACAACTGGCGCAGGCCCGCAACGCGGCAGGCGACCCCCGCCAGGTATCGAGCCCGTGGTGGCTGTTCATGGCCTTGCTGGCGACCTTGCTGGCCGGTTTCGTCAGCGGCGTGATGTGGCTCGACTGGCGCCTGCGCGGACGCCACGGGGGATTCCGGGTGTGACGCCTGAGACAAGGCGGCGTGCGCCTCGGGCACAGGTCCGATAGTATGTTTCCCTGGTGTCGTTATCCTTATCTCCGCCGCTATGAAAATCGCCAGCTGGAACGTCAATTCGCTGCGGGTACGCCTGCCCCAGGTCCTTGACTGGCTGCAGCGCCAGCAGCCCGACATCCTGGCGCTGCAGGAGACCAAGCTGCCCGACGACCAATTTCCCCTCGAACCGCTGCAACAGGCCGGCTATACGGCGCTGTTCGCCGGCCAGAAGACCTACAACGGCGTCGCCCTGCTGAGCCGCCGCGCCGCAACCGGGGAGACCGTCACCGACCTGCCCGGCATGGACGATCCACAGCGCCGCGTGCTCGGCGCCGCCTTCGGCGATCTCTACGTGTTGAACCTCTACGTGCCCAACGGCCAGGAGCCGGGCTCGGACAAATTCGCCTACAAGCTGGCCTGGCTGAACCGACTCAACGCGTTTCTGGTCGAACAACTGCAACACTATCCACGAATGATCGTGCTGGGGGATTTCAACATCGCCCCGCAGGAGCGCGACGTCTACGACCCCAAGGCGTGGGAGAACAGCGTGCTGTTTTCGCCACCGGAACGGGCCGCCTTTCGCGCCCTGCTCGACCTCGGCCTGACCGACGCCTTCCGCCTGTTCCCGCAGCCGGAGGCGAGTTACAGTTGGTGGGACTATCGGATGAACGCGTTCCGGCGCAACATCGGCCTGCGCATCGACCACATCCTGGCCAGCGCCGCATTGGCCCCGCTGTGCCGTAGCGCGACCATCGACAAAGCGCCGCGCGCACTGGAGCGCCCCTCCGACCATGCGCCGGTGGTGGCCGAGTTCACGCTATAAAGGAGCGCATGAAACCCTGGTTCTATCGCCAATGGTTCATCGTCACGCTGAGTATCGCGGTGTTCGCCGTCATGCTCACTTTCGTGCTGCTCGCCGATTCGCTGGAGCGGGAGCGGGCGCAACAACAGTTGCACATCCTGGTATTGAGCCAGGCCGGCGCAGTGCGCGCCCGCCTGGAACGGGAGATCAACAGCACCTTCTATCTCACCCGCGGCCTCATCGCCTACGTCTCCATCCATCCGCACATTACCCAGCACGAGTTCAACCAAGTCGCAGCGGAAATCGTGCAGGAGGGCGAACACGTGCGCGACATCGGGCTGGCGCCGAACAACGTCATCCGCTTCGTCTATCCGCTCAAGGGCAACGAGGCGGCGCTGGGGCTGCGCTACATGGACCACCCCGAGCAACGGGCGACGGTGTTGCGGATGATGCGCAGTGGGCGCACGGTGGTGGCCGGCCCGATTGAGCTGGTCCAGGGCGGCCGGGCCTTCATCAATCGAACCCCCATCTACGTCAGCGATCCGCATGCGCCGCAGCAAAAACGCTACTGGGGGCTCGCCAGCGTCGCCATCGACATCACCACACTGTTCCGCGAGGCCGGGCTGGCCCGGACCAGCGGCGGCGTACGCTACGCCTTGCGCGGCAAGGACGGCCTCGGCGCCGACGGCGCGGTCTTTTTCGGCGATCCGGCGCTGTTCAAGTCAGACGCCATCACCATGCCGGTGACCCTGCCGGCCGGCGCCTGGCAGCTGGCTGCCTTGCCGGTAGGCGGCTGGAACCGCGATCGAGTCCACTTCAGCCTCTATTTTCTTGTCGGTTTCATCGTATCGGCAATCCTGGCGGCGATGCTCTACCTGCTGCTGCGCGAACGCAATCAGATCCATCACCTGGCGCTGCACGACAATCTCACCGGACTGCCCAACCGCCTCTACTTCAACCTGCGTCTGGACCACGTCCTGGCGCGCGCCAACCGGCAGCACGCGGGCTTCGCCCTGCTCTATCTGGACCTCGACGACTTCAAGCCGATTAACGATCAATCCGGCCACAAAACGGGCGACATGGCCCTGGCCGAGGTCGGCCGTCGCCTGCAGGGCGCATTGCGCCGCTCCGACACCGTGGCGCGGGTCGGCGGCGACGAGTTCATGGCGATTATGGAGGATCTCACTGACCCCGCCGAGGCGTGCGCCTTGGCCCGCAAGCTGATCGATGCCGTGCGTGCGCCGATGCGCATAGCGGAACACGACATCCTGCTGGGTGCCAGCATCGGCTTCAGCTTCTTTCCCCGTAGCGGCGGCGATGCCGACCAACTGGTGCGCGGCGCCGATCAGGCCATGTATCACGCCAAAACGCGGGGCAAAAACCGCTGCGCCTGCGACCAGGGCGAGACGATCATCGATTGCCCGCCCTGACGTCCTCCCGCTCCCATTTGCCCCCAGCCCGGCGACGCCGCATAATCCGGCGACACGACCGAAAAGCCAAAGCATGAAATACCGAGACCTGCGCGACTTCATCGCCCTGCTGGAACAGCGAGGCGACCTCAAGCGGATTCCGCTGGAGGTTGACCCCTACCTGGAGATGACCGAGATCTGCGACCGCACCCTGCGTAGCGGCGGCCCGGCACTGCTGTTCGAAAATCCCAAGGGCCACGCCATCCCGGTGCTGGGCAACCTGTTCGGCACCCCCGAGCGGGTCGCACTCGGCATGGGCGAGGAATCGGTCAGCGCCCTGCGCGAAGTCGGCAAGCTGCTCGCCTACCTGAAGGAGCCGGAACCGCCCAAGGGCATCCGCGACGCGCTGGAAAAACTGCCGCTCTACAAGCAGGTGCTCAACATGGCGCCCAAGGTGGTAAAGCGGGCCGCGTGCCAGGAGGTGGTGCTGGAGGGCGATGCGGTGGATTTGGGCAAGCTGCCGATCCAGACCTGCTGGCCCGGCGACGCGGGTCCGCTCATCACCTGGGGGCTGGTAGTCACCCGCGGCCCGCACAAGGAGCGGCAGAATCTCGGCATCTACCGCCAGCAGGTGATCGGCCGCAACAAGGTGATCATGCGCTGGCTCTCGCACCGCGGCGGCGCCCTCGATTTCCGCGACTTCCAGCAACAGCATCCCGGCCAACCGTTTCCCATCAGCGTCGCCCTGGGCGCCGACCCGGCCACCATCCTCGGCGCAGTGACACCGGTGCCCGACACCCTGTCCGAATACGCCTTTGCCGGCCTGCTGCGCGGCGGCAAGACCGAGGTGACCCAATGCCTCGGCAACGACCTGCAGGTACCGGCCTACGCCGAGTTCGTGCTGGAAGGCCATCTGCATCCGGGCGAGATGGCGGCAGAGGGGCCGTTCGGCGACCACACCGGCTACTACAACGAGGTGGATCGTTTCCCGGTATTCACCATCGACCGCATCACCCATCGCAAGGAACCGATCTACCACTCCACCTACACCGGCCGGCCGCCCGACGAACCGGCGGTGCTGGGACTGGCGCTCAACGAGGTGTTCGTGCCGATCCTGCAAAAGCAGTTTCCGGAGATCGTCGACTTCTATCTGCCGCCCGAAGGCTGCTCCTACCGCATGGCGGTGATCAGCATCAAAAAGCAGTACCCCGGTCATGCCAAGCGGGTGATGCTCGGCACCTGGTCGTTCCTGCGGCAGTTCATGTACACCAAGTTCGTCATCGTCACCGATGACGACGTCAATGTTCGCGACTGGAAAGACGTGATCTGGGCCATGACCACGCGCATGGATCCGGCACGCGACACCACCACGATAGAAAACACACCCATCGATTATCTCGACTTCGCCTCGCCGATCTCCGGCCTGGGCTCCAAGATCGGTTTCGACGCCACCAACAAGTGGCCCGGAGAAACCAATCGCGAATGGGGCACACCGATCCGCATGGACGAAGCCGTGAGACAACGGGTGGATACTTTATGGCCGGACTTGGGTATTGACGGCAAATGAGAGCGGCAACGATGTTTTCCTGTCATCGGACAATTTCTTTACGTTGCATTCACATGTCAGGATCTACTCTCTTGCAGCTATCCCAGTCTGGCGCTTTTTCGTCAGGAGGAATATTGGTATGAAGAAGTTCCGTTACACCCGCCCTTTAGCAATTCTGATTGTCATCATCGGCGCCTATCACGTTCTGTTGTTCGGACTCCGTCCCCAGCTGCCGCCGGTGGCCAAGACCGAAGTGGTCTGGGGCGACCTGAGCAACAAGCCGCAGACGAATCTGCAGACTCCGCTGCTCGATACCGCATTCTGCACCGGTGCCACCCAGGCAACGACCGGCGACACCGCCAGTGCCGCTGCCGCAATCACCGCAGCCGGCAAAGACCGTATTCGTTTCGAATATCGACCGGTGGCCGAGGACATCGCGAATACCGGACATACCGTTCAGATCACGATGGATCGGGGCAGCAGCATCACCATCGACGGAACAACCTATCACTTGAAACAGTTCATGTTTCAGAAAATGGCCGCCGACGCCGGCCATGGCTCCGGACAGATGGCCTTCTATCTGGTACACCGCGCCGCGAACGGCAAAGTGGCCGTCGTCGCGGTCCCGCTGCAGCTCGGCAAGGAAGGCAATCCGGTCATCACCACACTATGGCGCTATATGCCCAAACACGTCGGCGAACACAACTCGCTCGCCGATATCCATATCGATATCAACAACCTGCTGCCGCATGATCGTAGCTACTACCGCTACACCGCCGCCGGCGACTGCGCTAAACATGTCGTTTGGCTAGGTTTGCAGACGCCGGTAACGATCACCGCCACCCAGCTGGCGAAGCTCGACAAGGCGCTGGCCCAGTCGAGCACCAGCCAATCGCTCTAACGCCTCGTTAAACAACCCGCCGACCCCGTCGCACACAATGTGTGACGGGGTTAACGGTTGTTCTCGTCACAGCATATCTTTCCGGCAACCGCCGGACACATACCGCGCCATCACCCGAGGATCATTGTTGGATTTCGACCGTTAAGTCCGTAAGCTTAACCACAGGCCCTGCGGATCCCTATGATGGACGACATACCCGGTTCAAAAGACGATGAACATTCGGTGTCGGCGCGTTTCGGCGAGGCCAAGTATCGCGTCCTGTTCGAAATCATGGACGTGCCGATCATCATCGAATACCAGGATGCCCTGGTCGAGTGCAATGATGCGACGCTGCGCCTGTTCGGCTATACCCGCGAACAGATGTTGGCCGTCCACCCCAGCAAGTTTTCTCCCGAATACCAGCCCAACGGCCGGCGCTCGGAGGAGATGGCGCAGGAGCTCCTCGCCGCCGTGATGGCGGGCCAGCCGCAACGGGTCTTGTGGCGCCACCAACGCGCAGACGGCAGCGAGTTTGACGCCGAGGTCACGGTGAAGGCGTTCGATTTCGACGGCCGGCGCTACCGCCAGGCGATAGTGCGCGACCTCACTGAACAACAGGCGGCGCAACAGGCGTTGCGCGAGGCGGAAATGGCCGCCGTGGCGCAGCGCAGCGAAGAAGAGGCGCTGCGCCGCAGCGAGGCGCAGTTCCGCAATTTGGTGGAAACGACCCAGGACTGGTTCTGGGAGACCGACCCCGACGGCCACTTCACTTACGTCAGTCCGCGGGTTCAGGATCTGCTGGGCTACACGCCCCAGGAGATCCTCGGCAAGACGCCGTTCGACCTGATGCGCCCGGCGGAGGCGAAACGCGTTGCCGCCATCATCCGTCGGTTGGTACGGGAGCGCGAACCGCTGCGTCTGGTGGAAAACACTTTAATCGCCCGCGACGGCCGCGCCCTGGTGCACGAAACCAGCGGCATCCCCTTTTTCGATCACGACGACCGGCTGCAAGGCTACCGCGGCATCAACCGCGACATCAGCCAACGGGTGGAAGGCCAGCAAAGACTGCGGCTGGCCGCTCAAATCCTGGAGCAGACCCCGGAAGGCGTGGTGGTGACCGATACCCGGACCCGCGTGCTCAGCGTCAACCAGGCGTTCGAGCGCACCACCGGCTACAGCGCGGCGGAGATCCTGGGCATGACGCCCCATCTGCTCGCCTCCGGTCGTCACGACCAGGCCTTCTATCGCCGTATGTGGGAGGAGATCAACAGCGCCGGCAGCTGGCAGGGAGAGATTTGGAATCGTCGCAAGAACGGCGACATCTATCCGGAGTGGCTGAACATCACCGCCATCCGCGACGAATCGGGCGCCGTCACCCACTATGCCGCCATCTTTTCCGACATCAGCACCCAGGAGCACGTGCGCAAGCGGCTGCATAATCTGGCCTATTACGACGCGCTGACCGAGCTGCCCAATCGCGAATTGTTTCACGACCGCCTCACCAACGCCCTGATCACCGCCGCACGAGATCGACACTCGGTGGCGCTGCTGTTCTTCGATCTCGATCGCTTCAAGAACATCAACGATACCCTCGGCCATACGGTCGGCGACGAGCTGCTCAAGGCGGTCGCCGCACGGCTCCCCGAGGTAATGCGCGGAAGCGACACGGCGGCCCGGCTCGGCGGCGACGAGTTCACCATCATCCTGCCCACCATCCACACGCCGAGCGAGGCGGGGGTCGTCGCCAACAAGGTGCTGACCGCCTTTCAGCAACACTTTCACATCGCCGGGCACGAGCTGTTCGTCACCACCAGCATCGGCATCGCCCTCTATCCGCAGGACGCCGCGGACGCCGAACTGTTGCTGCGCAACGCCGATACCGCGATGTACCGGGCCAAGGAGCTGGGGCGCAACAACTACCAGTTCTACGACAGCCACATGAGCAGCCGCTTCGCCGAACGCATCGGTTTGGAGAACGACCTGCGCAAGGCGGCGGAAAACGGCGAGTTCTCGCTGATGTACCAGCCGCAATTCGATATCGACAGCCAACGCATCGTCGGACTGGAGGCGCTGCTGCGCTGGAACCACCCGAGCCACGGCCTGGTGTCGCCCGCGCAATTCGTACCGATTGCCGAAGAGAGCGGACTGATCTTGCCGCTCGGCATCTGGGTGCTGGAACAGTCCTGTGCCCAGGCCCTTCGCTGGCTGGCGCAGGGTCGGCGCGACTTCCGCGTCGCCGTCAACGTCTCCGCCGTGCAACTGCGCTTTCCGGGCTTCGTCGACACCGTGGCGCAGGTGCTGCAACGCACCGGCTGTCATCCCCACCACCTGGAGCTGGAGCTGACCGAGAGTTCGTTGATGGAAAACGTGGAGATGGCGATGGAGACGCTGACACAACTCAGTAAGTTGGGGGTGGCGCTGGCCATCGACGACTTCGGCACCGGCTACTCTTCCCTCGGTTATCTCAAGCGCCTGACCCTGGACAAGCTGAAGATCGACAAATCGTTCATCGACGACGTGCTCATTGACCGCTCCGACGCCGAGATTACCGCCACCATCGTAATGATGGCGCACAACCTCGGGCTGCGCGTCATCGCCGAAGGGGTGGAGTCAGACGGGCAACTGGCCTTCCTGCGCCAGCTCGGTTGCGACGAGGTGCAAGGCTACCTGTTCAGCAAGCCGCTGCCGGTGGAGGCGCTCGCCGAGCTGTGGGACCGGCACGACGGCGCTCAGTGACGCAGCGGCCTGCCGGTCAGCCCCTCCAATACCTTCACCACCGCCGCCATATCCTCGTCGCGCAGACCGCGCGCCATGGCGCTGTTGAAGCACTCGCGCGTCGCCGCCGTTTGCGGCAGGGGGATGTGCAGTTTGCCCGCCGCCTCCAGCACCAGGTTCAGATCCTTGAACATCAGGTGCAGCGGAAACTGCCTGGTGAAATCACCGTCGACGATCGCCTTGCCCTTCGCCTGATACATCGGGGCCGCCATCGCGCCCCCGGCGAGGGCGTACAGCACGGCGTTGGGGTCGAGACCGAAACCGCGTCCCACGTTCATCCCTTCGGCCAGGCTCTGCATCATGTTGCCCAGCATGAGATTGAGCACCAGCTTCATCCCGGTACCGGCGCCGATGCCGCCGCAGTGCACCACCTCCTTGCCCATGGTCCGGAGCAGCGGCGTGACCCGCTTCAGCACCTTGGTATCGGCGCCCGCCAGGATCACCAGCGCAGCCTGCTCCGCGGGCTTGACGCTGCCGGACACCGGCGCGTCCACGAACTCGGCCCCGCTCGCCTGCACCAGCCCGGCCGCCGCCTCCACCGCCGCAGGCGATACCGTGCTCATGTTGATCACCACCTTGCCCTTGGTCAGCCCCGCCGCCACGCCGTCGCTACCGCCGACCACCGCCAGCAGGTCGTCAGGCCCGGTCACCATGATCACCACCACCTCGCTGCGGCCCGCCAGCTCCCGCGGCGTGGCGCAGAATTCGGCGCCCTCTGCCTGCAGCGGCTGCGCCCGCTCCGCGGTGCGGTTATACACCGCCAGCGGATAGCCGCCCTGCCGGATATTGCGGGCCATCGGAATCCCCATGGCACCCAAACCAAGAAAACCTATCTTCTCCACGACACATCCCTCCACTGGCTGTAGTCAACGGCG
>CAYQWR010000095.1:0-10121 GCA_964421235.1 uncultured Thiohalomonas sp. | reverse complement strand
GCCGCTGACGGTGAGATGACGGTCGCTGATCACTTCCACCTCCAGCGCCAGGCCGGTCTGCTGCAACTGCTCCCGGACCTCGTCGGGGCGGTAGGCGGCCAGCAGCGAATGGAAGAAATCGTGGCGCAGCACCTCCGGTTCATTGCCGGAGTAGGTACTGACCAACGTCTCGGCCTCGGCGCGGCTGGCGGGACGCATCAGGTCCATGATGAAGACCGCGGTACCGGGACGGCCATGGCGGCGGATGGTCTGCCACAGCACCATGGGGTCGGTCAGGTGGTGCAGCAGGCTGTTGCTGATGATGGTGTCGTAGCGGGAGCGGGGCAGTTCGGCGCCGGGCAGGTAGCCGTGCAGCAGCCGGACCCGCTGTTCCAGCCCCGCGGCGCGCACCGCCTCAAGGCCGTGGCGCAGCATGGCGGCGGCGCCGTCCACGCCGTGCAGGGTGCAGTCGGGGAAGGCGCGGGCGAAGCGCAGGGTGATGTCGCCGGGGCCGCAGCCCAGATCGAGCACGCAGCCGGCCGGCGCCGGAAAGCGCTGCCGGAACAGTTCGACGAAATGGTCGTGAGGCGCGGCAAAGTCGGCGCGGGCGTAGGCCAGGGCCTGCGCCTCTTCATCCATCAGCTCCGGCTCGGGGGTGCGCTCCAACATCAGGACGGTCTCACCGCAGAGACGCCGAGGGCGCGGAGGAGGATATTCGAAAACGGTCTCACCGCAGAGACGCCGAGGGCGCGGAGAAAGAAATTCGAAAACTGTTTCACCGCAGAGACGTCGAGGGCGCTGAGAAGGGTATTCGAAAGACTGTAGGCGAATTCGCTTCGTTCGTGATGGCCGATCTGTAGCCGTAGCAACCTCTCATCGTCGCAACAACAGGGTTTTCTCCGCGTCCTCTGCGTCTCTGCGGTGAACGGTGTTTGCGTCATTCCGGCAGCAGGCTCTCGCCGGCGAACAGCGAGGCGACGCTCTCGCGCGGGCGCACCAGATAGCTGTCGCTGCCGTCCACCATCACTTCGGCTGCCCGCGGTCGGGTGTTGTAGTTGGAACTCATGGTGAAACCGTAGGCGCCGGCGGAACGCACCGCCAGCAGGTCGCCGGGGCACAGTGCCAGCTCGCGCCCCTTGCCGAGGAAGTCGCCGGTCTCGCACACCGGGCCGACGATGTCGTAGGGCTGCGGCGCCACGTCGTTGCGTTCCAGCGCCGGGACGATGGCCATCCAGGCGTCGTAGAGGGTCGGCCGGATCAGGTCGTTCATGGCCGCGTCGACCACGGCGAAATTCTTGTGCGCCGTGTGCTTGAGATACTCGACCCGGGTCAGCAGGATGCCGGCGTTGCCGATGATGGCGCGGCCCGGTTCGATGATCACCTTGAGGTCGCGCCCGGCCAGCCGGTCCAGCAGCGGCGCGGCGTAATCGCCGGGCAGCGGCGGCGTCTCGTCGCGATAGGTGATGCCGAGGCCGCCGCCCAGGTCGATATGGCGCAGGGCGATGCCGCTGGCATAGAGGCGATCCACCAGCGCCAACACCCGGTCGAGGGCGTCGACGAAGGGGCGCGTCTCGGTGATCTGCGAACCGATATGGCAGTCGACGCCGATCACCTCGATGTGGGGCAGCTCTGCCGCACGGGCGTAGACCTGCGGTGCCGTATCGATGTCGATGCCGAATTTGTTCTCCTTCAGGCCGGTGGAGATGTAGGGGTGGGTTTTGGCGTCCACATCCGGGTTGACCCGCAGCGACACCGGGGCGCGCAGCCCCAGCTCGCCGGCGACGGCATTGAGCCGCTCCAGCTCCGCTTCCGACTCGACGTTGAAGCAGTGGATACCGGCCTCCAGGGCGCGGCGCATCTCGTCGGCGCGCTTGCCGACGCCGGAGAAGACCACGCGCGCGGCGTCGCCGCCGGCGGCGAGCACGCGCTCCAGCTCGCCCACCGACACGATGTCGAAGCCGGCGCCGAGGCGCGCCAGCAGGTTGAGGACGGCCAGATTGGAGTTGGCCTTCACCGCATAGCAAATGAGGTGATTCTGGCCGGCCAGGGCCGCGTCGAAGGCACGGTAATGGCGTTCGACGGTGGCGCGGGAGTAGACGTAGCAGGGGGTGCCGTACTTTTCGGCCAGCGCCGTTGCCTCGATCTCTTCGGCGAACAGGCGGCCGTCGCGGTGTTTGAAATGGTCCATGGTCTCGAAGGTCAGTGTTGTTGCTGGTTGGTTTGCGACGGGAGATAGAGGTCGCCCTTGGCGCCGCAGCCGCTCAGCATGCTGGCGACGCCGAGGATGACGATGACCGCCCAGAGGGCATACTGCCCCCAACAGATGCGCATGGCGCCGCTCCTTTAAAAGCCCGTGGTGAATCGCCACAGTATACCCGTTGTGTCCCCGTTGCCGCAGCGCCGGCGAATATCCCGCACGATGAGGAAAATCCCATGGAAGCCATGACAGAGTCCGAATTCAACAGCCACATCGACGATACCCTGTTGTCGCTGGAACAGGCGATCGACGCCAGCGGCGAGGATATGGATTACGAAAACACCGGCGGCATCCTGACGCTGTTCTGCACCGACGACTCCCAGGTGATCATCAATCGCCAGACGCCGCTGCGGCAGCTCTGGGTGGCGGCGCGCAGCGGCGGCTTCCACTTCGACTGGGACGACAACGCCGAGGGCTGGGTGCGCGACTCCGACGGCGCATCGCTGCACTCGGTCCTCGCCGATATCCTGTCGAGCCAGTGCGGAGCGGGGGTCGACTTCGATTGACTGTCTGAAGATTTAACCACGGGGGGCGCGGGGGGCACGGGGAATACAAGTATCAATTCTGATTTACCCTGTGCCCCCCGTGTTCCCCGTGGTTCGTCTTGTGTCTTGTCGTCAGCCGGCCTTGCGCCAGACCAGGGTGCGGTTGTTGGCCGGCATGGGGTAGTCGTGCAGCAGTTCGAGGCCGGCGGCGGCGGCGAGGGTCTGGAGATCCTCGAAGTTGCGGATGCCGCTGGCCGGGTCGCGCTGTTTGAGCCAGGCGTCGAAGCGGGCGTTGCTGTCGGAGGTGTAGTGCCCGCCGTAGTTGAACGGTCCGTAGAGGGCGAAGCGGCCGTCCGGCTCCAGGATCCGGCCGACCCCGGCGAACAGCGCCGTCACCCCGTCCCAGTCCATGATGTGCGCGGTATTGGCGCTGAATACCGCATCGGCGGTCTCGACCGGCCATAGCCGTTGCCGCACGTCCAGCACCAGTGGCGGGCGGATGTTCGGCGCGCCCTCGTCGGCGAGCCAGGCGTGGATGCCGGCGTGGTTTTCCGCCCGATCACTGGTCTGCCAGGTGAGGAACGGCAGCTCGGGGGCGAAGTAACAGGCGTGCTGGCCGGTGCCGCTGCCGATCTCCAGCACCAGGCGCCGCCCGGCGAACGCCTCGCGCAACACCGCGAGGATGGGAGCGCGGTTCTCCACGCAGGATTCGGAAAACGGTTTCATGGCAATGTCTTGTTTCGTTGTCCCCAGTTGGTCGACAATGGGTCTGAAAACGATTTAAATCAATATCCATCGATATCGGATCTGTCGGTCGCGCCACGAATTTGCGCCGCCGACCCAAGGCCGCAGGGATGGGCCCGTATTAGGGAGGCGTTATGCGGCGAATCCTGTTCACGCTCCTCGGCTTGGCGCTGGCTCTGCCGGCGGCGGCGGCGCCCGACGGCGCCAAGCTGTTTGCCCAGAACTGCGCGGCCTGCCATGGGTCCGATGGCCGCGGCGGGGTCGGCGTGCCGCTGGCGCTGCCCGATTTTCTCGGCAGCGTAAGCGACCGTTTTCTGATCACCACCATTCGGCACGGCCGGCCCGGCCGGGTGATGCCCTCCTTCAAGCAGCTGAGCGACGCCCAGGTGAGGGCCATTGTGGCGCATCTGCGCAGCTGGATGCCCAAGGGGATGCCGACGCCGTCCGCCGTGGACGTCCCGGTGGCCGGTAATGCGCTGCATGGCAAGGTGCTGTTTGCGCAAAACTGTGCCGTGTGTCATGGCGCCGACGGCCAGGGGGGCAGCGGGACCGGTGTCACCTTCTCGCGCCCGCGCAATCTGCCGATCATCCCGCCGGCACTGAACAATCCCGGCTTTCTCGCCGCTGCCAGCGATCGCATGATCAAGACGACCCTGATGCACGGGCGGCGCGGCACACCGATGGTGTCGTTCCTCAAGAAGGGACTGAGTGAGCGGGACATCGATGACATCGTCAGTTACGTGCGCTCGTTCAGCCGGCATCCGCTCCACTGGCGCCCGGGCAACGACGACAAGCCGGTGCTGGAAGAGGAGTCGTCCTATTCGCTGGAACAGACGGTGGAAAACGTCAAGCGGGCGGCCATCGGTCACAACTTCCGCATCATCCGCGTCCAGACCCTGGAGAACGGCCTGTTCCCGCCGGATCAGGAGAACAAGCGCGAGGTCATCGTCTATTTTTGCGATTTCGGCTTCGTCAACAAGGCGCTGGCGCTGGACCCGCGGGTCGGTCTGTTCATGCCGTGCCGGGTCACGGTGGTGGAGCGTCATGGCAAGGTGATGGTGATGAGCATCAACCCGAAATATCTGAGCCGGCTCTACAACAATGCCGACCTCGACAAGCCATGTGACGAGATGACTCAGGACTACCAGAATATCCTGGACGAGGCGACGCTATGACAGGCTGGATCATTCGACGAGTATTGCCGTTGCTGGCGCTATTTCTGCTGGGCATGTATCTGGCCGGCGTTGCCCATGCGGAGCAGCTGTTCATGGCGCGTTCGATGCAGGCATTTCCCGAAGCGATGGCCACGTTGCAGTCGGCGATCAGCGAACACGGTTATACGGTGTCGCGGGTACAGCGCGTGGACTTGGGCCTCACGGGAAACGGATATAAGACCGACAAATACCGTGTCGTCTTTTTCGGCAAGCCGGAACAGGTACGACGGTTGACGCAACGCTATCCGCAGTTGATCCCCTATCTGCCGTGGCCGGTGACCATTTTTGCCGAACGCGATCAGACGCTGGTGGTAACGGCCAATCCCGAAACGCTACAGGCGTTGCAGACCGACGCCGAGTTGCGGCGGGTGTTTCGCCAATGGAGCGACGACTTGCGCGCGATCATGGACGAGGTGCGCAGCGCACAGCAGTGACATCGACTTCAGTTGTCACTGGCGCCCATCGCAAGATTGAATAGTGGAAGAGGTCAACCGATTGTGTGGCCGGCACCGCGCCGGTCAGCTCTGCTGCAATACCCGATTCAACTCCCCTTCGATGCGCCGTTTGTAGTTGAGGAAGTGTATCGTCTGTACCTTGCTCACGCCGGCCTCGCCGAGTACTCCCCGCGACATGCCGATGTCGGTGATGTAGATCGGATAGGCCTGGCCGCTGCGGCGTAGCTCAAGCACATAGCGCACCACCGAGGCGAACAGCTCGGAGCCGTACTCCAGCGTGGAAAACTCGCGGTCACCGCAATAGAGGGTGAATACGGTCTGACCGCTCTCGTCCACGTCGACGATGACTTGCAGGCTGAAGTAGCCGCGGTTGCCGGCACGGAACTCGGGGGCCTGGCGTTCCAATTTGTAGTGTGCCTCGCTGTCGCGGCTGACCAAATAAAACTCGACCCCCTCGGCGCTGCTGATCTGCTGGCCCTCCTGCATCAGGAAGTTGATGCGATTGAGGACCGAATCGAAGAAGCAGCTGTACTGGCTGAGCAGCGCCTTGCCGTCGTAAAACGGCAGCGTCTGGTGGAACAGCGAGCCGCGCTCGTCCAGGACGTAGAGTTCCACCGATTCGCCTGAAGGGCGGTAGAAAACTTGCACATAGCCGCTGCGATTGCGGCCGTAGATGGCGGGTAGCACGGTGTCGGTCAGGGCGTAGCGATCGACGACCACCGGGCTGTAGGCCGCTTGCGGCCGTCCCAGCGCGTTGAGTAGCGCGTCGTAGTTGTAGAGTCCTTCGTAGTGCAGCAGATCGCCCTCCAGCGACAACACATAGTAGCCGCGGCTGACCGTGATCACGTAGCGGTTCTGCGGTAGGGCGTTGGCGCCGTAATAGGTGTCGACCAGATCGTGGTACAGGCGCTCGATGCGCTGCGCCGCGATATGGCCGCGTTGGGCGCTGGTGCCGAACACCTGCAACCGCGGCGGCGCTTCGCCGCGTGACGGTGCCGCCCATTTGAAATATTCACGGAAGAATTCCATCAGTCCACGGCTGCGGCTGAAGTGATAGGTGAGCACTTCGCGCCAACTGGTGACGATGATCAGGTCGAGGGTCTGCACCAGGTTCTTGCCGGCGCCGCCGTAGCTGAGCGCATCAGGTCGGCCGCTGGAGATGTTCTGCCCCAGGCTCAGCGAGGTGAAGGTATCCAACTCGGTGTTGACGAACAGACCGCAGTGGATGATACGGGCTGGACCCGCGTACTCCTCCAGCGATTTGGCATCGAGGCAGTTGTCGGGGAACAGCGCGTGCATGCGCTCTATCAGTGCCTTGATGTCGCCGGCGTCGATTTGGGTAATTTTCGTGTAGACGGCGACCACGGTGTAACGATCGACCACGCCGTTGAAATAGCACCAGGCGATCAGTTCGATGATACTGCGGCTGCGCTTGATCGGCGTGCTTCCCGGTACCGCGTCGCTGGCCAGCGTCCCCCGGTGGAGTACCCAGGTGGTCTGCTGTTGCTCGTCCAATACCTCCTGTACCGTGATCGCCGGTTCGCGCAGCTGCGAGTTGATGCCGCGGTTGAGCAGTTCGATCTTGCCGGCCTTGCGCTCGAACGCGGCATACAGTTTGCGGCCCAGGATCGTGAGATCGCGCTGGCTTATCAGCGACAGCCCGGCATAGCGGCGCGCAAAGTCGGAGAGAAAACGGTAGCTGGTGGAAAGGGCATCGAACATGATGCGGCGCTCTTCCGCGACGCGACGCACCTTCCAACTGCCGCGCGAGTCCATCAATCGCAGATTGGCGAGCTGCCAGCCCCAACGATGAATCAGGGGCGTCAGCAATTCGCGCTGCCAGACTCCCTGTCCATGGGGCGGTTCTTCGCTTAGCCGTTCGTCCACCTTGATGTAGAAACAGCGTCGCGCCAACTCCAGTCGTTGCTGATCGCCCTGTTGCTGCAGATACTCCTCCACCTTGAGCAGCATCATGACGTACGGATCGAGCCGGCTGGCATCGTCTTCGCCGCCGTAGATGGCGCGCTTGAAGCGCAGGCTGAGCAGGTCGAAGCGCGGGTAGTCGTTGGCGTAGGCCTCGATCAGCAGCAGCTTGAGGGTGGCTTTGTAGGGTGAATCGATCCCCTTGTAGAGATGCCACAGGGAGGCACCGAAAAACTCTTCCGCCGGGATATGGGTGAGACCGCCGAAGTCCAGGTGATCGCGGGCGTGAAGAAAGCGTCGTTCCTTCACCGTTCTGACATACGCTTCGTAGTCTCCCTCGGCCTCGGGCGGGACCAGCCACCATAACGGCGCCTGGCCGGCGATCAGTACGGCGGTACGGTAAAACTCTTCCAGCAGCAGATTGTGTTGCGCCGAGCCGGAACTCTCCTCCGACAGGGGGAGCGCCTCGCCGTTGCGGAAACGCTCTACGTCGACCAGAAAAAAATGCACTTCCAGGTCAAGACTGCCGGCCCAGGTTTCTATCGCCCGTGCTTTTTGTTGCAGCAGCGTCCGCTGTGTCGGCGACAGGTCGGGACCGTGGCACAGCCAGATGTCGAAATCGCTCTCTTCCGAGTAGGCGATGCTGCCGGGACTACCCATCATGTAAATCGCCAGGATCGACGTGTGCCGCTGGTGGGGACGTTTGTACTCGAAGCTGCGACTCAGACGCCGCGCAATTTCCACCTGACGCGGGGTCGGTTCGTAGCGGAAAACGCCGATCGGCGCCTCTTTTGAGACAAAGCCGGGGAGCATAGGGTGGTTGAGATGAAACAGTAGCGGTAACAGATCGAGCATATCCCGTTGCCGCTCGCGCAACGCATTACGGGCACGTGTCAGGCGCGCCTGATTGAGCCGGACGAAGCGGTGTCGAACAGCCTTGAAGTCGATGTTGGCGTCGTGCTGCGCTGCGCCCTTTTCGTTACTCATGGGGTTGTCCGATTAGGGGTTGAGCGGGTGGCAGGAGCCTTGGCGTAGCCACACGCCGCTGCGACGGCAGGGCAGCCCGTCGCCGCTACATGCGAAGCGGCCTTCATCGTGGCGGATGCCATGTTCCGGATCGGGCGCACCGACGCGGGGCGCATGGATGGGTTCAGACATGGCGGGCCTCCCGTTGCGATGGTTTAAGCATACCGACAGCCATGGCGAAACGCTACGGCAGGTACTTTGGTTGCGGCGTCACCTGCCTTCTAATCCTTATACTCTTCAGCCCGCTTCGCGCTGCCCCGGACCTTCTCCTGTGGGTAGCGTCGTTCATTGATCTCGACCTTGTCCTGAGCGGCGCTGATCAGGTCGACATTCATGCGATCCGCGATACGGATCAGATAGATGAGGATGTCGGCCAGTTCGAGCCGCACCTCGTCGAATTTCTCGGGGGAGAGCTGCTCGCTCTGTTCAGCGGTGAGCCACTGGAAGTGCTCGACCAGTTCGGCCGCTTCGCCAATCAGCGCCATCGACAGGTTCTTGGGATTGTGGAACTGCTCCCAGTCGCGCACCTTGGCGAACAGTGCGAGACGTTGGCGTAATTCTTCCAGGCTATCGTGCATGGCTGTCCTCGTTGTCGTGGCTGGTGGCAAGTTGTGCGAAGCGGCGCAGCAGGGTGGTGCTGGCGTCGCCGGCCGTGATTGCGGCCAGCGTGCGGTCGGCGTCGCCGCCTTCCCGGCGCAGGCGCTGGCGAAAGTGTTCAACATAATGGCGAATGACGGCGGCGTCGAACTCGGGGTGAAACTGTATTCCCCACGCGCGGTCGCCGTAGGCGAATGCCTGGATCGGTTCCAGGGTACTGTAGGCGAGGATGCGCGCTCCCCGCGGCGGCCGCAGCACCGACTGGCGGTGGCTCACCTGGGCCGGGAAGGCGGCAGGCAGGTTGTGAAACAGCGGGTCCGTGCGGCCCGCCGGCGTCAGGTTGACGGTGGTGGTGCCCACCTCAAGGCCGCGTGGATTGTCGTTCACGTCGCCGCCCAGGGCCTGGGCCAGCAGCTGATGGCCGAAGCAGATGCCCAACACCGGCAGGCCGGCGCCGACGGCGGCGCGCAGCCATGCGGCCGTGCGTTCAATCCAGTCGTCGTCGTCCGTGACCATCGCCCCGGAACCGGTGATCACCGCCAGTGCCAGCGCGTGAGGCGGCGGCAGTACCGCACCGGCGGCGACACCGGCCACCTGCATCGCGGGCCACCCCAGGCCGCGGGCGATCCAGTCTTCGTAATCGCCCGCCACGTCGTCGATGGAGGGGAGCTTGCTGCCGGTCTTGATGATGAGTGCGGGGCGCATGGTCGTTCAGCCGTGAAACGCCTCGTCCGAGGCCAGATAAGCCGACTCCTCCGCCGTGCTTGCGCGTCCCAGGGCGGCGTTGCGGTGGGGAAAACGTCCGAAGCGGCGGATCAGCTCGCGATGGTGGCGCGCCCACTTGGAGGCGCCCTCCAGCGTGGTGTTTTCGAACAGCGCCACCGAACGTTCCTGATCCGCCAGCGCTTCGCTGTGCATGAAAGGGAGATAGAGAAACAGCTTTTCCTGGTCCTCCAGGGATGCGTCCCAGCCGGCGTCGATGGCGCGGGCGGCGCAGGCGCGCCCCTGCGCCTCGGTGGAGAAGCTCAGCGCCCGGTGGCGGTACATGTTGAGGGGAAACTGGTCGAGCACGATTACCAGCGCCAGCACTCCTTTCGGTGTCGCGCACCACGGCTCCAGCGCGCCGCGTGCCGCCATCTGCCAAGTGGCCTCGAAGCGCGTCCTGATCTCGTCGTCGATGGCCTGCGTGGCGTCGAACCAGTGCGGCTGCAGCCGCGGCGAGAACCAGAAATCAAGAATGTCCTGCGGGGTGACGGGAGACATAGTGGGCCGATCGTGTTGCTGTCCGATTGAGCAAACCATAGCCCGACGCAGCATCCGTCGGCAACCGGTGGATGGTGAACGGCGGGGAAGGCACAGGGTACGGTCTGTCTGGATGCCACCAAGGATATGGGGCGGTGGACCATCGAGCGCATCGGGTTGCAGGTGAACGGCCGGCCCG
>CAYQWR010000094.1:0-10192 GCA_964421235.1 uncultured Thiohalomonas sp. | reverse complement strand
CGCGGAGTTGACCAGTTCGACGATCAGCACCAGCAGCAGGCTGCCGACCAGCAGCGCGCGCTCGATGCCGTTGTCGCCCAGCCAGACGGCCGCCGGAACCATCACCACCAGCGCCAGCAGCTCCAGACGAAACGCCTCTTCGAACTGCCACGCCGCCCAGAGCCCCTTCATGGAGTAGCCGAAGGCCTTCAGCACATGACTGAGACCCCGATGCCCCGGTTTATTGATTTGCGCCATCCCGACCCTTTCTACAAGTTAACAAAAATGCAAAAGATCAAAGCTATTAACCACGGGGGACACGGGGATACCTAAGACACTAGACATGCATTAGCCCGAATTTTATTTGGAATTCCCCGTGTTCCCCGTGGTTAATTCCCAGTCTTTCACAGTCCGACTCAGGCTCCGCCCTTCCACACCAGGTCCAGTTCGCGTGCCGCCTTGACGTCGTCCAGCCGCTTCACCGGCAGCGTGTGCGGGGCGCCGGTGACGATGGCGGGATTCTGTTGCGCCTCTTCGCGGATCTGCGCCATCACCTCGATGAAGGCGTCGAGCGTCTCGCGGCTCTCGGTCTCGGTCGGTTCGATCAGCAGACACTCGGGCACCAACAGCGGAAAGTAGGTGGTGGGGGCATGGAGCCCATAGTCGAGCAGTCGCTTGCCGAAGTCGCGCGCATTGACTCCCAGTTCCTTCGCCTCGCGTTTGAGCGTGATGATGAACTCGTGGGTGGCGCGGCGTGCGGGGAAGGCGGGCTCGAAACCGGCGGCCTTGAGCCGGGCCATCATGAAGTTGGCATTGAGCGTCGCATAGTCGGCGACGCGCTCCATACCTTCGCGGCCGATCATGCGGGCGTAGATGTAGGCGCGCAGCAGGATGCCGGTGTTGCCGGCGTGGGCCGAGAGGCGGCCGATCGTTTGCGGGCAATCCTTTTCGTCGAGCCAGCGGTATTCGTCGCCGTCGTAGCCGACCATCGGCACCGGCAGGAACGGCAGCAGGCGCTCGCCCACCACCACCGGACCGGCGCCGGGACCGCCGCCGCCGTGGGGGGTGGAGAAGGTCTTGTGCAGGTTGAGATGCACCACGTCGAAGCCCATCGCGCCCGGCTTCACCTTGCCGAGGATGGCGTTGAGGTTGGCGCCGTCGTAATAGAGCAGGCCGCCGGCCTGATGCACGATGCCGGCGATCTCCTTGATGCGTCGTTCGAACACGCCGAGGGTCGACGGGTTGGTGAGCATGATGCCGGCGGTGTGCGGACCGACCGCCGCCTTCAGCGCCTCGACGTCGACGTCGCCGTTGTCGTCGGTGGGGATCTCCTTCACCTGGTAGCCGCACATCACCGCCGTGGCCGGGTTGGTGCCGTGGGCCGCATCGGGTACCAGGATCTCGGTCCGTGCCTCGTCGCCGCGCGCCTCGTGGTAGGCACGGATCATCGCCACGCCGGCGAACTCGCCCTGGGCGCCGGCCATCGGCGTGAGCGAGCACCCCTTCATGCCGGTGATCTCCTTCAGCATCTCCTGCAGATCATGCAGGCAGGCGAGAATGCCCTGGCCGTGGGTGGCCGTCGGCGCCTGGGGATGGCGCGCCAGGAAACCGGGCAGCATCGCCAGGCTGTTCGAGCCGCGCGGGTTGTACTTCATGGTGCAGGAGCCGAGCGGGTAGAACTGGGTATCGATGGAGAAGTTCTTCTGCGACAGCCGCGTGTAGTGGCGCACCGCTTGTAACTCGGAGACCTCCGGCAACAGCGGCCGGCTCTGGCGACGGAACCGCTCGGGGATGCCGTCGTAGGCCGGCTGCGGGCCGGGGGTCTGGGCCGCGTTGAGGCGGCCGGGTTTGGAGTGCTCGAAGATCAACATGTCGCTTCTCGGTTCGTGTTAATGCACGGCTGCAATGGCCTGGTCATAATCCGGTTCTTCGCCGATCTCGGGGACCAGCTGGGTGTAAATCACCTTGTCGTTCTGGTCCAGCACCACCACCGCGCGGGCGCAGATGCCGGCCAGCGGACCGTCCTGAATCAGCACGCCGTAATCCTTGGCGAAATTCTTGTCGCGCATCATCGACAGGCTGATCACATTCTCCAGTTGCTCGCCGGTGCAGAAACGCGACTGGGCGAACGGCAGGTCGGCGGAGACCACCAGCACCACCACCTTGTCGCCCAGCGCCTTGGCCGCTTCGTTGAACTTGCGGGCCGAGGCGGCGCAGATACCGGTATCGAGGCTGGGCACGATGTTGAGCAGTTTCTTCTTGCCCTTGTAATCCGCCAGCGATACGTCGCCCAAGTCGCCGCGCGTCAGCGTGAACGCCGGCGCCGGGGTACCCACCTTGGGCAGGTCGCCGTTGGTGTGGATGGTAGAGCCTCGCAGAGTGATGGTGGCCATGGCCGTCTCCTTAGCGTTGGGGGGGTGAGACTTGAAGTGTAGGTCTCAGAGGGTTCCTTGACCGCCCCCATCTCTGGCGGCGGCCCTGCGGGCGCACTGCGTGCGTCACCATTCGTTCCCGGCGCCCGGTTCGCGCGGCCTCAGCTTGGTGCAGATGGGACCGTCCTTGCGTCGCGACAGGATGCGCTCCAGATGTTGAGCGAAGCGCTCGATGTCGGCCTCGTCCTTGGTCTCGGTGACGCACACCAGGATCGCGTTGCCCAGCTCGGGGTAGTCGGCGCTGAGGTCGTAGCCGCCCAGCACATCCTGCACCGCCAGGGCGCGCAGCACCTCGCCCACCGGCTGGTTGATGCGCAGCACCACCTCGTGGAAGTAGGGCGAACTGAACACCTGTTCGACGCACTCGATCTGGGTCAGCCGCTCCACCAGGGCGCGGGTGTTGGCGTGGCAGGCGTGGGCGACGCGCGCCAGTCCCTCGGCCCCCACCAGCGCCATATGGATAGTGGCGGCGGTCACCATCAGCCCCTGGTTGGAGCAGATGTTGGAGGTGGCCTTGGCGCGGCGGATGTGCTGCTCGCGCGCCTGCAACGTCAGGGTGAAACCCACGCGGCCGTCGAGATCGACGGTGCGCCCGACGATGCGGCCCGGCATCTGCCGCACATGCTCCTGCTTGCAGGCCATGAAGCCGAAGTAGGGACCGCCGGAGGAGAGCGGCGCGCCCAGCGGCTGGCCGTCACCGACGGCGATGTCGGCGCCGTTCTGGCCCCATTCGCCGGGCGGCGTCAGTACCGCCAGCGCGATCGGATTCACCAGGCCGATGGCCAGGGCGTTGTTGGCGTGGGCCCAGTCGGTCAGGGCGTCCACCTCCTCCAGCACGCCGAAGAAGTTGGGCTGCGGGATAACCAGCGCGGCGTAGTCCTCGCCTGCGAAGCGCTTGAGATATTCCGGCTCGATGTTGCCGCTGCCCGAGCAGTCCAGCTCCACCAGTTCGATGCCCTGGTTCTTCACGATGGTGCGCACCACCTTGCGGTAGACCGGATGCACCGTGACCGGCATCAGCACCCGCTTGCTCTTGGACTTGCGGTTGGCGCGCACCGCCATCAGCACCGCCTCGGCCAGGCCGGAGGCGCCGTCGTAGAGCGAGGCGTTGGAGACGTCGAGGCCGGTGAGGCTGGCGATCATCGTCTGATACTCGTACAGCAGTTGCAGCGTGCACTGGCTCGCCTCGGCCTGGTACGGCGTATAGGCCGTGTAGAACTCGCCGCGGGTGGCGATCTCCCACACCGCCGCCGGGACGTGGTGCTCGTAGGCCCCGGCGCCGATGAAACAGAGCGGCATGCCGTCCTGCGCCGCGCGCTGGTGCATCAGCCGCGCCACCGCCATTTCGTTCATCCCCGGCGGCACGCCCTCCAGGCCGCGCACGCGCAGCCCGTCGGGGATCTCATCGAACAGCGCCTCGATGCTGTCGGCGCCGATCGCCGCCAGCATGGCCTGCACGTCATCTTCGGTATGCGGAATAAACGGCATATCTCTTCACCACCATCAAACGCAAAGACGCAGGGGACGCAAAGGAGATGGCGCCCTTAGCGACTTTGCGTTGGGTTTTTCGTTTAGTGACTCTCTTCGGCCACTACCGTGGCGTACGCGTCGGCGTCGAGCAGTCCCTTCACGTCGTCGCCGTTGGCAGGCTTCATGGTAAACAGCCAGCCGTCGCCGTAGGGCGCCTTGTTCACCAGATCCGGGCTGTCGGCCAGCAATTCATTGGCGGCGACGACCTCACCGGCGAACGGCGCATAAACGTCGGAGGCGGCCTTCACCGATTCCACCACCGCGCACTCCTGATCGGTCTGCAGTGCACGGCCCACCTCGGGCAGCTCGACGAACACCATGTCGCCCAGCAGTTCCTGGGCATGCTCGGTGATGCCCACCGTGACGGTGCCGTCGCTCTCGACGCGCACCCACTCGTGGGTCTTGGTGTATTTCAGTTCGGCAGGTACGTTGCTCATTGTTAACTCCTAAGTTACCTAATTATCAATTTCCCACCGCAGAGACGCAGAGTACGCGGAGGAAGACTTAATCTTGTTTATCTCTGCGCCCTCTGCGTCTCTGCGGTGCAACAGTCCTTTTGGATCAATCGATACACGACTGGCCGTTGCGCACGAAGGGCGGCTTGACCACGCGCGCCTGATGGCGCTTGCCGCGGATCTCCACCTCGCACGCCCCCACCTCGCCGGCAGGAACACGCGCCATCGCCACCGCGCGTCCCAGGCTCGGCGCGAAGGTGCCGCTGGTGATCTCGCCCTCGCCCGCCGCGGTGAACACCTTTTGGTGACCGCGCAGCACGCCCTTCTCTTCGAGCACCAGGCCGATCAGCTGCGCCGGCACGCCGTCACGGCGCTGCTGCTCCAGTATCGTGCGGCCGATGAAATCGCGATCGGCCGGCTCCCACGCCACCGTCCAGGCGAGCCCCGATACCAGCGGCGTCGTCTCCTCGTCCATGTCCTGGCCGTAGAGATTCATCCCCGCCTCCAGCCGCAGCGTATCGCGCGCACCGAGGCCGCAGGGCTTCACCTCCTGCTCGTAGAGGGCGTTCCACAACTCCTCGGCCTGCCCCTCGGGCACCATGATCTCGTAGCCGTCCTCGCCGGTATAGCCGGTGCGGGCGATGAACAGCTCGCCCGACTCCACCGCCGCGAAACGCGGCAGCTCCGGCGCCCGGCCGATACGCAGCCCCAGCGCCGCCTGCGCCTTGGCGCGGGCGTTGGGCCCCTGCACCGCGATCATCGCCAGGTCCTCGCGCACCTCCACCTCGACGCCGAACGACGGCGCGTGGCGGGTGATCCAGGCGATGTCCTTGTTGCGGGTGCCGGCGTTGACCACCATGCGGTACCAGCTCGGGTCCATATAGTAGACGATCAGGTCGTCGATGACGCCGCCGCGCTCGTTGAGCATGCAGCTGTAGATCGCCTTGCCCTGCTGCGTCAGCCGCGCCACATCGTTGGCCAGCAGGTAGCGCAGCAGGTCGAGGGCACGCGAGCTGCGCAGGTCGATGACGCACATGTGCGACACGTCGAACATCCCCGCGTCGCGCCGCACCTGATGGTGTTCCTCGATTTGGGAACCATAGTTGATCGGCATCTCCCAACCGGCGAAATCGACCATCTTGGCGCCCATCGCCACGTGGGCCTCATATAACGGCGTTCTGTTACCCAATGTTGCTATCTCCCCAAAAGATATTCACCGCAAAGACGCAAAGAACGCAAAGGTTCCAAGGCCGTCACCCGTTGTTCCAGCAAATTCTTGGCGTCCTTTGCGCCTTTGCGGTGAGAGCGATTGTTCACTCTTCCGCGTGGTACGAACTGCGTACCATCGGCCCCGCCTTCACCCAGGCGAAGCCCAACGCCTGCGCCTCGCGGGCGTAGGCGGCGAAGGTATCGGGATGGATGTACTCGCGCACCGGCAGATGATAACGGGTCGGGCGCAGGTACTGGCCGAGGGCGACGCGGCTGACGCCCGCGCTGCGCAGGTCGCGCAGCACCGCCACCACCTCCTCGAAGCGCTCGCCCAGTCCCAGCATCAGCGCCGACTTGGTCTCGACACCGCTGCGTGCCGCCGCCAGTTGCAGCAGGCGCAGCGAGCGTTCGTACTTGGCCCCCTTGCGCACGCTGCGGTAGAGCGCAGGCACCGTCTCCACATTGTGGCCCCAGACGAAGGCCGGTGCCGCGGCGCACAGGGCGTCGACCGCCTGCTCCTGGCAACCGCGGAAATCGGGGGTGAGCAGTTCCAGGCCGATGGCCGGACGCCGTGCGCGCAGCTCGCGCAGGGTCGCGGCGAAGATGGAGGCGCCGCCGTCGGGCAACTCGTCGCGGTTGACCGAGGTGAGCACCACGTAATCGAGCCCCATCGCCGCCACCGCCTCCGCGACGCGGCGCGGCTCATCGATATCAAGCGTATCGGGCCGACCGGTCTTCACCGCGCAGAAACCGCAGGCGCGGGTGCAGGTGTCGCCCAGCAGCATGATGCTGGCGGTGCCGCGGCTCCAGCACTCGCCGCGATTGGGGCAGCGCGCCTCCTCGCATACGGTGTTGAGACCGTTGCCGTGCACCCGCCGCGCGGTCGCCGCATAGTCCCCCGCCGCCAGCGACTGGCGCACCCAGACGGGCATGCGTCCCACATTGGGCTGCGCCGAGTGGTCGAATACGGGGATGGTGGCGGCACTATGGGCCATGAGTTCAACTCTCAGTAATCTTCAGGTTTGGATCAGCTTACCGCGACCTTATGACGGCTCCGCTCACCCACCAATAAAAAAAGGGGCGACGTAAGACCGTGGCCTTACGTCGCCCCTCTGTCCTTTCACCTGAGAGCTTGGCCCCTTCGGTGGACTGTCGTCGCAGTCTCTCTCCAGAGTCGACCGGTTCCGGCGGTCCTTTGGCCTGAGCGTTTCCGGGCGGGTTGCGCCTTCGGCGGCGGCCTGCCGGTCATCCGGCGCCGCTCTCTCCCGTGGGAACCATGGGTCGTGCGGGCACTATACCTGTAGCCGCGCCCGAAACCAAGATCAGTCCGCCTGGGCCCGGGCCAGGCGTCCCACCGTAAGCCCTTGAACCACTATGGAAAACACAACGACTACGTAGGTAATGGCCAGGATCAGGCTGCGCTCTGCCCCATGGGGCAGCGACAGCGCCAGCGCCACCGAAATGCCGCCGCGCAGTCCGCCCCAGGTCATGATGCGCACCGCGCCGCGACTGAAGGGACGGCGCAGACGCATCAATCCGATGGGCAACCCAACGCTCACCAGCCGCCCCACCAGCACGGTAGGAATGGCGAACAGCGCCGCCAGTACATAACCATGGAGAAAGTGGATCGCGATCACCTCCATCCCAATCAGCACAAACAGCACCGCATTCAGGATCTCGTCCGCCAGCACCCAGAAGGTCTCGATGTGGCGGCGGGCCTGCTCGGGCATGGCGAACATGCCGCCGCGGTTGCCGATGAACATGCCGGCGACCACCACGGTGATCGGCCCCGAGGCATGCAGCCATTCGGACAGGGCGTAGCTGCCCATCACCAGGGAAAGGGTGATCAGTATCTCCACCTGATAGTTGTCGACACGCCGCAGCAGGCGGTAGGCGATACCGCCGCACACCAAACCCAGCAGCATGCCGCCGATACCCTCTTCCAGAAACAACGCGGTCACCGCACGTACGCTGGGATCGCGGCCGCTGACGGCGATATCGAGAAAGATGATGAACAACACCACGGCGACGCCGTCGTTGAACAGCGATTCGCCGGCGATCTTGGCCTGCAGGCTGCGCGACACACCGGCGCGCTTCATGATGCTGAGCACGGCGATGGGATCGGTGGGCGAGATCAGTGCGCCGAACACCAGACAGTAGGCGAAGGTGATGTGGAGACTGAGCGACTTCACCGCCAGCCAACCCAGGCCGGCGACGATGAAGGTCGAGGCCAGCACGCCAAAACTGGCCAGGATGGCGATAGCCCAGCGTTGTGCCGTCAGCTCCTGGAGATCCACCTGCAGCGCAGCGGGAAACAGCAACAGCCCGAGCATGCCGTCGAGCAGCGCCTTGCTGAAATCGATGCGCGCCAGCAGCGCGCGCGCCCACAGGTCGACGCCGCCGTAACCGAGCTTGCCCAGACCGATGATCACCAGCGACACCAGCAGCGACACCAGCATCAGGCCGATGGCGGTCGGCAGATGAATGAAGCGGTGATTGACGTAGGCGAACAGCGCCGTCAGCGTGATCAGCAGGGCGATCAGGTTAAAGACGTCCATCGGACGGACGTCGATCAGTCGCGACGCAGTTGGGCCAGCCGCGGCAGTTCGCCGCCGAGACCGAGGGCGCGGCGCATGAAGAAATATTTTATCGGCGCCACGCGATTGGCGAGCGTCAGACCGCCATTGCGCAGCCACGCCATCGGCGTGTTGCGATTGCTGAACAGCCGCTTGAAGCCGTCCATTGCTGCAAGCATGGCGATATTGTCACCCTTGCGCCCGCGCTCGTAGCGACGCAGCAGCGACAGACTGCCCGGGTCACGGGTACCGGCCGCCAGCAGGGTCTCCGCCAGGACGGCGGCATCGGCAATGCCGATATTGAGCCCCTGTCCCGCCAGCGGGTGCAGCGTATGCGCCGCATTGCCGGCCAGCGCCAGCCGCGGCCGCACGTAGTGATCGGCATGCTGCAACCGCAACGGGAAGGCGGCGCGCGGCCCGACCGTCTCCATGCGCCCCAGCACATCATTGTTGAAAGTCACCTGTAATTCGTCGAGAAACTGCGACGCCGGCATTGCGCACAGCTCCTTGGCGCGCTCGTGGCCGGTGGACCAGACGATGGAGCTGTAGCCCTGGGGCAGCGGCAGGAACGCCAGCGGCCCCTCCGGCATGAAGCGCTGCCAGGCGGTATCGCGGTGGTGCCTGGAGGTCTTCACGGTGCAGACCACGGCACTCTGGTCATAGGCCCAGCCGGTGGTGTCGATGCCGGCCTGCTCGCGCACCCAGGAGCTGGTGCCGTCGGTGCCGATCAACAGCTTCGCATGCAGGGTGCGGCCGTCGGCCAGATAGAGTTCCGCCCGCTCGTCGCCGAGCTGCATCCCCTGCGCCTGCGCCGGGCAGAGGAAATCGATATTGTCGAACTGCGCCATGCGATCGAGCAGCGCCGCCAGGATCACGCGATTCTCGACGATGTGCCCGAGGTCGGGCTCGCCCAGCTCGGTGCAGTCGAAGTGGATCGCGCCGTTGCCGCCGGCGTCCCATACCTGCATCTCGCGGTAGGGCTGTACCCGGCGCGCCACCATGCCGTCCCAGGCGCCGAGATTGGCGAACACATTCTGCGTCGCGCGGGTGATGGCGCTGACGCGGATGTCGAACTCCTCTTGCGCAAACGAACGCAACGCCGCCACCGGCTCCACCACGCCGACGCGCAGCCGCGTCCCGCCCAGGGCGCAGGCGATGGTGGCGCCCACCATGCCGCCGCCGATGATCACGATGTCGTATGTCATGAAAACAGTCCCAAGTTGCAAGTTACAAGCAGCAAGAAAACAACATCATTATCGCTGCCCATCCGCACTCCTCCACCTTGTCACTTGTCACTTGTCACTTGCAACTTAATACCACAGGCCAGTCGCGGCAGTCTGCCGGTGAGGCCCATCGCCTGTTTGGCGAACAGGTGCTTGGCCGCCGGCAGGATGTCCATGCCCAGCAGGCCCAGGTTGCGCGCCAGCCGCAGCGGCGGCAGCCGGTTGGAGAAGAGGCGCACCAGACCGTCGGTGAAGGCGGCGACCCGCAGGTAGTCAGGCCGGCGCCACGTCACATAGGGCTGCAGCGACGCCATGGCGCCGATGTCGCTGCCGGCATCGACGGCGGCGGCGATCACCTCGGCCAGCGCCGCCACGTCGCGCAGACCGAGATTGAAACCCTGTCCGCCCACCGGGTGGATGGCGTGGGCGGCGTTGCCGACGAAGGCAACGCGCGGCTGCGCCGCCCGGCGCACGAAATCAAAGACCAGCGGATAGGCGTGACGTTCCGAACTGCGCAGGAAACGGCCGGCACGGTAACCGAAGCGCTGCTGCAGGCGGCGCAAGAATTCAGCGTCGCTCAGTCCCAGCATCTCTTCGACTTCACGGTCGCGCACGGTCCACACCAGCGACCAGCGATGATTGCGCGTCTCCGGCTCTCCGTCATGGGGCGGGTCGCACGGCAACAGCGCCAGCGGGCCGGTGTCAGTAAAGCGTTCGTAGGCGACGTTGCCGTGGGGGCGATCGGTGGCGACGGTGGCAATCACGGCGGTCTGGCCATAACCCAGGCT
>CAYQWR010000093.1:0-10551 GCA_964421235.1 uncultured Thiohalomonas sp. | reverse complement strand
CCGATCCACCACGGCGCCCACGGCGGCAGACTCAGCGCCAGCAGCCAGGCGGTGAGCAGCGCCGAGCCGTCGAACAGGAACGGCGTCACCGGCTTGCCGGCGATGCGCAACGAGGCCGCCTCCGACAGCAGCGCGCTGGCGATGGTGATGAGGAACAGAAAGATGCCGGGCCAGCCGAATTGGTAGAGCGCGAAGGCGGTGGCGGGTATCAAGGCCAGCATCACCTGGCCCATCACGCCGGCGACGCTGCGCTGCGCTACGTAGTGCGGTCCGCTGATCGGTGTGCTCATGCGCTTGCCTCCTGCGCGGCCTGCTGCGCCTTCTTCGCGGCGCGCTCCGCCTTGCGCTTCGCCGCCGCTTCGGCCTTGGCGGCGGCCTCGCGTTCCAGCCGCGCCTGGCGCGCCTGCACCAGTTGTTTGGTGTAATCGGATTTGCGCTGCGCCTGGGCGCGCGCGGCCACTTCGCCCTTGGCGTAGTTGAAGTACTGGGTCAGCGGCAGATGCGCCGGGCAGACGTAGGCACAGGTGCCGCAGGAAAGGCAATCGTTGAGGCCGTAATCGAGGGCGCCGTCGAGGTCGCCGTGGCGCGAACGCTTCATCATCTCCAGCGGCATCAGTCCCATGGGACAGACCCGCACGCAGCTGCCGCAGCGGATGCAGGGCATGGTGTCGCCGCCGCCCAGTTCGGGCTCGGTCAACGCCAGCACGCCGTTGCTGCCCTTGACGATGGGCACGCGACTGTGGGGCAGCACCGTGCCCATCATCGGCCCGCCCATCAGCAGGCGCGTCGGTTCGGTGCTGAGACCGCAGTAACCGAGCAGGTCCTGCACCAGCGTGCCGATCGGCACTTCGAGATTGCGCCGATCGCGCACCGCGCCGCCGCTGACGGTGACCACGCGCCGCACCAGCGGTCGGCCGTAGCGGATCGCCTCGTGCACCGCGAAGGCGGTGGCGACGTTGTGCACCAGCACGCCCACCTGGGCGGTGAGACCGCCGGCCGGCACTTCGAGGCCGGTCAGCGTCTTGATCATCTGTTTCTCCGAACCCATCGGATAGAGCGCGGGCACCGCGACCACTTTCAATTGGCCGTGACCCTTGGCCGCCTCGCGCATGGCGGCGATGGCCTCGGGCTTGTTGTCCTCGATGGCGATCAGGGCGCGGCCCCAGCGGATGGCGTGCAGCATCAGCCGCACGCCGTCGACGATCTCGGCGGCGCGCTCGCGCATCAGCCGGTCGTCGCAGGTGAGGTAGGGCTCGCACTCGCCGCCGTTGATGATCAGGGTGTGGATGTGTTTGTTGTTGGCGCTGCCCAGCTTCACCGCGGTGGGGAAGGTGGCGCCGCCCATGCCGACGATGCCGGCGGCGGCGATGCGTTCGGCCATCAGTTCGGACGGGATCTCGAACGGGTCCTTGGGGACAGGAAACTCGTCCCACTCGTCCTTGCCGTCGGGTTCCAGTTCGATGCACAGCGTCGGCAGGCCGGACGGATGCGGCGCGGTGAAGTCGTCCACCTCACGCACCCAGCCGGAGGTGGGCGCATGCACCGGCGCGGAGATGGCGCCGGTGGCCTTGGCCAGCAACTGGCCTTTGAGCACGTGCTGGCCGATCTTCACCACCGGCTCCGCCGCCGCGCCGATATGCTGCTGCATCGGCACGAACAGCCGCTGCGGCAGCGGCAACTGCTCGATGCGCGCCGCGGCACTGCCCTCTTTGCGGGCTGGCGGATGGATGCCGCCGCGAAAACGGAACAGCTTCATGATGCACTCCTCGACGGGGTTCGAGCCACGTGCAGAAAACAAAAGAATGATTCACCGCAGAGACGCAGAGACGCAGAGGTTGCTATTGCTTCTGTTGAGTGTCGTTGCCCGATTTTGCCGTCGGAATGACAGTTATCAGAGCGGTGACTCTCTTGTGTGTGCCGACGAAGCTGGCAGAAGATAGACGGTAAGCTTTTCAAAGCTCGTTCTATTCTCGGCGCCTCTGCGTCTCTGCGGTAGGTCATCATTGGCTTTTCCATCACGCCGCCGCCAGTTTCGGTTTTTCCCAGCGCCAGCTGCGCAGGCTCGGCTTCTCCGGCACCATGGCCATGCTGCCGGTGGGACAGACCTCGACGCAGGCGCCGCAGCCGGTGCAGGCGCGCTCCATTACCACATGGATCTGTTTCGGTGCGCCGATCACCGCGTCGGTGGGACAACTGCGCAGGCACTTGATGCAGCCGATGCAGATCTCCTCGTTGACCCGCGCGACCATCACGCCGGTATCGACCATGCCCGAGGTATCGACGCTGACGCCCAGCGTGCCGGCCAGCGCCTCCACCAGCGCCTTGCCGCCCGGCGGGCAGACGCTGAGCGGCGCCTCGCCGTTGACGATGGCCAGCGCCGCCTGGGAACAACCGGGATAGCCGCACTGGCCGCACTGCGAACCGGGCATCAACGCCTCCACCTGCGCCACCCGCGGGTCGCTCTCCACGTGGAAGTAGCGCGAGGCGATACCGAGCAGGTAGCCCAGCGCAATGCCGAGAACAGTCAGACTCAAAATCGCAGCGATCATGGCGTTACCTCGTCAAGAAAAAAGCTTTCACCGCAGAGGTCGCAGAGTACGCAGAGGTAAAAATACATACCCTTAATGAACCTTTCATTCGCACCGTACATGTCCTTTATTCCTCCGCGTACTCTGCGTCTCTGCGGTGAGCATGTTTTTGCCGCTCATTTCACCGGCAGTCCCGAGAAGCCCATGAAGGCCAGCGACAGCAGGCCGGCGACGATGAAGGCGATGGGGGCGCCGGCGAACACGGCCGGGACGTTCGCCAGCGCGAGCCGCTCGCGCAGCCCGGCGAACAGCACCAGCACCAGGGTGAAGCCGAGGGCGGAGCCGAAGCCGTAGAGCAGGCTGGTGACGAAGCCGTTGTCCTGCTGCACGTTGAGCAGGGCGACGCCGAGCACGGCGCAGTTGGTGGTGATCAGCGGCAGGAAGATGCCGAGGGTCTGGTACAGCGCGGGGCTGGTCTTGCGCACCACCATTTCGGTGAACTGCACCACCGCGGCAATCACCAGGATAAAGGAGAGGATGCGCAGGAATTCGATGTGCAGCGGCTCCAGCAGCAGATGCTCCAGCATCCAGCCGGCGACCGCGGCGAGGGTCAGCACGAAGGTGGTCGCCATCCCCATGCCGAGCGCGGAGTCGACCTTGTTGGAGACGCCCATGAACGGACAGAGTCCCAGAAACTTCACCAGGACGACGTTGTTCACCAGGGCGGTGCCGAGCAGGAGCAGGATATAGGCGGTCACGGTTCACCTCGATTGCTGTGATCCCGGTTTTGCATCAACTGTGCCACGCGTCGTAGGGCCATTGCGGTGCCTGGGGAAGCCAGTATTTGCACCGGTTTGTAGGCCGTTTGCACGCTTTCGGTGCAAATGTGGGTTGTCGTGTTTGTAGCGTCGCCGTGGTCGCCATGGCTGGATTGTTGGGAATGCAACAACGGCGCGGGTGTCGGGGGCGTGGCAATGCTGACAAACGCACTTGGCAAGTATCTTGCGTAGGTAAAACCAACGTTAAATTCGAAAACGGCAGTTGATGGCTTATGACCTCTATGGAACCGCGCATGAACAGTAGGTTTTTCGGTCTGACCGGGCTGCACCGTCAGGGTGGGTGGGGCGCGTCCTGTGCCGCTTCCAAGCCAATGGGTACACGCCCATGAGCGACGAGGGAAACAGCGGCAATACCGCCGCGGCCCTGGAGGCCGTGGAGCGCTTCCTGCAATCGCCGCCGCCCGATGTGCCGGGCGAGGTGGTGGCGCTGTTGCAGGCGACCATGCACGGGCGCCGGCCCAGCCTGTCGCCACGGTTGTTCGCGGAGGCGGTGGAGCAGGCGCCGGTCGCCATCTCCATCACCGACACCGCCGCCAACATCCTCTACGCCAACGCCACCTTCGCGCTGGTGACCGGTTTCAACCAGGTCGACGTGGTGGGGCACAACGAATCGATGTTGTCCGACAAGAGTACTCCCGCCATTGTTTATCGCACCCTGTGGGGCAGGCTGGCGCAGCAGAAGAGCTGGAACGGCATGCTGGTCAACCGGCGCAAGAACGGCGAGCGCTACGTGGCGGAGCTGAACGTGGCGCCGGTGGTCGACAGCAGCGGCGTCACCACCCACTACCTGGGCATGCACCGCGACATCACCGAGATGTTTCAGTTGCAGCAGGAGTTGCAGAATCAGAAGGAGCTGTTCGACACGGTGATCGACGTGGCGCCGACGGTGATCGCGGTGCTCGACGACGAGGGCGAGACGCTGCTGCGCAACCGCGCCTATCGCAGCCTGTTGCACGACCTCAACGGACGTGAACCGGCCGAATTGCTGCTGGCGGCGCTGAACACAAACGCGGCGGAGGCGGAAGGCGCGCCGGCGCGTGAATTACGGCTCGATTTCCCCGACGGCTCGACCCGCTGGTTCGTCTGCATGGCGGCGCGTTTCAATGCCCGCGACGGCAGCGCCGACGCCTATTTCTCCGCCCGCGAGCGGCCCTACCTGATGCTGGTGGCGCACGAGGTCAGCGAGCTGAAGCGGCAGCAGGAAGAGGTGCGCATGAATGCGCTGCGGGCGCTGGTGGCGGAAGAGGAATTGGGACGCGGCCTGCGCGAAACCCTGACCGGCGCGCTGCACCAGATGCAGCGGCCGCTCAATCTGTTGAATGCCGCGGTGGGGATGCTGGAGCGGCGCAACGGCGGCGGCGACGAGTCGCTGCTGAGCGTGTTGCGCCAGGTGCGCGACGAGGGCAGCGCGGCGGTGGAGACGCTGCGCGGCTGTGTGCCGCAGGAGTTGCAGGAGCCGCTGCTGCCGGTGAATCTCAATCAGCTGCTGCACGAAGTGCTGCTGTTGTGCACGGCGCGGCTGCTGGCCGCCGGTATCGTGGTGGATTGGCAGCCGACGGTGGACCTGCCGGTATTCAACGGCCACGAACGGCGCCTGCGCAGCGCGCTCAAGCAACTGGTGGACAACGCCATCGACGCCATCGTCGACGCCAACAGCGCGCGCCGCGAACTGCGGTTGGCGACACGGGTCGAGGGTGAGCAGTTGGTGTTGCAGATCGAGGACAGCGGACCGGGCATCGCGCCGGAGTTGCGTTTTAAAATTTTCGAACCGTTTTTTACCAGCAAGGGCGGACAGCACGCGGGCATGGGGCTGGCGATGGTGCAGGAGGCGGTGAACCGCCACTACGGCACCATCGACATCGATCCGGCGTTCAACGACGGTTGCCGCATCTGCCTGCGGTTTCCCCTGTTGATCGACAACTATCAGGAGTGGTGATGGCGGCGCACGATGACACGACGGTAAGTCCCGCGCGGCTGCGGCTGATCGAGCGGGAGTTGAACGCCCTGTATCAGGTGAGCAAGGTGTTGAGCCGTTCGCTCAACCTGCGCGACACCCTGCAGGAGGTGCTGGAGACGCTGCACCGCCAGGGCGGCATGGAGCGCGGCATGGTGTCCCTGGTGGAGCCGGACAGTGGCGAGATGCTGCTGCGCGGTCTCTACAACAACGAACAGTCGGTGGTCGATCACATCCGCTACCGGCCCGGCGAAGGGGTGGTGGGCGCGATCCTCGAAGGCGGCAAGATGGTGGTGGTGGAGTGCATCGCCGACGAGCCCCGTTTCCTGTCGCGCACCGGTATGTACGAACCGCATCTGCCCTTCGTCGGTGTGCCGATCCGTGTCGGCGACGGCAAGCCCGTCGGTGTGCTGGCGGCGCAGCCGGCGGACAACCTCGACGGCCTGCTGGACGATCGCGCCCGCTTCATGGAGATGGTGGCCAACCTCATCGCCCAGAGCGTGCGCCTCTCCTGGGAAGTTGAGCGGGAACGGCGCGACCTGAAGGACGAACGCGACCAGTTGCGGCGCACGGTGCGCGGCAATTACGGTTTCGACAACATGGTGGGCCACACCTCGGCGATGCGCCGGGTGTTCGAGCAGGTGCGCCAGGTGGCCAAATGGAACACCACGGTGCTGATCCGCGGCGAGTCGGGCACCGGCAAGGAGCTCATCGCCCACGCCATCCACTACAACTCGCCGCGTGCCAACGGCACCTTCGTCAAACTCAACTGCGCGGCGCTGCCCGACAACCTGCTGGAATCGGAGCTGTTCGGCCACGAAAAGGGGGCCTTCACCGGCGCCGCGGCACAGCGCAAGGGTCGTTTCGAGCAGGCCAACGGCGGCACCATCTTCCTCGACGAGATTGGCGAGATCTCGCCCACTTTCCAGGCCAAGCTGCTGCGCGTGTTGCAGGAGGGCGAGTTCGAACGGGTCGGCAGCAACCAGACCATCAAGGTGGACGTGCGCGTCATCGCCGCCACCAACCGCGACCTGGAGTCGGCGGTGGAGGAGGACAGGTTCCGCGAGGATCTCTACTACCGCCTCAACGTCATGCCCATCTTCGTCCCGGCGCTGCGCGAACGGGCCGAGGACATCCCGGCCCTGGCCCAGTATCTGGTGCAGAAGATCAGCCGCAACCAGGGGCGCGAACTGACCATCACCGAGAGCGCGGTGCGGCTGCTGATGCGCCACGACTGGCCGGGCAATGTGCGCGAGCTGGAGAACTGCCTGGAGCGGGCCGCCATCATGAGCGAAGACGGCGCCATCGACCGCGACGTGATCAGCCTCACCGGGCTGGAGGAGCAGCTGCCGCTGAGCCGTCCCGCCGGCAGCGAGGTGGACCTGGATTCGGCCGACCTGGACGACCGCGAACGGGTGATCGCCGCGCTGGAGCAGGCCGGGTGGGTGCAGGCCAAGGCGGCGCGCCTGCTCAACATGACCCCGCGCCAGATCGCCTATCGCATCCAGACCCTGAATATCAAAGTGAAGCAGTTCTGAGACGGTGGCCATGACCTATGCGGCCGACCTGATCCCGTGGCACTCCGGCCGCTTCCTGCTGGGACATGCGGCGATGGACCATACCCACGCCGACTTCGCGGTCCTGGTGAACCGGCTGGCGCTGGCGGCGGATGGCGAGTTCGCCGCGCTGTTCCGGCATCTGCTCGACCATACGGTCGACCACTTCGCCGCCGAGGAGGCGCTGATGCTGGAGAGCGGTTTCGCGGCGCTGGCGGAACACCGCGACGAGCACCGCCGCGTGCTGGGCGAGATGCGTTCACTGCTGCTGCGTGTCGGCGCGGGCCGGCTGGCGCTGGCCCGAGGCTATGTCTGCGACCGGTTGCCGGGCTGGTTCGCGCTGCATGCCGCGACCATGGACAGCGCCCTGGCGGCGCACCTGGGTGCCGGCGCCGACGACTGATATCCGCGGCGCCGCCACCGCATCGCGCCCCGTCGGCTCTGCGAGGCGTTTTTTCCTCCGTTCTGCCATAATTCCGCCTGTCACATTCGCACGGTATCGTTGCTGCCTCGGTCCGGTCGCCGGACAACGCTGCCGGTTGTGCAATAAGGCTCGCCAAAACAAAAAGTTACCGTTTTTTTCGGTTCCGGCGGTGCATTTGGGGTATCCTCTCCGGCGATGTGTTTTTAACGCTAATTTGACGTTATTGAAATATTTCTGTAGCAACCGCCACGCACAATAGCGTCTCGCACGCGGACCCGGTGGGGTTGTGCCGCATGGCGATTTTCGATTGCGCCCGACGTGGCGGCGGCAGGTAACAAACGGCCGGTAGAGAGTTAGGCGTAGTGCCGACGGCAGGGGGGAGTTAATATCCCCGTCTGTTTTACCGATAAAGTAAAGGAAACCGCATCCGATGGATGGCTCGCCAGCGTCCGCAAGCAGATTGAAACTCCCCTCCGATTGGCAGGATCGCCTGTTCCGGGGCCTGACGCGGTTGTTCGCGATCCTGGTGCTGTTGACGGTGATCGCCATCTTCGTGTCGCTGTGCGTGGAGGCGTGGCCCGCCATCACCAAATTCGGTCCCGGTTTTTTGACCAGCGTCAGCTGGAATCCGGTGACGGAAAAATTCGGCGCCGCCGCTCCCATCTTCGGCACCCTGGTCACCTCGATCATCGCGCTGGTCATCGCCGTGCCGGTCAGCTTCGGCATCGCCGTGTTCATCACCGAACTGGCGCCGCGCTGGCTGAAGCGGCCGGTCGGAACCGCCATCGAGTTGCTGGCGGCGATCCCCAGCATCATCTACGGCATGTGGGGTCTGTTCGTCTTTGCGCCCATCTTCGCCGACACGGCGCAGCCCTGGATTACCGACCATTTCGCCAATTGGCCCGTCATCGGGCGGTTGGTGGACGGACCGCCCATGGGCATCGGCATGTTCACCGCCGGCCTGATCCTGGCCATCATGATCCTGCCGTTTATCACCGCGGTGATGCGTGACGTGTTCGAAGTGGTCCCGCCGGTGCTGAAGGAGTCGGCCTACGGCCTCGGCGCCACCACCTGGGAGGTGGTGCGCGGGGTGGTGCTGCCCTACACCAAGGTGGGCGTGGTGGGTGGCGTCATGCTCGGCCTCGGCCGCGCCCTGGGCGAGACCATGGCGGTCACCTTCGTGGTGGGCAACGCCCATCGCATCAGTGCGTCTCTGTTCATGCCGGGCAACACCATCTCGTCGACCCTCGCCAACGAATTTACCGAGGCGGTGGGCAAGCTCTATACCTCGTCGCTGATCGAATTGGGTCTGGTGCTGTTCTTTATCACCTTCATCGTGCTGGCGTTGGCCAAGCTGCTGCTGGTCCGCTTGACGGCGCGTGAAGGCGCGCAGCATTGAGGTTGGCCATGAAACTCTACACACGACGCAAGATACACAATGCCTTTTGGCTGGTGGCCTCGGTGCTGGCAACAGGGTTTGGTCTGTTCTGGCTGATTTGGCTGCTATGGACGCTGATCGCCAACGGCCTGCCATGGATCTCGCTGAGCCTGTTCACCCAGACCACGCCGCCGCCGGGCAGCGAGGGCGGCCTCGCCAATGCCATCGTCGGCAGTCTGTGGATGACTGCGGTGGGCATGTTGATTGGCACGCCCTTGGGTGTGCTGGCGGGAACGTTCATGTCCGAATTTGGCCGCCATTCGCGCGCTATGTCGACGAAAACAGCGGTGGTCTGGGTAGTGATTGGTTTGCTGTTGCTGTTGTCCGGCTACCTGTTCGGCTTCTATCCGTTATACCCAGCCGGCGGTCTGCTGATATTGGTGGTTTTGGCGATGTATTTTCTTGGCGATGCGTTGATTGCATCGATTGTACGATTTGTGAATGACATTCTGCTGAGCGCGCCGTCCATCGTCATCGGCGTCTTCATCTACAGCGTGGTGGTGGTGCAGACCGGACATTTCTCCGGCTGGGCCGGTGCCCTGGCGCTGGCGCTGATCGTGGTGCCCGTGGTGCTGCGCACTACCGAAGACATGCTGCGGCTGGTGCCCGACAGCATGCGCGAAGCGGCCATCGCGCTGGGTGCGCCGCAATGGAAGGTGGTGGTGCTGGTGATCTACCGCGCCGCCCGCACCGGCATCCTTACCGGCATTCTGCTGGCAGTCGCGCGTATCAGCGGTGAAACGGCGCCGCTGTTGTTTACCGCGTTGAACAATCAATTCTGGAGTTCGAGTCTGGGACAGCCGCTGGCCAATCTGCCGGTGGTCATCTTCCAGTTCGCCATGAGTCCCTACGAGGGGTGGCAACATCTGGCATGGGCGGGGGCGCTGTTGATCACCGGCGGCGTATTGCTGCTCAATATCATCGCCCGGGTATTGCAACGGACGCGCGTCCAGTCGTATTGATAGGTGTCGGACATGCCACAGCAACAAGAGGAAGCAACAGTGACGTCAGAAAACACGCATGCGGATGTGGTGCGTTCCGGCACCGCGCCCGGCGCGCAAGCGGCTGCGGCATCGAAGTTTTACCCGTCGCCCGGCAACCAGTCGCCCGCCGACCTGCCGGCCAAGATCTCCGTGCGCGATCTGAATTTCTTCTACGGCCGCAATCACGTGCTGCACGACGTCTCGCTCGATATCCCCGAGCGCAAGGTGACCGCCTTCATCGGTCCGTCCGGCTGCGGTAAATCGACGCTGCTGCGCTGCTTCAACCGGGTATATGAGCTCTATCCGGGACAAAAGGCCGTCGGGGAGATCAATATCGACGGCGCCAACATCCTCTCGCGCACCGTCGACTTCAACGACCTGCGCGCCAAGGTCGGCATGGTGTTCCAGAAGCCGACGCCGTTCCCCATGAGCATCTACGACAACATCGCCTTCGGCGTGCGCATGCACGAGAAGCTGCGCCGTTCCGAGATGCACGATCGCGTGGAGTGGGCGCTGCGCAAGGCGGCGCTGTGGGACGAGGTGAAGGACAAGCTGGAATACAGCGGCACCGCGCTCTCCGGCGGTCAGCAACAGCGTCTGTGTATCGCCCGCGGTATCGCCATCAAGCCGCAGGTGTTGCTGTTGGACGAACCGGCATCGGCGCTGGACCCGATCTCGACCCTCAAGATCGAAGAGTTGATCAACGAACTGAAGACCGACTACACCATCGTCATCGTCACCCACAACATGCAGCAGGCCGCCCGCGTCTCCGATTTCACGGCGTTCCTCTATCTGGGCAAGCTGATCGAGTACGACGACACCAACGTCA
>CAYQWR010000092.1:0-10574 GCA_964421235.1 uncultured Thiohalomonas sp. | reverse complement strand
CGTCGAACGATCATCGTTGCACCGACGGACGTGTGGGTGACGGACGAGATGCTGCGGGAACACCACCGTGCAATGTTCAAGGCGCATATCACGCCGGAGAGCCTGGCGGAAATTCTGCAAGCTACCAACGGAGACTTCGTGTCGGGTTCGCAGCTGCCCACGGGAGAGAAGGCGCAGATGTTGGGACGGCGAGTGGTTTCCGGGAGGTTGGGGCGCCCAGCGGTTGACGACCAGCGGCAGTGAAAGCCGTGGGCTGTCCTCGTTTGACGTGAAATCTGTGTTCTGTCACTGGCCCGTCTCGTCGCATTTGCCGCTGAACTCTTCGAAGGGCTAAGATTCACGGTATGACTATGTTGGACACCAACGACCGCGGGTATCGGGGCATCTTCGAAAGAAGCCGGACGCCGATGCTGATCATTGCCCCGGAGGACGGCGCGATCATTCATGTCAATCAGGCGGCGGTGGATTTCTACGGCTGGTCCGGGGAGCAGTTTTTGGCCCTTCACATTGACGATCTCAACACGCTGCCGGTGGAGGAAATTCGGGAGGAGATGGCGAACGCCCTGACGATCAAGCGCGATCACTTCAACTTCCGGCACCGCCTGGCAGACGGGTCGATACGTGACGTTGAAGTGTACAGCGGACCGGTGCAGTTCGATGGACGCGAACAACTCTATTCGATCGTGCACGACGTGACCGAACAGCGGCGGATTACGGAGGAGATGGCCAACGTGGCCCGCCGTTCCGAGGCGATGCTGGCACTGCCCGCGGCCCTCGAAGGACTGGATGAGACCGCCTTCCTGCAGCGGGGGCAGGCGTTGGCCGAAGAACTCACCGACAGCGACATCTCATTCTTCCACTTCGTCCATGAGGATGAGGCGGCCATTGAGTTTGTTGCATGGTCGCGGCGTCTTCCCGATGAGCCCCGTGAGTCGCTTTACGAAAGCCACTACCCTATCAGCGACGCCGGCGCCTGGGCCGATGCACTGCGCAAACGCCGACCCGTTATCTTTAATGACTGCGTCAAGGCACCGGATCGACGCGGCCTGCCTGATGGGTATGCCGAACTCAAGCGCCTGATCTCGGTGCCGGTGATGGAGCGGGGCAGCGTGGTGATGCTCGTCGGTGTGGGCAACAAGCCGACTGAGTATACCGACCGGGACGTGGAGACGGTGCAGCTTATCGCCAATGAGATCTGGCGTATCGTACAACGGCAGCGCTCTGAACAATCCACACGCGAGGCCTTGGAGGCGCAACGCGCACTCAATCGGCAACTCAAGGACGCCCAGGCTCAGTTGCTGCAGTCGGAGAAGATGGCATCCATCGGTCAATTGGCTGCGGGCGTCGCCCATGAACTGAACAACCCCATCGGCTTCGTCAAGAGCAACCTTGGCTCGCTGGAAAACTATCTGCAAGACCTGTTCACGATTGTCGACGCCTGCACCGGTATGGAAAACGGTGGAGACGAACACTTCGCAGCGTTGGAGAAGATTCGTGCGCTCAAACAGGAAAAGGACTACGACTTCCTGCGTTCCGATGTTTTCGCATTGCTGGCCGAGTCGAGAGACGGCCTGGTACGTGTGGCCAAGATCGTGCAGGACCTCAAGGACTTTTCCCGCGCGGGGGATGCGGAGTGGCAGGAGGCTGATTTGCATCAGGGACTGGAGTCGACCCTGAACATCGTCTGGAACGAGCTGAAGTACAAGTGTACCGTGAACAAGGAGTACGGCGACATTCCACCGATTTCTTGTATCCCTGCCCAACTCAACCAGGTATTCATGAACCTATTGGTGAACGCGTCGCAGTCCATCGTTGAACACGGCGAAATCACCCTGCGAACCGGGCGTCGGGACGGCGAGGTCTTTGTCGTCATTGCGGATACCGGCGCAGGTATCCCGCAGGAAAACCTTCGTCGTATCTTCGAACCCTTCTTTACCACCAAACCGGTAGGCAAAGGCACCGGCCTCGGTCTATCGTTGGCCTATGGGATTGTATCGCGACATCATGGACGCATAGAGGTCGATAGCGTCGTCGGTAAAGGCACGACCTTCACCATCTGGTTACCCATAGCGCAATAGGCAGAACATTTGCGCTATTTGATCTTCGTGATCAGATGAAAAACTCCTTGCCCTATGAATTCAATAGCGCTCCGCATGCACTGAGTCCAATGCATCCTTCAAGGTCTCTTCGGGCAACGCATTCAGAACCTCGGACAACACTTCGGCAGCATTGACCACGCCGGGCGGCAGACTCTTGGCATCCGTGTTCGTCACCAGTACTGCGGCTGCGCCGACGACCTTGAGCAGCTGCAATCGCTCGTTCATCAGCATTTCGACTTCCTGTCTTAATAGTTCGACGTCTTGCTTGTTCATGATTGACCTGGGTAGTTATTGGGCCGGATGCAATTGTATAGCAATATGGGCTCCCCATGTGTCGCTTGCCATGAATTAGTGAGCTGATAGATGGCGTTTCACAGAACGCGCATTCTTCATGGAGGGATATCCTCGCGCAATGCGCATGCTTAGTTCGAAGTACAGGGCACCCGCGTTTCGCCTGAGTCGAGAGTGGTAAAAAACAGGAATGTCTCGTGCGTATACGCGGCAAAGACAATGCCCCTTCCAAAATGCAGTCCTGTTGAAGGACGGAGGCGCCGTTTGCGACGGTCACGGATTGGCCGTCAATAGGCGGCCTAGCGTGCTGTTTCTACCTCCACAGGAGCCGCGCCGCTGAACAGGAGTGAGACCAGTTCGCGGCTGTCTGTGCCGTTCGCCACGGCTATCGTCGCCGGGCTTTCCTCAAGCGAAGCTACCTGAAACCCTGCCTGGGTGAGTTGCTGCCGCAGATCGTCCGCTGGCCGGTGCTGCAAGGTGGCTAGCACGTTTAGAGAGGAACTCTCGATATGGTGCATGACGGCGCGGACCGGGCCGTGGTCGTCTTCATGGCCGGAGACGGTCATGACACCCAAAGCTGCCACCAGCAGGAGGCCGATGACAGTCATGGACGCACGACGCGTAAAGTAACGCGCGAACGGCTTCCAGTGTCTGCCGATGTGCAGGAGACCGCCTACGACCAGCGCTAGACCGAGCCATTCATGGACGCCATGGAGCAATTCTTCGCCGAAATGGAAAAAGATGAGAACACCGGTGAGGCCGCTGATGAGAAATGCGCCGATGGTGATGGGTGTGGACCAGTTGCGCAGCATCGTGCCGTAGTCGGTTGCCATTTCCGTAGCTCCTCAAGATGTATATTCAGCTACAGGGTAGTGCAGGGCGTGCAAAGTAGCTTGCCGCGTAGGTAAAGAAGTATGAAGCGGCAGTAAAGAAATGTCGGGACGGCGCCGTTCCGGCCCTGCTTGATGAAAGGCGTAGCACCGACCTCCGGTTTTCCCCTTAATCGAACTGGGCTTCCGGCTTCGGCGAGGTTTTGCCGTCGGTTGCATCAATGCCCTCCGTACATGAATAATGCGGATTCAGGGCCGTGTCCGGCAGGATGTCTGCCGACATACTCGCGCTTGAACCAATGAAGGGACATCTGGTCTTACCGACTATAACAACTCAACAGAATGGACGATTACGAATGATGCACAAACGGCGCCGTATGGAGACACCGATCACACGCGTAATTTTGGGCGTAGCGCTCGCGCTGCTGCAGTCCGTGGCCTATGCGAACGTGCCGCGCGGCACCAGCGTGTTGCGCGCGACCCTGGACAATGGCCTGCGCGTGGTGATTGTGCGCAATGACCTGGCGCCGGTGGTGACCACCGAGATCAACTATCTGGTGGGCTCCAACGAGGCGCCGGCCGGTTTTCCCGGCATGGCCCATGCGCAGGAGCACATGATGTTCCGCGGCAGCCCCGGCCTGTCGGCGGCCCAGCTGGCCGATATCTCCACCGCCATGGGCGGCGAATTCGACGCCGACACCCAGCAGGCGGTCACCCAGTATTTCTTCACCGTGCCGGCCAACGACGTCAACGTGGCGCTGCACATCGGGGCGGTGCGTATGCGCGGCGTGTTGGACAGCCAGTCGTTGTGGAGCAAGGAGCGCGGCGCCATCGAACAGGAGGTGGCGCGGGACCTGTCCAGCCCCGACTATGTGATGTACAGCCGGATGCTGGCGGCGATGTTCAAGGGGACGCCCTATGCGCACGATGCCCTGGGCACGCGGGCCTCTTTCGACAAGACCACCGGCAAGATGCTCAAACGCTTCCACGACCAGTGGTATGCGCCCAACAATGCGATCCTGGTGGTGGTGGGGCATGTAGAACCGGCGCAGGTACTGGCCGAGATCAAGCACCTCTACGGTTCCATCCCGGCACGCAAACTGCCGCCGCGCGCCGTCGTGAAGCTGCAACCGGTTGCGCCGCAGTGGCTGCATCTGAAAACGGATTCACCCTACGGAATCGATGTTATCGCCTATCGCATGCCCGGCTACGACAGCAAGGATTTCGCGGCGAGCCAGGTGCTGGCCGATGTGCTGAGCAGCGAGCGTGGGCAGCTTTATGATTTGGTGACACAGGGCAAGGCGCTGGAGAGCGGCTTTCAGAGCAGCGCGTTTGCGCCGGCCGGCATGGGCATCGTCTATGCCGCCTTTCCCAAGGGCGCCGATAGCGCCGCATTGATGGCGACGTTGCAGGCGACGCTGGCGAAGATCGTCAAAGACGGGGTGGCGCCCGATATGGTGGCGGCAGCCAAACGTCAGGAGCGCGCCGGCTTCGCCGGGCGCAAGAATTCCATTCCCGGTCTGGCGTCCGCCTGGTCGCAGGCACTGGCCGTGGAGGGACGCCGCTCGCCGGCCGATGACATGGCGGCGATCGACAAGGTGACGGTGGCCGACGTGAACCGGGTGGCGCGCCGTTACCTGAATCAGCCTCGTTTCCTGCGCGCCACGTTGACGCCCGAGGGCTCTGCCATGCCGACGGCGACGCGCGGTTTTGGCGGCAAGGAGTCGTTTGCGCCGAAGCAAACCCGGCGGGTCACGCTGCCGGCCTGGGCGCGTCAGGCGCTGGGCCGGCTGAACGTGCCGGCGTCGATGGTCAGGCCGGTGGTCAAGGTGTTTCCCAACGGCTTGAAATTGATCGTGCAGCCCGAGACCATCAGCGACACCATCGGTGTCTATGGGCACATCCACAACCGTCCCGAGCGGGAGATGCCGCAGGGCGAGGAGGGGGTCGCCCAGATCCTCGATCAGTTGTTCGACTACGGTTCGACGCAGCTGGGCCGTGTCGCCTTCCAGAAGGCGCTCGACGACATCGGCGCATCCGAATCGGCCGGCAGCGATTTCTCTCTCAATATTCTGGCACCGCACTTCGAGCGCGGCGTACAGCTGCTGGCCGACAACGAACTGCATCCGGCATTGCCGCCGCACGCCTTCGCGGTGGTGCGGGCGCAGACCGCTCAGGCGGTGGCCGGCGAACTGCAGAGTCCCGACTTCATGATGCAGCAGTCGCTCAAGCGCGCACTGTTCCCGGCCACCGATCCGACCCTGCGCCATGCCGTGCCGGCGACCGTTGCGAAACTCACGCTGGATGAGGTGGTGCGTTATTACCACAAGGCCTTCCGGCCGGACATGACCACCATCGTGGTGATTGGCCACGTTACGCCGCAACGGGCCGAAGCCGTGATCGGCAAGTATTTCGGCGGCTGGCGGGCGACCGGCCCGAAGCCCGCGACCGATCTCCCAGCGGTGCCCGACAACGGTCCGTCGGTGACCCACGTCGCGGACCCGAGCCGGGTGCAGGACGAGGTGGTGTTGGGTGAAACGATGCGCCTCACCCGTTTCAACCCGGACCGCTTCGCCCTGAACCTGGGTAATCACGTATTGGGCGGAGGATTCTACGCCACGCGGCTCTATCACGACCTGCGCGAGGAGAACGGCCTGGTCTATACAGTCGGCTCCGAATTCAGCTTCGGCCGCAATCGCTCGGTCTATATGGCCGACTATGCCTGCGATCCGGACAACGTGGAGAAGGCCCGCGCCATTCTCGTGCGCGACCTGGTGCAAATGCAGAAGACGCCGGTCAGCGCCGACGAGTTGCGCCGCGCCAAGGCCGTGCTGTTGCGGGAGATTCCGCTTTCGGAAGCGAGCGTAGGCAGCATTGCCGCAGGACTGCTCAACCTGGCCGACCGGGGGCTGCCGCTGAATGAGCCTACGCTTGCGGCCCGTCACTACGTGGCGCTCAATGCCGAGCAGGTCCGGGCGGCGTTTGCCAAATGGCTGCGGCCCGCCGATCTGGTTGAAGCGAGCAAGGGGCCGGCGCCGAAATAGAAGCCTGTTACCGTGGCACCGGGCATTCGCGGCGGTGCCGTTGCTACTGCAGCCACTGGAGCGTCTGACGTGCCTGTCGCCTTTGAACAGGGGGACCGTACCGACTATTATTCTCGGGAAATGGTGCGCGCCATCGCTACACCCGCTGCGCCGACACTATTCCGCGCCGCCTGTCCTGTCATAACGACGTAACGGGCAGGCGGCATTCTGCACATCATGCCGGCAAGGGAGGTGTCATGGCCCCGTCCCATTCAGCATCAGCGTTACCGGAGCAACAGCGCAGCGGTTGGGTGGAGACCTATCGCAAGGTGCGCCGGCAGAGCGAGGCGCTGTGCGCGACGCTGACCCCCGAGGATTACGTGATCCAGACCGCGCCCGAGGCCAGCCCCGCCAAGTGGCATCTGGCGCACGTGAGCTGGTTCTTCGAGACCTTCCTGCTGCAGGAGTACCTGCCCGGCTACCGGGAATTCCATCCGCGCTTCGGTTATCTGTTCAACTCCTACTACCAGCAGGTGGGCAGTTTCCATCCGCGCCCGCAGCGCGGTTTTCTGTCGCGCCCGGGCGTCGACGAAATCCTCCGTTATCGCGCCCACGTGGACGACGGGATGCTGGCGCTGCTGCATGGCGCCGGTGAGGACATATGGCCCGAGGTGCAGCACCGCCTGGCCATCGGCCTCAACCACGAACAGCAGCACCAGGAACTGCTGCTGACCGACATCAAGCTCAATCTCGCCGCCAACCCGCTGCGTCCGGCCTATCGCGACGACCTGCCGGCGGCGCCGGCTGCACCTGCGGCGCCGCTGGCGTGGTTGGATTATGACGGCGGCGTCCACGAGATCGGCGCCGCCGACAACGGCTTCGCCTATGACAATGAGGCACCGCGCCACCGCAGCTATCTCAATCCGTTCCGCCTCGCCTCGCGGCCGGTGACCAACGGCGAGTATCTCGACTTCATCGACGACGGCGGCTATGCCGATCCTGCACTCTGGTTGTCCGACGGTTGGGCTACGGTGCAGCAGCGCAACTGGTCCGCACCGCTCTATTGGGAACGTATCGACGGCGAGTGGTGGCACTACACCCTGGGCGGGCTGCGCCGGCTCGATGCTGCGGAACCGGTCTGTCACGTGAGCTATTACGAGGCCGAGGCCTACGCCGCCTGGGCCGGCCGGCGGCTGCCCACCGAAGAAGAATGGGAAGTGGCGGCCGCGGAACTTCCGGTTGCGGGCAATCTGCGCGACAGTGGCTATCTGCACCCGGTCGCCGCCGCGGCGGGGCAGGGACTGCAACAGATGTACGGCGACGTGTGGGAACACACCGCATCGGCCTATGGGCCCTATCCGGGCTATCGCGCCGCGGCCGGTGCGCTCGGCGAATACAACGGCAAGTTCATGTGCAACCAGATGGTGTTGCGCGGCGGCTCCTGCGTCACCGCCGACGACCATATTCGCGCCAGCTATCGCAATTTCTTCTATCCCCACGAGCGCTGGCAGTTTCAGGGATTTCGACTGGCCGAGGATGTGTGATGGAAGCGGCTCTACCCAACTTTTTCTTTCACGACCTGCACCCGGCGCCCGAGGATTTTCACGCGGAGGTCATCGCTGGCCTCCGCGGGGAGAACAAGCGGCTGCCGCCCAAGTTGTTCTACGATGAACAGGGCTCGCAGCTGTTCGACGCCATCACCCGGTTGCCGGAATACTATCCGACGCGTACCGAGATCGGGTTGTTGCAGCGGCATGGGCCGGACATGGCAGGATTGGTGGGCGACGACGGTCTGTTGTTGGAACTGGGCAGCGGCAGCAATATTAAAATTCGCATCCTGCTGGAGGCGCTGCGGTTGCAGGCCTATGCGCCCATCGATATCTCCCGCGAATTTCTTCGGCTGTCGGCGGGCGCCATCGCCCAGGACCATCCGGCGCTACAGGTGCATGCCATCTGTACCGACTATTCGAAACCGATCGAGCTTCCCCGCTGCTTCGACACGGAGCGGCGGACGGTGTTCTTCCCCGGCTCCAGTATCGGCAATTTCGAACCGGAGCAGGCGCGCGAATTGATGCAGCGCGTCGCCGCGCTGCTCGGCCCCGACGGGCGGTTGCTGATCGGCGTCGATCTCAAGAAGGATCCGGAGCGCCTGCACGCCGCCTACAACGACTCCCAGGGCATCACTGCGTGTTTCAATCTGAATCTGCTGACACGGCTCAACCGCGAACTCGACGCCGATTTCGACGTTTCGGCGTTTCGCCATCACGCCTTCTACAACGAGCCGCTGGGTCGGGTGGAGATGCACCTGATCGCCACCATCCGCCAGCGCGTCCGCGTCGACGGCTGCTGTTTCGAATTCCAGACCGGCGAAAGCATCCACACCGAAAACTCCTACAAATACAGCGTGGATGAGTTTCAGGCGCTGGCAGCGCAAGCGGGCCTGATCGGTGAGGCGGTCTGGCAGGACGACGACGCGCTGTTCAGCATCCATTGTCTCAAGGCAGCCTGACCGCTTGGTAGGAGCGGCTGCGCCGCGATAGCCGTTGCATCCACACACGTTTCATCGCGGCGGAGCCGCTCCTACAGCCTCAGCCGGCCGCCACGGCTTCCTGCACCGCGGCGACCGCTTTCCCCAGCTGTTGGCGCGGGGTGTAGAAGTGGGGCGAGAAACGCACGCCGCCACCGCGTTGGGCGCAGATCACGTCGTGCGCAGACAGCCGGCGGTGTAGCTCCGCCGCATCGATATGGGGATGGCGGAAGGTGACGATACCGGCGTGGCGTCCCGCCTGTTGCGGCGTGAGTATCTCGATCCCCGGCAGGGCGCCCAACGACTCCATCAGGTAGGCGCTGTTGGCCAGCAGCCGCGTCTCCACTTCATCCATGCCCACCTCGGCCAGCAGTGTCAGGCTCGCGCTCAGGGCATGAATGCCCAGCATGTTGGGGCTGCCGCATTCGAAGCGGCGGGCACTTGCGGCCACCTGCCAATCGGGGCGGTCGAAGTCCAGGTGTTTCTCCACCATATGCCAGCCATACTGCGTCAGTCGCAGCCGGTCACGCAGTTGCGGTTTGATATAAAACACCGCACAGCCTTCTGGGCCGAGCAGCCACTTGTGGCCGTCGGCCGCGACGACATCGGCGCCGCAGCGCTGGACATCCAGCGGCAGCGCACCCAGGCTTTGGATCGCATCGACGCAGAACAGTACACCACGGGCGCGGCACAACATCCCCAGCTGTTCCAGATCCAGACGCAGCCCGCTGGCGTATTGCACGGAACTGATGGCCAGCAGGCGGGTACGCTCGTCCATGGCGGTCGCCAGCGCCTGTTCCGGCGACGTGCCATGGCTGAGGTCGACGCGGCGGGTCTCGACCCCGACATCCCGCAGCGACTCCCAGACGATGCGATTGGAGGGGAATTCCTGATCGCTGGTGACCACATTGTCGCCCGGCTGCCACGGCAGGCCGTAGGCCACCACCGACAGCGCCTCGGAGGTGTTTTTCAGCAACGCGATGTCATCGCTGGACGGTGCATTGAGCAGTTCGCGCAGCTGTTCGCGCAGCTGTGCCTCCGTCTCCATCCACCGCGGATAGCGGCGGGCGCCCTGCTGCATGTTCTCGGCAGCGAAACGCCGCACCGCCTCGGCTGTGCGGCGCGGCCAAGGCGCCACGGCCGCGTGATTGAGGTAGATCAGCCCGGGGTCGAGCGGGAATTCGTCGCTGAAGTCGTTGTGAGGCATGTCGTCGGCCGTGACTGGATTGAGGGAACGGCTCACGGCTCCTGCGCGCGATCGTCGTCGCAGCCGCGTTTCCCGGTCGCGGACGACCGGATGCGCCACCGTTCGAACATCGTCCGTCCGGTGCGCCGATGAAAGCCAGTGTACCTGCGTCGCCCGGTTGTCGCCACGTACGGGTCGCGGCGGTTCGCGCCGAATCAATATTCCGCGTAGCTATCATCCGGGTAGCAATGACTGCCGTAGCGACGGTTCAACCGTGGCGCGGCATACCGGTAGCGGCGCGCACGTGCGGTGGCGAATGCGGGGAATAGCTGCGATCGATGGGTTGCGGGCGGTAGCGTTCCGCCCGCAATCCATGGATGTCGCCTACATCATGGCGTCAGGCCGCCTTCTTGGCCAGGCTCCCTACCGGCAGTGTATTGGGCATCAATGGATTGATGACATGCACCGCCGCTAGGTAGAAGCCGACGATCGCGGTGGCGCCGAACAGCAAGCCGCCGATCTTGGTGATGCCAAGACCCATGACGACGAAGGCGATGGTCAGCAGACCGAACATCAGCACTAAGCCGATGTTCAGCTTCATGGTCGGGATGAAGAGGA
>CAYQWR010000091.1:8594-10712 GCA_964421235.1 uncultured Thiohalomonas sp. | reverse complement strand
TGGCATCGCCCAGATCGGTCTTGAATTCCATCTCGTATATCGCGCGGCTTTGATCGAGATAGAGGTCGCGATAATCCTTCAGCGCCTTCGCCTCACTGGTACGAATGCGCAGGTTATTCAACGCCAACCACTGCTCCAACACCGCCTGCCGCACCTCCTCCCCGGCGGCGCTCAACTGCGCCTGCACCCGGTATAATGCGGCCAACCGGCGTGCCACCGCGGCATCGGTACTCCCTGCATCATACAGCGGCACATTCAAATAAATGCCGGCACGCAGTTTGTCGTTGGCGCCGATGGAACGGCTGTAATCCGCGGCCTCCACTTCACCGCTCAGGCTGGGGCGCATGCCGGCTTTGGCAGCTTCCAACTGCTCCCGCGCCGCCTGGACCTGCTGGCGCAAGGCCAGCAAGCGCGCATTGTCGCGCAAGGCCTTCTCCACCAGCGGCGCGTAATCCGGCAGCGGCCGTTTCACCTGCGGCAATTCGGGCATGACCAGCGTATTGGGCAATTGATCAGGACGGTTCAAGGCGATGGCCAGTTGGGCGCGCACCGCCCGCATCCGTCCCTGGCTGGCGTAGCGTCGCACCCGCGTGCGCTGATATTCCGCCTCCTTCTTCGCCAGTTCCAGATCCGACACGTCGCCCAGCTGGTGGCGATGACGCAATTTATCGAGGTCGACGTAGGCCACCGCCATCGCCTCATCGTCACGGGTAAACTCCATGTCGGCACGCAACACGGCGAAATAGCGCCGCATGATCGCCAATCGGCGCCGGCGCCGCGCCTCGATCAAATTCTGTTCCTGACCGGCCAGTTCATACGCCGCAGCCGCCTGGCGCGAGCTGCTGCGCCCGAAATCATAGAGCTCCTTGCGCACATAGAGACTGACATTGTTATCGATATGGGAGTGATCAGGCGTGATGTCGGCCGGTTCTATCCAGCGCAGCCGTCCCTGCAGCGAAACATTGATACCGTCGCTGGCATCCGCCGCGGCGACATCGGCCCGTGCCGCATCCACATCGGCATGTGCCTCCCGTAATACCGGGTCCGGCTCATTGGCCTGCGACAGGGCATATTTCAGCGTCAGCGGATCGGGCAGCGGCGTCTGCGCATAGGACGGGAGCACGATCCCCAGGTACGCACCAAGCCCCACGACAGCGATTCGAACGAAGTCGCGCATCGGACCGTAAACGGCTATTGGAGCTGTTCGCGTTTGTACTTGACGAAGGGCATCTTCCTGTAGGTGCCATCGACCACATAGCGACCCATCAGCATGAATTCCGCCACCCCCGAGGTACTGCCGGTATAGCGGAATATCTGTTTGCCCTTCAGATCATAAAAAGCAAACACCGGCGTCGCGCGCACACGAGTGACCTTGGCGAACTCCCGTTCAGTGGTCTGACGGCCCCGGAAATCGGTGATCGCCACGTCACCCAGGATATCCACCGGGAAACTGAGAAAATGCTTGCGGTAATACGCCTGGACCTCGGGCTGATTCAGGACATTCTGTTCCATGTAATGACAAAACGGGCAATCCGCCTGTTCGAAGAACAGCAGTATGCCCTGCTTGCCCTCATGACGGGCGGTCTGTAATTCATCGGCGAAGTTGCCGAACGTGTCGTTGAAAAAATAATTGAACGGATCACGCCCGGGCGCCGCCACCGCGATCAACGGCACCATGCAGAGCAGATACCACGCCAGTAAAAGACGTCGTCCCATATCACTCCTCCACCGCCGCGCCGATTATCGTGGCGGATGATTATTGTTGTGTATGACTATGATAATTCTTGATGAAGTTATCCAGCAGCTCCGACGTGACCTCGCCGACCTGGCGCGCCACCGCGCGCCCGTCGGGTGCAATCACATAGGTCGTCGGCAAACCCGGAACCGGTCCGACCGTGTCCATATCGCGGGTGCCCTCCAATACCGGATAGGAGATCATGTAATTACTCACAAACGTGCGCAGCCGCTGTTGGGAGATGCCCCCCATATCCATATCCACGCCAAGAACCACCGCCTTACTCTTGTGCGTATCGTAGAAGTGGATCAGCTCCGGGATCTCCTCCTGACACGGCGGACACCAGGTCGCCCAATAGTTCACCACCACCCATTTGCCGTGAT
>CAYQWR010000091.1:0-8584 GCA_964421235.1 uncultured Thiohalomonas sp. | reverse complement strand
TTCGAGGTAAGCCACCCATAATGACTCTCATTTTGATAGTCGGATAAATGATGAGGCTTTCCGTTCAGGTCATACAGCGTAAACTCCGGCGTCGCCAGCGCCACCCGTGCCAGCAATACCAACATCAGCATCAACATCAACTTCAGCCGCGACATGAACGTTTTCTCCACACTTACTGAATAGTGACAACAGCCGCCGGGCTTATTCCATGTCCGGCCCGCCGAGCTCATGCAGCCGGCTTGTGATCCGCGGCATGCGACAGGTAAAGCGCCAGACCAAGCAGCGCGATACCGCCGGCCAGGGCCAGCAAGTCGACAGCCGTATCGAAGGTCATGGCAATGGCATGCTCGAAGAACTTGACGATAAGAATCATCAGGATAACCTTGGCGAGGCGCGCCTTGAGATCGTCAAGGCTGCGGATCAACAGCACGTTGGAGGAGGTCTCCGCGCCTTCCGCCTTATCGATCTTGCTGATGAACAGTTCGTACAAGCCAAGCGCGAATATCAGCAGTACCGTCGCCAGCAGATACCCGTCAACAATTTCGACAACGTGTGCGATGGTGGTTCCACGCAACGCACCGCGGGTAGCCGCATCCAACGCCGGCGACGCATAATGTGCCAGATGCACCAGCATATAGTAGGCATCGACGGTCGCCATGTAGAACATGGCGAATGACGCAAGCAGACTGGCCAAAACGGCAAAAACCACTACGAAGCGACTTTCCCACAAAAACCCTTCAAACAACTGTTCCAGACGTCTCATATCCCGGCATCCTCTCCAGCCACAATCAATTGCAGGGTAATACCATGAGTTACGAACAAAAACAAAGGGCCCCAATGGGGCCCTTTGCAAACTGTGGAGAGTAGCGAGATTACTGAGCTAAATAGGCCGTATCGGACGCTTCCACCTTGCCCAGCGCCCACGCGCCACGCGTCTTGGCATGCTTCACCGCGGCAGCGATATCGGCCGACGAAGCGTTGCGGGTAATGGAGAAGACCTGGCCCGGATAGATCAGATCGGCATCCTTAATCTTGGCGTGATTGGCCTTGTAAATCAGCGGCCACTCGTAGGGGTTGCCGTAGATGTCGCTCTTACCGGCAATCGTCCACAGGCAGTCGCCATGTGCCACCGTATAGTTACCGGCCGTCATCTTGGCCATTTCCGCCTGATGTTGGGCCAGTGCGTCGGCAGCCTGCTTCTGCGCCTCGTTGGCCAGCATCACCGCCTTGGCATTGTCACCCGCCTTCATTGCATCTTCAGCCTGCTTCACCAGGCCGTCGGTATCACGCCAGGTCGCGCCAGCGGCATTGGCCTTGGCGATTTCCGCCTTGGCGGCATCGATAGCCTGTTGTGCATCCTGAGCGGAGGTGGCGGCAGCCTGGGTCGGCGCCGCGGTAGTACTCTGTTTCGGAGTGCTGGCGCACCCGACGGCAACCGTGAGTACCAGTGCCGCAAGACCGGAATACTTCAGCATATTTTTGATTTTCATAATCCGTGGCTCCATGCGAATGAAGAAACCCCTCAATACAGCTCATGATCGAGAGGCACCAATTAATCTGCGTATTCTAGTATAGAAGCTAACACCCGCGCGAAAATCGTGTCAAGTTAATACGGAACCAATGTTCCTCCATTCACTCAAGACGTTATGTTACGTTCTTCACACTATCCGGAATTCATTTTCTCTGCTCTGCGGCCACTGAATTGTCGCGGGCACGAACCGCCTCTTCCTTGGCTGCCACGGCCGATTTACGAGCTTTGGCATAGTCGCCGTGCCGGAGTTCCTCGGTAGCCTCGTTCATGTACATTTCAGCATTGTGTAACGGCTGCCCGGCATGCCGCTCGGCGTGCGCTTCACGCGCCGCCTTGATCGCCTGGCGGGCATCGCTCATTTCCTGAATCGGGGGCGCCACGGCACAACCGGCGACTACCAGCGGGACGAGCAACGCCCATAGCGCAATAATTCCAGCCTTCGGCTTCATCTGTGTATGCGAAAGCAAGTGAAGATGACCACGAATTTGATTATAACCATATAGCTTGACGCTATCACCCGCCCTATAGGCTGTCAAGGCGAATACCGGTAGAATACAACTACTTGTAAACTGAAACTGAGACCACGTTGAAAGTCGTCATTTATCACAATCCACACTGCTCGAAGTCGCGTCAGGCACTGCAGCTTCTAGCCGGGCAGGGGGTCACCCCAGAGGTGGTCGAATACCTGAAGACGCCCCCGAGCCACGCCGAATTGGCGCAGTTATTGGCGCTGCTGGGACTCGAACCTCGGCAACTGATGCGGACCAAGGAACCCGAATACCGTGACCTGGGCCTGGACGACCCCACACTGAGTCGCGACGCATTGATCGACGCGATGGTCCGGCACCCCATACTCATTGAGCGCCCCATCGTAATAAACGGGTCCCACGCTACCGTCGGACGGCCGCCTGAGAAGGTCTTAAAGATACTCTAATGCAATGATTGAGATATTAATTTTATATTACAGCCGTCATGGTTCGGTGGCGGAAATGGCGCGCCACGTGGCGCGAGGCGTGGAGGAAGTAGCCGGCGTCGTCGCGCGGCTGCGCACTGTGCCCGAGGTGTCCGCCGTGTGCGAAGCGGTGGCCGACACCATCCCGGCGGAAGGCCCCCCCTATGCCGAACCCCGCGACCTGGAGGAGTGTGCCGGACTCGTGCTGGGTAGCCCGACCCACTTCGGCAACATGGCCGCGTCGTTGAAGTACTTCATCGATCGGACCAGCCCGTTGTGGCTTTCCGGCGCCCTCATCGGCAAACCGGCCGCGGTGTTCACCTCCACGGCCAGCCTGCACGGCGGTCAGGAGACGACCCTGCTGTCGATGATGATGCCGCTACTGCACCACGGCATGATGCTGATGGGGCTGCCCTACAGTGAAAAGGAATTGCTTTCCACCCGCGGCGGCGGCACCCCCTATGGCCCGACACACCATGCCGGCGCCGACGGCAACCTGCCGCTGAGCGATGACGAAAAGCGGCTCTGTCAGGCGTTGGGGCGGCGCGTCGCTACCGTCACCCAGGCAATGCTGGCGGCACACGCGATTCCTTCGGTGCGCTCATGAGCAAGCGAATGCTGGTCCGCAGCGCCGCCCTGATCGGCTATTTCGGTCTCATCGCCCTGTTGCTTGCGTGGCAGCTGTGGCTGTCACCGCCCCAGTTGCCCATCGCATTCGTTCTACTGGTGTTGGTGGGACCGCTGCTGCCGATACTGCGCGGCATGGTGCAGGGACGGGCCAAGAGTCACTTCTGGGCCAGCGTCCTCGCTCTGTTCTATTGCGTCCACGGCATTGGCGAGGCGTATGCCGTCCCGCAGGAACGGCTGCTGGGGGTGGTGGAAATCCTGCTGAGCATCGACCTCTACGTCGCCGGCCTGCTCTACGTGCGATTGTGCGGCGGCGTCATACCGCGCCGCGAACGGGAGTAACCGGGCGCTCATCGCGAAAACGCCATGCAATGCAACGGATGTCTCGCCGCAAAGGCGCGAAGGACGCAAAGAAAATGACACTCTTTGCCAGAACCATCGCCTTCGCGCATGGCGAAATGCCCGCAATCTTTTCGACCCCGAATCCCTCTGCGTTCATGGCACGCGAAGGGCATAAACGCCTTTGCGGTTATATCTTTACTGCATTCAGTCTCCGCGTTCTCTCCGCGCCTCTGCGGTGAAAATTCCTTTCAGCCGCCGTAAACTCAATCAAGCAGGTCGCGGACGAAGGGGATGGTAAGGCGCCGCTGCGCCGCCAGCGAGGCGTGATCGAGACGGTCGAGCAACGCAAACAGTGCGTGCATATCGCGCGGAATGCGCCGCAACAGATAGCCGCCGACCTCATCGCTCAACTCCAGACCGCGGGCACGCGCGCGCAACTGCAACGCGGCCAGTTTGCCCGCATCGTCCAACGGCATCAGTTGGAACACCGGCCCCCAGACCAGCCGTGATTTCAGGTCGGGGAGCGCCACCGGCAATGCGGCGGGACTCAGGGTCGCGGCGGCCACCAGACGTCCCCCTTCCTCGCGCACCCGATTGTAGAGATGAAACAAGGCCACCTCCCAACCCGGATCGGCCGCCACCGCCTGCAGATCGTCGACACAGACCAAGGACATCGCTTCGAGACCGTCCAGCACGGCGGGGCCAAATCCGCGCAGCTCACCCAGCGGCAAATAGGCCGCCGTTGTCTCCGCATGACACAGCGCCTGCAACAAATGACTCTTGCCGCTGCCCGCTCCGCCCCAAACATAGATAAACGGTTCCGTCGTCTGCTGCAGCGTGTGGATCAGCACCGCATTGTCGCCGGGATAGAAATTCGCCAGGGTGGCGTTATCGCGCAACCCGATACGCAAGGGCAGCTGCATTGACTCTGCCACGGCGCAGTCACTCCCGGTCGGTGGTTGAATAGAGCCGGCTGTTGAGATAGCGCCGCCGCAGGTCACGCAACAGGACCAGCAGCACCGCCGCGACCGGCAGCGCCAGCAGGATGCCCACGAAGCCGAAGAGTTGTCCGCCCGCCAACACGGCGAAGATGACGGCCACAGGGTGCAGTCCGATGCGCTCGCCGAGCAGCAACGGCGTCAACACGGTCCCCTCCAGCAGTTGCCCGACGCCGAACACCAGCAACACCAGCAACGGGTGTGCCACATCATGGAACTGCATCACCGCCGCCAACCCGGCGCTGGTGACGCCGACGATAAAACCCAGATAGGGCACGAAGCTGACCAGCCCGGCCACCATACCGATGAGCAGCGCCAAGTCGAGTCCGACCAGCCACAGCCCGGTCGTGTACACGATGCCCAGCGCCAGCATTACCGACAGCTGGCCGCGAAAAAATGCGCCCAGCACATCATCGACGGAATGCGCGAGAGCAACCGCATCGGACTCTATGTGGCGTGGCAGCAATTCCCGAATCCGCGCCATCAACAGATCCCAATCGCGCAGCAGATAGAACGTGACCACCGGGACGATGAACAGATTGGCCAACCAACCGAGCAAACTCAGGCCGGAACGCGACAACGACGCCAACAGCCTGGCGGCGGTACCGCCGGCCGACTGCCAGTGGCTGCCCGCGTAGGCCTTGAGTCCCCACAGGTCAACGGTTGTGTGCAACCCCAGTTTTGTCTGCAGCCAGGGCAGTGCCTGCTGCTGCAACCAGTCGAGATAACCCGGCAATTTGGTTGTCAGCAGCGCGAGTTGCCGCTCCAGCAGGGGCACCAATACCAGCAACAGCAGTGACAACAACAACAGCAAGCCGAAAAAGACCGCCACCACCGCCAAGGTCCGCGACAGGCGCAGCCGTTCCAGCCGATCGACCAGCGGATCGCCGATGTACGCCAGGATCGCCGCCACTAGAAACGGCGCCAGCACCGGCGCCAGCAGATAGACCAGAACGCCGCCGGCAACCGTGCCCGCCAACCAAAACCACTTCCCTGAATCGTTCATGCTCGGTTCCCGTTACGGAGCGCACGGCGACTCCATGTCAATACGTAGGCGGTCCCGCTGAACACGGTGGTCCCCACGACGAAATACTCCACCAGCGTCCGCCACAACGGCGCCAAGCCGCCGTGCCACGCGCTCCACAACACCAGCACCACCAGCACGATTTGTGCGAAGGTATTGATCTTGCTGCTCACCAGAGGCGCCATCGCAAAACGACCGACGACGAAATAGTAGACCGCCGCGCCGACGACGATAACCAGATCGCGCAGCAGCACCAGACCGACCAGCCACCACGGCACCAGATGTAGCCAGCCGAGGCTCAAAAAGGCGGAAATGAGCAGCAGTTTGTCGGCGATGGGATCGAGAATGGCGCCGAGGCGCGATACCCAGTCGAAGTGCTTGGCCAGAAAACCGTCGACACCGTCGGACACACCCGCCACGACAAACAGCGCCAACGAAACGCCGTAATGACCGTGCAGCAGCGCCCACACAAAAGGTGCGGTGAGCAGAATACGAAGGATGGTGATGAGGTTGGGCAGGAACCGCATCAGGGAAGCAACCGGTAAAAGAACTCCGCTTGCTGTGATCCGGGTTGCGGTACCGGACTCGACGCTGCCGCCAGCGTGTTCCCAAAGCCAATGGTACGAATAATGCCCTTTTGCTCCACATGCAGCGCCAGACGATAGGTGACGGTGCCGGGTTTCACCTCGTCCACCTGGACGTCGGTAACGCCGTTGAGCGATTTCAAATAGTAAAGAACGCGCGTGTAGTCGGCCAGGTCATGGATATCGGCGACATTCAGCCGAATCGAGCTACCGACACCGACATCGCCGATTTGCGCAAAACGCAGCGATAGCGAATCCGCCGTCGCGTCGACCCCGGCGGCCAGGACCTGGGCCGGCGTCGAGCCGTCATTGTTCCAATTGACGCTGTCCTCGCCGACCCGAAGCGTCCAGCCGGCATGCCACATCCCCCGCGCGTCACGATACAGCCGTCCGATCAGCACCGCCTGCGGACTATAGCGGGCCGAGGCGGCAAGCAGGGTATCCTGAAACCCGCCCCAGACGTCGGCCACCGCCACCTTCGACTGATCCTCCAGGTCCCAAAGCGGCAACCGTAACGGCAGGCCGCGCAGTTGGGCTTCAGCCTCCAGCGCCTGCAACTCGTCACTGCCATCGGAGGCAGACACCAAGTGGCGACTGCCGTTACCATCGTCGACGGCCAGCCACACCAGCACCAGCGGCCGGGCCCGCCCCCACACCGGCTGGTGACGGGCGCGCAATGCCTGATCGATGCCCACGGGGTCAAAGGCCATCCACAACTGTGGCGCCGGTGGCGTCGTTGCCGTCGCGGCGGGGGCTGCGGCGGCGCTCGTGCCGGTTGCGGCCGGCGGTGCGGTGAGGTAGCGATATTGCTGCACGTAATGGGGGGCGTCGTCGAGCATGTCGGCAAGCACCGGGTCCTGGGGAGCGCCGCCGTAGCCCGTCACCCGCACCAACACCTGCGCCAGGCCGGCACGCATCGCCTGCGCGCGCGCGGCCTGCTGTTGGTCCGCAACGGGGACGGTGGCGTCGTAAAGGCCTTGCACTTCGGCGGCAGAGGCGCCAAAGGCCAGCAACAAACCGAAGATCAGCGACAGCGTACGAAAATGTTTCATGCCCGCGCACGCTATGCCACTGCCCGCCGCAAGTCAAGCTACGAGAGACGACGCACCGTGTTCGCGCTACAATAGCCGGCTTTACGCGTGGCCGCGGCGCTGCGCTACACATTTATTCGGGGGCCATACGTGGACAAGGACAAGCAACAGAGCGGCGCCGGCCTGAGCTACCGCGACGCCGGGGTCGACATTGACGCGGGCGACGCCCTGATCGAGCGCATCAAACCTTACGCGAAACGCACGCAGCGGCCCGAAGTCATGGGCGGTCTGGGCGGCTTCGGCGCCCTGTGCCAGATCCCGCTGGACCGCTATAAGGAACCGGTACTGGTCTCGGGCACCGACGGCGTCGGCACCAAGCTCAAGCTGGCCATGCAAATGCACAAGCACGACACCATCGGTGTCGACCTGGTGGCGATGTGCGTCAACGACCTGGTGGTCCAGGGCGCCGAACCGCTGTTCTTCCTCGACTACTATGCCACCGGCCATCTCGATGTGGACGTCGCCGCAGACGTGATTAAAGGGATCGCCGCAGGTTGCGAACAGGCCGGCTGCGCCTTGATCGGCGGCGAAACGGCGGAGATGCCCGGCATGTACCACGGCGGCGACTACGACCTGGCGGGTTTCGCCGTCGGTGTGGTGGAGAAGAGCCGGATCATCGACGGCAGCAAGGTCCGCCCCGGCGACGCCCTCATCGGCATCGCCTCCTCCGGTCCCCACTCCAACGGCTATTCGCTGGTCCGCAAGGTTCTGGAAGTGAGCAACGCCTACCTGGGCGAGGAATTCCATGGCCGCACCCTGGGCGAGACCCTGTTGGCCCCGACACGCATCTACATCAAACCGTTGCTCAAACTGTTCGAGCAGGTGGACGTTCACGCCCTGGCCCACATCACCGGCGGCGGCCTGCTGGAAAATATCCCGCGCGTACTGCCGCAGCAGTGCCGCGCCGTAATCGATGCCGGCAGCTGGCAGTGGCCGCCGGTATTCCATTGGCTGCAGAAGAAAGGCGACATCGCCGAAAACGAGATGTACCGCGTCTTCAACTGCGGCGTCGGCATGGTGATCGCCGTCGCCGGGGATGATGTCGCCCGCAGCCTCGATATATTGAAACAGGCGGGTGAGGAGGCGTGGCTGCTGGGCCAAATCGACGAGTTGCCGACCGGTGCCGACCAGGTGGAAATACGCGGCTGAAGATGACATCCACCGACCGATCACAGCTGCCTGTCGTCGTCCTCCTCTCCGGCAGCGGCAGCAACCTTCAGGCGATCATCGACGCGGCGCAACAGGATCTCCCGGTGGAGATCCGCGCCGTCATCAGCAACCGTGCCGACGCCTACGGCCTGGAGCGGGCACGCTTGGCCGGCATCCCGGCCCGCCTGCTGAACCACACGGATTACCCCGACCGCCAAGCCTACGATGCCGCACAGCGCGAGCAGATCTACAGTTACCGACCGGCACAGGAGGAACTCGCCGGCTT
>CAYQWR010000090.1:0-10739 GCA_964421235.1 uncultured Thiohalomonas sp. | reverse complement strand
TGTTCATGGCACAACTCCCTAATACAAGGTACACATCGTAAACTGGAATCCTTCCGTCGAATCGCCAGGTTTCGCATTCAAGGATTTAGCGACTGTGAATGACATGGCACCCACCGGAGTCAACCAGTACAGGGTCAGGCCCGTGGAATAGCGCAAATCGCTCAACGAAACCTTCTGCGTGTCCGTATTGTACACATTACCGCCGTCGACAAAGGCGCCGATGCGAATAGATTTGTCCTTCCATGGCCCGGGGAAAATCAGTTCGCCGTTAGCCAGTACGCGAGCATTACCGCCCAGTGCGTTGCCATTTACGTCCTTCGGGCCAAGGCTGTTGGCGCGATATCCTCGCACGGTGCTGGCACCACCGGCATAGTACATATCGAATGGCGCCAAATTGCCCGACGTCTTGCCGTAATCGTGTCCGTAACTCAACTCGCCGCCGATACGGAATGTCAGGCGTTTGGTTACCGGGAAAAAGACTTTCTGACTGTAGCTCAGCTTGTAATACTGCAAATTTCCCGCAGGAGTGGCAATCTCGGCGCCCAGCGTCGCTATCTGGCCGGAACTTGGGAACAAATAGCGATTGCGCGTATCGTGCGTCCAACTCGTACTCAATGTGTACGCATTGTACGCCGAACCGTTTTGGTCAACAAAATCCTGCACCGACGGGGCCGAACTCTGAATAGCCTTCAGTACTGTCCTGTTATACCTTGCGCCTATATTGACCGAGTCATATTCGGACAGAGGAATGCCGAACCCGATACCGGCCCCATATGAGTCGGTCAAATAGGAGACGATACTGGTAACCTGGCTCGCGTCCACCGTCGAATACGAGACGTTTAGACTACGGCTGACGCCATCCATGGTGTAATACGGATTGACTACACTAAGACTATATAGATTGCTGACCGCACTTCTATTGAAGTTAACTGAATAACGTTCGCCGGTCCCGAGGAAGTTATCCTGCGAGACACTGGCATTGAACATCAAGCCTTGCACGTCCCCGTAGCCGACACCGAAATTGAGACTGCCGAACGCCGGGCGTTCCTGAACGTTGAAATTGACGTCCACCTGGTCCGGTGTCCCTGGAACAACCGGTGTTTCCACCGTGGTGTTGGTTATATAACTCAGGCGATCCAACCGGGTGCGCGAGCGCTTGATGTCCTTGTTCGAAAACCATCCACCCTCCATTTGGCGAATTTCGCGCCGAATCACTTCGTCTTTTGTTTTGGCATTACCGTATACGTTTACCCTACGCACATAGATACGTCGCCCTGGATCGACAAAAAAGTTCAAAGACACTTCTTTCGTCTTCTTGTCCAGCGTCGGAATCGCATTCACGTTGGCGAACGCATAGCCTTCGTCACCAAGCCTATCGCTGATTCGCGTGCTGCTGTCAGTCACTTCCTTGCGGGAAAACGTGTCGCCCTTCTTGATGCTGATCAGGTCACGTAGCACATCGTGCGGAACAATGGTGTCACCCACGACCTTGACATCCTTGATCACATAGCGCTCACCCTCGCTGATGTTGACCGTGACGTATATGTGCTGATAATCCGGCGTAATGGAAACTTGAGTTGAATCAATCCTGAAATTGACGTAACCACGATTCATGTAATAGGAGCGCAAAGTCTCCAGATCGCCGGCAAGTTTTTGCTTCGAATACTTATCCTTGTCGCTAAACAGCGAAAATGCCGGCGCAGGTCCAAGTTGAAATTGATCCAACAGCTGCTGTTCGCTGAATGCCTTGTTGCCGATAACATTAATGCGATATATCGTCGCCACATCGCCTTCGTAGATATCGATGCGAACCGCCACTCGATTACGCGCCTCCGGCGTCACTTTCGACTGAACCCGAACACCGTAGCGCCCCATCGCCATATACTGGCGCTTCAACTCCTGCTCCACCTGATCGAGCATGGAGCGATCGAATACGCGCCCTTCCGCAAACCCTATGCGTTTGAGATTGGCCAGCAACTCCGTGCTTTTAATATTCTTGTTGCCATCGATCTTGATGCTTGCGATGGCAGGACGCTCGGTCACGCGAATGACCAAAGTATCTCCCGCGCGCTCCAAATCGACGTTTTTGAAGAAACCCGTTTTGTACAACGCCCGAATGGCCGTAACCGACGCATCATCATCGACCGTATCACCGCGCTTTAGCGGAAGATAATTGTATACGGTACCGATGGAAATTCTCCGCAGACCTTCGACGCGAATATCCTTCACCACAAATGGATGGAACGCCCATGCCGACAGCGGTATCGCAGAACAAAGCAGCGCCGGCAAGCGCAATAATTTCGAGTGTCGCTTTTTCATCCGCCCCTCAGAAGTCGGCCCATGTCGTTATATAAAGCAATAGACATCAGCGCAAAGATTACGGCCAAACCGATTTTTGTGGCCACCGCTTCCGTACGTTCCGAGACCGTGCGTCCGGTAATCGATTCAACGATATAAAACATGAGATGCCCGCCGTCCAATACCGGTATCGGCATCAGATTGAGGACACCGAGACTGATACTCACTATCGCCAGGAACCCAAGAAACTGAGACAGTCCGGCCAACGCCGATGCCTTGGCGTAGATCGCGATCGTAATCGGGCCGCTGATATTTTGGACCGAAGCGTTCCCAACGATCATTTCGCCGAACATCTGCACCGTAAGTACCGACATGTCCCAGGTCTTTTTCACAGCGGCCGGAAAGGCCGCCCACGGCGTCAGTTTCCAACTCGCCCGAAGTTGCGCCGCCAAGGCCTCTTCGACCCTAACCGTCGCTCCGATAAGCCCGATGGTGCCTTTTTTGGTTTCCACTCGTGCCGGTTCAATCGCAAGTTGCAGCAATTTCCCATTGCGCCGCACCTGAAACTGCAGCGTCTTACCTGGGCTCTGCTGGACACGCTCGACCAGCTGTTTCCAATCGTCAATCGCGGTGCCGTCGATTGCGACGACCTTGTCGCCCGGTTTAAGACCGGCATGCTGAGCCGCGGAATTGTCCTGTATCCGATCGATTACCGGCGGCAATGGTGGATCATAGGGAATCAAGCCAATCTGTTTGGAAAAACTCGCTGTATCGATTTCGCCGGACAAATGATCCAGGCGCAATTGATATGACTGCTCCGCCCCTTTCTGCCGGGTTACTACCGTTACCGCCTCTTTGCGCAGCGCATACGGCAGCATGGCTTCCAATACCGCATCCCAGGTGGGTGTCGCACTGGAACCGATGCTTACCACCTCCTGTCCCGAGCGCAACCCCGCTTCGTAGGCAAGCCCATGGTGCGGCAGATCACCGACCAATGAACGCATACCGATGGTGCCGTGGATGAACATGCCCCAAAACGCCACGACGGCGAACAGCAGATTGAAAATCGGGCCTGCGGCGACCACGGCAAACCGTTTCGCAATCGGCTGGCGATTGAATGCGCGCGCTACCTCTTCCGGAGCCACCTCTTCTTCGCGCTCATCAAGCATCTTCACGTAACCACCGAGCGGCACTGCGGAGATTGCGTACTCGGTGTCGTCGCCTTTACGATGCCAGGTCCACAAGGGTTTGCCAAAACCGATGGAAAATCGCAGCACCTTGATGCCCATGCGCCGCGCGACCCAAAAATGGCCGAACTCGTGCACTGCAATCAGTACACTGAGCGCCAGCAGGAAAATAACGGGCGTCAATACGAAGTCGATCATTCAACTCACCTTCCGGCACTGTGCCACGTATCCGACGGCGACGGCACGCGCCGCAGCGTCGTCCGCCAAAACAACCTCGAGACCTGACGGCTCGTGGGAGGTGGTTTGCTCCAAAGTCTTCTCGATAACAGCGGCGATGTCCGTAAAACCGATACGCCGTTCGAGGAACGCATGCACCGCAATCTCGTTGGCGGCGTTGAGGATCGTCGAATAGGTGCCGCCGCGCTCCATCGCCTCCACCGCCAGACGCAGGCAGGGAAAGCGCATCAAGTCCGGTTTGCTGAAATCCAGCCGTGCCACCTCAAAGATATCCAGACTGCTGACACCCGAATCCATGCGCTCCGGCCACGCGAGAGCATGTGCTATCGGGGTGCGCATGTCGGGATTGCCCAACTGTGCCAACACCGAGCCGTCGACGTATTCGACCATGGAATGGATCACGCTCTGCGGATGAAGGACTACCTGTATCCGTGACGGTGTCGTGTTGAACAACCAACACGCCTCGATCACCTCCAGCCCCTTGTTCATCATGGTTGCCGAATCGACCGAAATCTTTCGGCCCATACTCCAATTGGGATGGGCTATCGCCTGCTCCGGAGTAACGGAACCCAGTTGTTCCAACGGCATCTCGCGGAACGGCCCGCCCGAGGCCGTGAGCAGAATGCGGCGCACCCCGACTTGCGTCAGACCGGAGGCAAACCCCGCCGGCATGCATTGAAAAATGGCATTGTGCTCGCTGTCGATGGGCAACAATTCAGCACCATTCTGTCGCACCGCATCGATGAACAGCCGGCCCGACATCACCAGCGCCTCTTTGTTGGCCAGCAGAATGCGCTTTCCCGCCCGCGCCGCGGCCAGCGTCGGCTGCAAACCCGCGGCACCCACGATGGCCGCCATGACGTAATCGGCCTCCGGCGCCGCTGCCACCTGCTCCAGTCCAGGGAGCCCGGACAACACGGTGATCTCGGGGGCAACAGCCCGCAATTTCGTCTCCAGTTGTTCCGCAGCGACGGCATCGGCCATGACCGCATAGCGCGGCCGGTAGTCAAGACATTGCTGATACAGCACGTCCACCTGCGTATTGGCCGTCAACGCGACGATGCGATAACGCCCGCGATGCCGCGCCAGCACATCCAGCGTGCTGCGACCGATCGATCCGGTCGCACCCAATACGGTAACGCCGACTACGCCATCCGGTGCCATAGGTATATCCCCAGTGCGAACCACGGTGCCGCGGCCGTCAGGCTGTCTATGCGATCCAGCACGCCGCCATGTCCCGGCAGTATCGCACCACTGTCTTTTACACCGGCGAGGCGTTTGAACATGCTTTCACCAAGGTCGCCAACGACGGAAAATACTATGGAAATCAGCGCCACCACCAGTAGTGGCGGCCACACATGAACTGGAGCATGCAGCACTGTAAAGGCGATGACCATAACAAACAGTGCGGCACCCATACCACCCCAAAAACCGGCCCATGTCTTGCCGGGACTCACCGCCGGCAACAGTTTGCGCCGTCCCCAGGCGCGGCCGGCAAAGTAGGCGCCGACATCCGCGCCCCAAATCATCAGCAGCAGCAACAAGACAAACACCGGGCCTGCCTCCAGGCGAAGCGCCACCAGTCCAATCCAGCCGGGCACCAGTGTAAGCAACCCTGCCAGCCCGGTCAGCAGCGGCGACCGTGTCCAGATCGCACTGCCGGCGGGAAAGCGCAGGATAAACAGCAGCACCACCATCCACCAGGCGACGGCAATCACCGCCGTCGGTACCAAGGCCACGCGCAGCAGCTGCGGCCCAAGCAACACCAGCAGCAACAACAACCAGATGAATGCCACCAGGTAGAAGTGGCGCCATACCACATTGCGTAGTCCCAACATACCGGACCACTCCCAGGCACCGAGCGAGAAGATCACGCCCAGAATCACCGCAAACCACAAATCGGGCAGCGCAAGAGTCGCCCAAATGGCAAGCGGCGCGAGCACCAAAGCCGTCAACACACGCCATTTAAGCATCGCGTATCTTCTCCACCTGTTCGCCGGTCCGCCCGAAACGGCGTTGCCGCTGGGAGAAAGAATTCAAGGCCTCTTCATACGCTTTCTCGTCGAATGCCGGCCACAGCAAATCGGTAAAATAGAGTTCTGTATAGGCCAGCTGCCACAACAGAAAATTGCTGATGCGCTGTTCGCCGCCGGTGCGAATGAACAGATCGGGCTCCGGCACCCCGCTGAGCGACAGCTGTGCCTCGAGCATTTCGCTGCTGATCGCATCGGGGTCTATTTCACCTCTCGCCACCGCCTCCGCCATGCGCTGCGCCGCCTGCGTGATGTCCCAACGACCGCCGTAATTGGCTGCGATAATCAAGGTTAGTGCCGTATTCCCCGCCGTCAGTTCCTCAGCCGCCGCAATCCGCTGTTGCAATTCAGGCGCGAAAGCGCTGCGTTCACCGATGACGCGCAAACGCACGCCGTTCTTGTGCAGTTTGCGCACCTCGCGATCCAGCGCCATCATGAACAGGTTCATCAGCAGTCCCACCTCTTCGGCGGGACGACGCCAATTCTCGCTGCTGAACGCGAACAGCGTCAGATATTCGATACCGTGGGTGAGGCAGGATTTTACCGTTGCGCGCACGCTTTCCATGCCCGCTTTATGACCGGCGAAACGGGGCAGCCCCCGTTTGCGAGCCCAGCGGCCGTTGCCATCCATGATGATGGCGACATGGCGCGGCAGTTTTCTGGCGTATACTTCGGAATCGGTCATCGGATCAGCAGGCCGGCGACCGCACGCGAGTCGCAAGTTGCAAGATACTTTGCCGTTCGATGGGTATCGTTTGCCATTTGATAGCTCTTGTCACTTGCCGTTTGAATCTTGCGACAGCTGGTAGTCTTCAGATCTCCATCAAATCCTTTTCTTTCGTTTCGAGTACTTTATCCACTTCGATGATGTAGCGATCCGTCAATTTCTGAATTTCATCCTGTCCGCGGCGCTCATCGTCTTCACTGATCTCCTTGGCCTTGAGAAGTTCTTTGAGATCGTTGTTGGCGTCGCGGCGGATATTGCGCACCGCCACCTTGGCGCCCTCGCCCTCGTGGCGCACCACCTTGGTCATCTCACGCCGGCGCTCCTCGGTCAGCAGCGGCATCGGAATGCGCAGCAGGGTTCCGGAGGTGGCTGGATTCAGGCCCAGGTCGGAGGTGATGATCGCCTTTTCCACCGCCTGCACCATGCTTTTTTCCCACACGCTGATCGCCAGGGTACGGGCATCTTCGACACTGACGTTGCCAACCTGACTAATTGGCACAACGGAGCCGTAATAATCGACGGTGATATGCTCCAACAGACTGGGATGGGCGCGGCCGGTACGCAGCTTGGTGAGCTCCGTCTTGAGGGCGTCCACGCTCTTCTTCATGCGTGTTTCCGCGTCTTTCTTGATGTCGTTGATCATGCGTTCCCTCCGGATTCGACCAGGGTACCTTCATCCGCACCGAACATGATGCTCTTCAGAGCGCCAACCTTGTTCATATTGAATACGCGCAGCGGCATGTTATGGTCACGACACAACACAATGGCAGTGGCGTCCATCACGCCCAGCTTGCGTTCCAACACCTCGTCGTAGGTAAGGCGCGCATAACGCGTCGCCTGCGGATCTTTCGCCGGGTCCGCGCTATAGACACCGTCCACCTTGGTGGCCTTGAGCACCAAGTCGGCGTTGATCTCGATGCCGCGCAGGCTGGCCGCCGAATCGGTGGTGAAGAACGGATTGCCGGTACCGGCGGCGAAGATCACCACCCGCCCCTTTTCCAGATGGCGGATGGCGCGCAGGCGCACGTAGTTTTCGCACACCGCGGGAATCGGCAGCGCCGACATCACCCGCACCTGCGTCCCGGCATGTTCCAGCGCATCCTGCATCGTCAGTGCGTTGATCACCGTCGCCAACATGCCGATCTGATCGGCCGCCGCACGGTCCATGCCCGACGAGGCCAGACTGACGCCGCGAAAGATGTTGCCGCCGCCAATCACCAATCCAACCTCCACACCGGCCGCGACCACTTCGGCGATCTCCCCGGCGATGCGCTTGGCGACTTCGGGATCGATACCGAAGCCCTGATTGCCCATCAGGGCTTCGCCGCTGAGTTTGAGCAGGATACGGCGATGAACGGGATTGGCGGCGTCTCCCATGGCTTACTTACCCTGGGCAGCAGCTTGGGCCGCCACTTCCTCGGCGAAGTTGACGGACTTCTTCTCGATGCCCTCACCCACTTCGAAGCGGGAGAAGCCGACCACGGTGGCGCCGGCCTTCTTCAGCAGCGCCTCGACCAGGGTGTCCGGATCCTTGACGAAGGGCTGGCCCAGCAGGGTCACTTCTTTCAGGAACTTCTTGATGCGGCCGTCGACCATCTTGGCGACGATCTCCGCCGGCTTGCCGCTGTCGGCCGCCTGCGCGGTGTAGATCTCGCGCTCCTTCTCGATCAGCTCGGCCGGCACCTGCGCCTCGGAGACGCACTGCGGGCGGCTGGCGGCCACATGCATGGCGATGTCGCGGGCCAGCTCGCTGCTGCCGCCGGCCATCTCCACCACCACGCCGATACGGGTGCCGTGCAGGTAGCTCTCCAGCAGGTTGTCGCCCTTGTACATGACCACCCGGCGCACGTTCATGTTTTCGCCGATCTTGGCGATCATCTCCTTGGTGGCATCGGCCACGCTCATACCGCCGGCCATCGGCGCGGCCAGCAGGGCGTCGATATTCTCGGCGCCGGCATCCAGGGCCGCCTGGGCCACGCCGTCGGCGAAGCCGCGGAAATCGTCGCCCTTGGTGACGAAATCGGTTTCGCAGTTCACTTCCACCATCACCACGCGCTTGCCGTCGGCGGCGCCCTTGATGATGATCAGGCCTTCGGCAGCGGTGCGGCCGGCCTTCTTGTCGGCCTTGGCCATGCCGGCCTTGCGCATGTTCTCGATTGCCAGGTCCAGGTCACCTTCGGACTCCACCAGGGCCTTCTTGCACTCCATCATGCCGGCGCCGGTGCGCTCGCGCAGATCCTTGACCAGTGCAGCGGTAATCTCTGCCATCTCGAATTCCTCTTAAAAGCTGTGGCAGCCCATCCGGACTGCATAAATCGGCAATACATTCGAAAAAGGGGGCATGGCCCCCTTTTTTGTCTCTATCGTGCTCGGCAGCCTTACTCCGCCGCGGCCTCTTCGACCTCGACGAACTCGTCGGCCGGGCTGGTGCCGGCCGCGCTCTTGCCGGCCAGGACTGCGTCGGCGGCGCCCTGTACGTACAGGGTGATGGCGCGAATGGCGTCGTCGTTGCCGGGGATGACGTAGTCCACGCCGTCCGGGCTGTTGTTGGTGTCAACCACGCCGACCACCGGGATACCCAGGTTGCGGGCCTCGGCAATGGCGTTCTTTTCGTGGCCGACGTCGATCACGAACAGCGCGTCCGGGACGCCGGGCATATCCTTGATGCCGCCGATGCTGCGTTGCAGCTTCTCCATCTCGCGGCGCATCAGCAGCGCTTCTTTCTTGGAGACACGGTTGATGCTGCCGTCCTGCTCCATGCTCTCCAGGTCCTTCAAGCGCTTGATGGACTGCTTGACGGTCTTGAAATTGGTCAGCATACCGCCCAACCAGCGGTGGTTGACGTAGGGCATGCCGCAGCGCTGGGCCTCGGCGGCGATCAGGTCGCGCGCCTGGCGCTTGGTCCCGACAAACAGCACGTTGCCGCGCTTGGAGGTCAGGGAACCCAGGAAGTTCATGGCGTCATTGAACGCCGGGAGGGTCTGTTCCAGGTTGATGACGTGGATTTTATTGCGCGCGCCGAAGATGAAAGGTGCCATCTTCGGGTTCCAGTAACGGGTCTGGTGGCCGAAGTGGACGCCGGCCTCCAGCATTTGACGCATGGTTACGTTTGCCATTCTCTACTCCTAAAAAGGGTTAAAACCTCCACGCACCCCGACGATCGACCCGTTTCCGGGCACCCCGACCGCCGTGCCGGTGCGTGTGTGGATTTGAATGTCCCCAGAGGGGACGGGTTTGCCTATTAAAGCCGCGCTTTATACCATAATCACCGTTCCACAACAATCTTGGCGCTGCCTGGGACCACGGTCCCGGACACCGCCGCGCACCCCGCAAGGGCCGCCCCTACCCCAGGAAACGGTACATGAGCGTAACCATCAAAACCCCGCAGGAAATCGACAAGATGCGGGTCGCAGGCCGCCTCGCGGCCGAAGTGCTGGAGATGATCGCTCCGCATGTCCAACCGGGGATCACCACCGACGAACTGGACCGGATCTGCCACGACCACATCGTCCACGTCCAGCAGGCGATCCCGGCACCGCTCAACTACCACGGCTTCCCCAAGTCGATCTGCACCTCCATCAACCACCAAGTATGCCACGGGATACCGGGGGATCGGGAGCTTAAGGACGGCGACATCGTCAACCTGGACATCACCGTGATCAAGGACGGCTACCACGGCGACACCAGCATGATGTTCATGGTGGGCAAGCCCTCGATCAAGGCGGAGCGGCTGGTGCGCATCGCCCACGAGTGCCTGCAGGTCGGCATCCGCCTGGTCCGCCCCGGCATCCGTCTCGGGGATATCGGCAACGCCATCCAGCGCCACGCCGAGTCCAGCGGCTATTCCATCGTGCGTGAATACTGCGGCCACGGCATCGGCAAGGGGTTCCACGAGGAGCCTCAGGTGCTGCACTACGGCGAACCGGGCACCGGCCTGGAACTGACGGCCGGCATGGTCTTCACCATCGAGCCGATGGTCAACGCCGGCAAGCGTCAGATCAAACTGCTGCCGGACAACTGGACCGTGGTCACCAAGGACCGCAGCCTGTCCGCCCAGTGGGAACACACGGTGCTGGTGACCGAAACCGGCTACGAGGTGCTTACCCTGCGCCAGGGCGAAGTCATCTAGAACCTGGCTCACTAAAGACAAAGGCAATGAATCAACCACGGGGAACACGGGGAATCCAGGGCCGCTTTGTCCGCCGCTTTGGAAAAAACCCCGTGCCCCCCGTGTTCCCCGTGGTTAATATCCCTTGA
>CAYQWR010000089.1:0-10890 GCA_964421235.1 uncultured Thiohalomonas sp. | reverse complement strand
TGTAATCTTCATGGCGGTCTCCTCTTCTTTCGTTTCGATGCTTGCTTAACATCTCCATCGTGGCGCACTCGTCGCCGGGTAGATAGTGGAGGAGACCATCACATCACCCTACATTAAGCAGTCGTAGGTCCGATACGGCGCAGCGTTATCGGACGGGGCTTACCAACCATTTGTTACAGAGGATGGGGGTAAACGATGTCGGTCGGTATCGGGCTATTTTTTCGGTAGCGTAGCCTCCGGGAAAAGGGTCGTATCCCCGTGGAACAGCAGGTGTTGCGCCTCCGTAGTGAAGGCCAGCGCGCGTTGCGCCATCCCTTGATCGGTTGCGTCGCAGGTGGCGGGCGTGGGGTGGGTGATGTCGTCGCCGAAGCGGTAACAGCGGTCGGGATTGTGGGTGGTGATGCTCTGCACCACCAGCCGGTTGCCCTCGGCCCAGCCGAGATCGCCCTCAACGTAGTAATCGGCGTAATGAACGGCACCGGGGTCGCTGGCGCTGATGGCGCGGCCCATGAACCAGTGCGGCGTCTTGATGCCGAGCAGGTGGGTGATGGTCGGGCCGACGTCACGCTGGGCGGCGATCTCGGGCACGATGGCCGGTTTGATGCCGGGATAGTAGGCCAGGAACGCGATCAGGTATTGCGAGTAGGGGGTGTCCAGCGCCGGACCGGCATGGTCGGAGACCAGCACCAGCAGCGTGTTGGCGGTCGCCGGATTCGAGTAGAGCTCATGCACGAACTGCTGTAGCGACGCGTCGGCGAAGTGCAGCACGTTGACGTAGTCATTGGCCTGCGTGCCGGGCGTCACCAGCGGCGGGAACGAGGGCGGCAGTTCGAGGTCGTGGGTGGAGTCGGAATTGATGCCGATGAAGAACGGCCGTTTCGCCTTTTTGATGTGCGCCAGCGCCATGTCATAGACGTCCGGGTCCTGCAGTCCCCAGCTGTTGAGCGGATAGCGCGGGTGGGACCAGTCGGAGACGCCGTAGCTGTCGGTGAAGCCGAGCATCTGCGCGAAGGCGCCGGTGCCGCTGGTGTTCTTTTTGGTGCCCTGGAAGAAGGCGGTGTAGTAGCCGCGCTTGCGCATCATCTGCGGCAGGCAGTGGTAGTCGTAGTCCTGCAACTGGTTCTGGGCGACGGTCTCGCCCAGCGGATTCTGCCCCGAACACATGGTGGCGAACAGTCCCTCGGTGGTGCGGTGGCCGCCGGAGAACATGGCGCTGGTGGTCAGCGACTTCATCCGCAGCTGGTCGAAGAACGGCGTCGTCTCGATGGGATAGCCGTAGGGCTTCATGTAGGCGCCGGACCAGCTCTCCAGCAGCACCACGACGACGTTGGGCGGCGTCTTCGGATCGGTCAGCGGTGCGGCGTGGTAGCCCTGGAACATCTGTTTGACCAAGGCAACCTGCTGCGCCGTCGGGCTCTTCTTGAGCACCGGCGTGATCGAGTAGGGGGTCATCACCGAGAACAGGGCGTTGTAGGCGCCGTCCAGCGCCACTGTCGCCTTGTAGAAACCGCCGATCTCCTGGGCGTGCAGCGGCTCCAGCGGCACCTGCTGAAAACCGCCGCGCACCGCGAATACGCTGAACACGATCACGGCCAGTAGCTGCATCTCGGGCGCAAAGCGGCGGATGCCGTGGACGCCGGTGGCGTTCGGCTTCCAGGCAAACAGTCGGCGGCAGATGAAGAAGAGGGGGATAAGCGTCAACAGGTAGAGCGACACCGGCAGCAGGTAGCTGTGGAACGCGGTGCTGGCCAGCGCGTCGCGGGAGTTGTACCACTCTTTCAGTTCGTAGCCGAGATGGCGTCCGGCCTCGGGGTAGTAGAGGGCGTCGGCGCCGTGGATGACGACGATCAGGGCGCAGGCGGCGAAGGTGAACCAGCCCAGCGTCCGTTCGAACGACAGTCGCAGCAGCCGATGCAGCAGGTAGGCGCCGAAAAAGGCGACCAGCGCCAGTGCGGCCGCCAACGCGAGGTCGAAGCGATAACCCCATATCAGCGCGTAGACCGCGCCCCCGTCGGAGAGGCGGTCGAACAGTTCGCGGTGATAAAGGAAAAAGGCCGTCTTGCCCAGAAAAGCGACGAAGAACAGCAACAGCAGCGCCTTGAAGAAGGCGGTCAGGTATCGCGGTATGTGCATAAAATCAGACTCGCTTTGTTATCGTAGGGTCCGCATCATGCGGCCCCGCCCGGTGAAGTCGCCCCTTGCGGCCGGTCTTGGTACGGCGGTGCGGCCCTGGCGGACATCACGGCGTCCAACTTTTGGTAGACGGCGTCAGGGGTGATTAGTTCCATCGCCCAGCGCTCGCGCACGCGGCTGCCCCACGGCAATTCACCGACGCTCCTGCCGTAGTGGCGCTGCACCGCCTCGGGATAGCGGTTCACCACCCACTGGCCGCTCAGATAGGGGCGGGCGCGGTCGGGGTTGGTGCAGGCGTAGAGACCGATGACGGGCGTGCCGGTGGCGGTCGCCAGGTGGGCGGGCCCGGCGTCCGGCGACAGCAGCACCGTGCTGCGCTCCAACAGCGCCAGCAGCTGTTTCAGATCGGAGGCGCCGATGAGGTCGAGCGCCGGGTGGCGCATCCGCGCCTTGATGGCGTCGCCGTACTCGCGTTCGACGGTACGGCGCCCGCCGCTCAACACCACCCGCATGCCGTGGCGTTCGATCGCGTAATCGGCCACGGCGGCGTAGCCCGCCGCGGTCCAGTTGCGGTGGGCCTTGCTGGAGCAGGGGCTGATCAGCAGCGTCGGCTGGTCGCCCGGCAGCTGTGCGGCGGCGAAACGGTGCGCCGCCTCGGGGATCGGGATGTCCCAGCGCAGCGCCCGGTCGTTGATGCCCAACGCCTCGGCGAAGCCGAACAGGCTGTCGACGACGTGCTGCTCCGGCCGGTGGGCGATCCTGGCGTTGGTGAACAGCCACTGCAGATCCTTGGCCCGCGCGCGGTCGAAGCCCAGCTTGAGCGGCGCCCGCACCAGCAGGCTGATCAGGCTGGCGCGCAGCGACATCTGCATGTGCAGCAGCACGTCGAAGCGGCGGCCGCGCAGCGCCTTGCGCACATCGGCGTAGGCATGCCATCCCCGTGCCTTGTCAAAGATGATAAAGTCGATGCCCGGAATGTCGCCGACCAGTCCATATTCAGTCCTGCCGATGATCCAGGTGAGCCGCGTCTGCGGCCAGCGGGCCTGCAGGGTGCGCACCACCGGCAGGGTGTGGCTGATGTCGCCGATGGCCGACAGGCGCAGGATACAGAGGCTTTGCGGCGGCGCGGTAAGCGGTAGTTGAGGCATGAAACCCATTCAGACCCAGAGCGGCGAAAGTCACATCCTATATGATGCGGAACTCCCGGTCCAAGCGGGGCCGGAGTTGTTCGATGCCTCCGCCTGGGCGCGGCGCGGCCAGCTCAGCGGCGGCGCCCGCGGTCGTGGCGAGGCGGTGTTCCTGCGCGACGGCGCGCACGAGTATGTGTTGCGTCACTACCGCCGCGGCGGGCTGCCGGGGCGCTTCATCCGCGACTATTACCTGTGGACCGGCCTGCACCGTACCCGCGCCTGGCGCGAATGGCATCTCACCGCCGAACTCTATGCCCGCGGACTGCCGGTGCCGCGTCCGGTCGCGGCGCGGGTGGAGCACCATGGCCTCTGGTACCGCGCGGACCTCATCACCCTGCGTATTCCGGCGGCGCGTTCGCTGGCCCAGGCGTTGGCCGGCAACGCGCTGGATGTGGCACAGTGGCAGGCCATCGGCCGCTGTCTGCGCCGGTTCCACGACGCGGGGCTGTATCACGCCGATCTCAACGCCCACAACATCCTGTTGAGCGGCGACGAGGTGTTTCTCATCGATTTCGATCGCGGGCGGCTGCGTGCCGACGGCGCCTGGCGGCGGCGCAATCTCGAACGGCTGTTGCGCTCGTTGCGCAAACTGTACAACGACGCCATCGATTTCACCTTTCGCGAAGAGGATTGGCAGGCGTTGCTGGCGGGCTACGGTCCGCACAGCGCGCTGACGGCCTCGGCGTAGCGCTGCGCCGTATCGCGGCGCTGCTCAACCACGCGTCGCGCGTTGGCGCCGAGTTGCGCGCAGCGCTGCGGCGCCTGCAGCAGCGTTGTCAGGGTGGCGGCCAGCGCCAAGGCATTGTCCACCTGGAGCGCGCCGTCGTGGGCCAGCAGCAGGCGTGCCTCGTCGGCGAAGTTCTCCATGTGCGGCCCGAATACGATGGCCTTGCCCAGCGCCGCCGGCTCCAACACGTTTTGCCCGCCTTTCGGGACCAGCGACCCGCCCACGAACACCAGTTCGGCACCGGCGATGAACGCCGCCAGTTCGCCGAAGGTATCGGCGACATAGACCGCCGTTTGATCGGTGATCGTCTCGTCGGCGCTGCGCACGGCAATCTGCGCCCGCGCCAGCGGCAGTGACCGGATAATCTGCGCCAGCCGCTGGGGGTGACGCGGCACGATCACCAGCAGCCGGTCGCCGTGCTCAGTCGCCTGCCACGCCTGGAGCAGCAACGACTCCTCGCCGTCGCGGGTCGATGCCGCCAGCACATAGGGACGCGGCAGCGCCGCGGCATCGGCGGCGGCGGCGAGCGCCGCGCTGAACTTGAGGTTGCCGATCACCTGCACCCGTTCCGCCGCGGCCCCCAGCGCGAGGAAGCCGTCGCGGTCCGCTTCGGAACGGGCGAGGATCGCGCCCACATGGGCCAGGGCGTCGCGGTAGCGATGCCGCAGCCAGGCGGGTGCGTGCAGCGTGCGCCCGGACAGCCGGCCGTTGACGATGCACAAGGGGATGGCGCGGCGCCCGCAGGCGGCGAACAGGTTGGGCCACAGTTCGGTCTCCATCACCAAGGCGCAGCGGGGAGCGAAGTGCGCAAGAAAGCGCTCGACCGCGCCCGCGAAGTCCAGCGGCAGGAAGGCGTGGGAGACCTGCGGCGGCAGTCTGCTCGCGGCCAGCCGTGCGCTGCTCGGGGTGGCGGTCGTCACCAGCAGCGCCGGCGTCGGTGTCTTTTCCAGCAGCGCGGCGATCAGCGGCAGTGCCGCATTGAGTTCGCCCACCGAGGCGGCATGCAGCCACAGCGGCCGTTGCGGCGCCGCGCCGCGAAAGAAACCGCAGCGCTCGCGCAGGTAACGCAGCGAGCGCTGGCGCAATGCCTGCCACGCGGTGTAGCCGAGCAGCAGCGGAGCGAGCAGCGCCAACAGCAGCCGGTAGCTCGGGTGGGGGCGGGGTGTGCGGCGCGGTTCCATCATCAGCGGCGCCGGTACAGGTCGGGCTCGCCTTCCGGCCGGGTCTTGAAGCGGCGGTGGATCCACAGGTATTGCGCCGGCGCGGCGCGTACCTGCCGTTCCAGCACCGTATTGGTCAGGGTGGCGTCGGCCACGTCGTCGCCGCTGGGGAAGTTCTCCAGCGGCGGCAGCAGCCGGATCAGATAGCCCTGGAGGCCGGGCAGCCGCTCCGAATAGTAGGGGAGCACCGGCGCGCCGGTGAGCCGCGCCAGCCGCGCGGTGGTGGTGAGGGTGGCGGTGGCGACGCCCATGAACGGGGCGAACACCGAACGCTCGCGGCCGAAATCCTGGTCCGGCGCGTACCACACCACCTTGCCCGCCTTCACGTTGCGCACGATGGTGCGCATGTCGGTGTTGAGCAGCAGGTCGTCGAACAGCCGCTTGCGCATGGCCGACATCAGCGCCTCGTAGAGCGGGTTGTGGGCGCGTTTGTAGATGGGTTGCAGGCCCGCCACATGGTAGGCGAGGAAGCGGCCGCTGATCTCCAGGGTGGTGTAGTGGCCGCCGAGCAGGATGATGCCCTTGCCCTGAGCCCGCGCCGCCTCGTAGTGCTCCAGTCCTTCGATGCGGTAGAGGCGGCGCATGCGCCGGTCGCTGCCCCACCACGAGAGGGCGTTTTCGAAGATGGAGATGGCGGCCGAACGGAAGGTGGCGCGCACCAGCTTCTCGCGCGCCGCGGCATCGAGTTCGGGAAAACAGAGGCGGATATTGGTCTGCGCCACGCGGCGCCGCGGCGCCACCAGCGCGTACATCAGCAGGCCGACGGCGTCGCCCAGCAGCAGCAGCAGCGGATAGGGCAGCAGCGCGCACAGGCGCAACAGCCCCAGGCCGAGCCACGTGGGCCAGTGGCGCGGGGCGAGAAAATGGCCGGGATGGAAGCGGTTGTCGTCCTGGTTCATGGTCAGCGGCGTGCCGGTGCAAGCCGCGTCATTATGCCATGTTCGACGGTCTCACATGGGATTGATGCGGATGCCGCGGCGCTCGGCCATGCGGGTGCCGAGTTTTTTCAGTTCGTCGCCGCTGAAGATGTGGCGCGCCAGCTCCAGCAGCTCCTCGTTTTCGCGCGCGATGTGCCCGTGGTAGAGGGTGGTGAACTCCTCGACCAGTCGGGCCAAGGCCTCCACATCCTCGATCCGGTCCGGCTTCTCCAGCTGCGGCGCCAGTTGCCGCCACAGCGCCTCCATCCGTTCATGTTCCTGATGCAGCCGGTAAACCAGGTCGGCCAGTTTCAGCGACTGGCGCGCCAGGCGCGGAAACAGGTCCTGCTCCTCGTCCTGATGGTGCAGCTGGCCGGCAGTGGAAAAGTAGCGGTGAATATTGTGTGCCGCCGTGCGCGCCTCGGCATCGACACCGTGTTCGCGCAGATGCGGGATCAGCTGCTGCAAGGTCGCGCAATGCTGTTCGATGCGGCCGTGACAGGCGCGCAACAGGCCCAGCGGATCGCTGAAATCGGGGGCGGCTTCGGGAAAGGGGGATTGGGACATGTCAAAAACCTGTTTTCACCGCAAAGGCGCAAAGAACGCAAAGAAAATCGAATACCTGCTCTGCGATGCATCGTAATCAACTAATCCGCCAAAGCATATACTTTTGTTCGCTTCTTCGCGTCCTTCGCGCCTTTGCGGTGAATGATTATTGGTTCTACTTGATCAGCGCGGAGATCGCCTTGAACTGCGGGTGGCTCGCATCGCGCAGCCATTCGAACAGGACCGATTCGGTGTTGGTGACTGCGATGCCGGCCTGGCGCAGGCGCGCCATGGCGTTGCGGTGATTGGCCTCGCTGCGCGAACAGACCGCGTCTTCCACCACGAACACCTGATAGCCGCGGGCCTGCAACTCCAGCGCCGATTGCAGCACGCAGACGTGCGATTCCATGCCGGCGATGATGGTCTGGTGGCGCCCCTGCGCGGCGTCCAGTATCCGGTTGAACCCTTCGGCGCCGCCACAGGCGAAGCAGGTCTTGCTCACCACGTCCACGCGCCCGGCGAAGTGGTTTGCCAGCGTCTCTTCGGTGGCGCCCAGTCCTTTGGGATACTGCTCGGTGGCGATGGCGGGCACTTGCAGCAGCGCGGCGGCCTGCAACAGGACGGCGCTGTTCTTCACCACGCGCTCGCGCGCCTCGCCGGGCATGGCGCCCGCCAGGCGTGTCTGCACGTCGATGATCACCAGCTGACTGGTTTCCGCACTGCACAGCTGCGACGGGGTCATGCCGGGCGCCTTAGTGCAGCCAGCTGTTGATCTGCGTTACGTCGGCCGCCGACAGAATTCCCGCGGCCTGCTTCAGCTTCAGCGTCGCCATGATGTAGTCGTAGCGCGACTGGGCGTAGTCACGCTGCGCGCCGAACAGCGTCTGCTGCGCGTTGAGCACGTCGAGCGCGGTACGGGTGCCCACCTTGAAGCCTGCCTGGGTCGCTTCGAGTGCGGTCTGGGCGGAGATCAACGCCTGCTTGCGTGCCTGCACCGTGCTGATGCCGGCGGTCACGCCCATGAACGCGTCGCGCGCGGAACGCACCACCGCGCGCCGCGTCTGGTCTTCGCTGTCCTGCGCCTGGGAATAGAGGTAAGTGCTCTGGCGCGCCTGAGCGCTGACTGCACCACCGGCAAAGATCGGTACATTCAGCTGCAGTGCGATGACGTTGCTGTCGGTCTGGGTGCCGAAGCTCGGCGATTGCAGGGTGTCCGAATGGGTGTGGCTGCCGACGATGTCGAGGCTCGGGTAGTGGCCGGCCTCCGCCAGGCTCATCTGCTGGCGCGCCACCTCGACCGCCGCCTCGGAGGCGAGCAGTTGCAGATTCTGCTGCTGTGCGGTGGCAACCCACTTGTCGATGTTGTTCGGATTGGGAGTCGCCAACGGAATATCGCTCGGTACCACGGCGAGGTTGCGGTCGTCCTGGCCGGTGATCTCGCGCAGCGCTTCGTGCGCGGTGTCGACCTGATTCTGCGCCACGATCTCCTGGGCCACGGCGCCGTCGAAACCGGCTTGCGCCTCGCGCACGTCGGTAATGGCCGAGAGGCCCACTTCGAAGCGCTGCTGCGCCTGCTTCAGCTGTTGGGCGATGGCGCGCTGCTCGGCCTGGGCGAAATCCAGTCTGTCCTGGGCCGCCAGCAGGTTGAAGTAGGCCTGGGCGACACGCACGATCACGTCCTGCTGGGCGCTGCCGTACTGGGCGTCGGCCTGGGCGATGGAGGCGTCGGCCTGCTTCAGTTTGACGAAGGTTGCGTGGTTGTATAGCACCTGCGTCAGATTCAACGAGTAGCTGGAGGAGTTGTACCGTTTGGTTCCTGTCGGGATCGCCGCCACGCTGGCCTTCTTGATGTCGGTCTCGTTCCACTGCGTCTGCGCCGTGAAATTGAGTTGCGGCAGCAGTCCGGCGCGGCTCAGCGGTTTGGCCTGAAGAGCGGCCAGGTGGGCCTGCTCGGCGGCGCGCAGCTGCGGGTCGCTCTGGAGTGCGAGCTTGTAGACGTCTTGCAGATTTTCGGCATGGGCTGCTGCCGCGCCGCCGCCGAGCAGCAGTGCGATGGCGAGTATTCGCGCTACGGAGTTAGCCATTGCTAGGTTGTCCCTTGTTGTCGGTACGCTAAGTGATGTAATAGGAAATACTATGTGATGGTGGCATGAAACGAGAGGATCAAGCCGCCTTAAGGCCGCCGTTCCGATTTTTCGTTTCCGCCATCCCGGGCCTCACTAAAAATAGCGGATCGCACGCCTGCGGGTGCAGCCGGTTGCGCGGGCGGTGCGCACTACAGTGCGAATCGTTGTGGTTGCGGCGCATTCACCAGCGGCGTGACAACGGTTTCGAACAAACTCTCGCAGCTGAATTCGTTGGCGCCGACGCGGGTGATCAGCCGCGCCTCCATCACCGGGGCGTCGCCGACGATGACGAACAGACGTCCGCCCGGCTTGAGGCTCTGTTGCAGTGTTGGCGGCAATACCGGCAGCGAGCCGGTGACCGCGATGACGTCGTAGTCGCCATGCTGCGGCCAGCCGTCGGCGGCATCGCCCAGCTCCACGGTGACGTTGTCGATGCCGTGGGCGGCCAGGCGCCGCTCGGCAGTGTTCTTGAGCTCGGGGTAGATCTCGACGCTGTAGACATGGCGCGCCATGCGGGCCAGCAGCGCGGTCAGGTAGCCGCTGCCGGTGCCGATCTCCAGCACGGTCTCTTCCGGCCGCACGGCCAGCGTCTGCATGATGCGGGCCTCGACCCGCGGCGGCATCATCGCCTGACCGTAGCCCAGCGGGATCTCCATGTCGGTAAAGGCCAGAGCGCGGTACTGCGGCGGCGCAAACTCCTCGCGCGGCGTCCGCATCACCACGTCGAGCACCTGCTGGTCCAGCACCTCCCAGGTGCGGATCTGCTGCTCGACCATATTGTGGCGCGCCTGCTCGAAATTCATATCGGCCATGGTGATTCCTCTGCCTCTGATTCTTGTCGCTGCCGCCGGCATGGCTGTAAATACCGGTGCTGACCGCTTGGTCAGCGAAGCCTACCCCTTTTATAACCCATGAACAAGCGCGCCAGGCGTAAAGAAATGTCATGTTTTGTAGTGAATATGCCAACCGCACCAAAGACTTACCTTGCAACTGGGGTACCTTTCGGATACCTTTACCCATCTACTGCTAGGGGTGCGGCGGCTGCGGCCGTTCGCTGAGACATACCCTCGAACCTGATCCGGGTCGTGCCGGCGTAGGGAAGCGGTGCCTCCGGCGCTCCGTTCCTTGTCGCACACCGCTACTAGGAGCCGCCCATGAGCGCCATTCCAGACGAATTCATCAAGAAAACCGCCCAGCTCTCCGAGGCGGTGACCCGGCCGTTTCCCAAGTCGCGCAAGACCTATATCGAAGGTTCGCGCCCGGATCTGCGGGTCGGCATGCGCGAGGTGAGCCAGGACGATACGCCGATGATGTTCGGCGCCGAGGCCAACCCGCCGATCCCGGTCTACGACACCTCCGGTCCCTACACCGATCCTGACGCCCGCATCGATCTGCTCAAGGGGCTGGCGCCGCTGCGCGAGGCGTGGATCGAGGAGCGTGGCGACACTGAATTGCTGACCGGCCCGACCTCGGAATTCGGCCGTGCGCGCCAGGACGATCCGGCGCTGGCGCAGCTGCGCTTCGAGCACATCCGCCGGCCGCGCCGCGCCAAGGCCGGCGCCAACGTTACCCAGATGCACTACGCCCGTCGGGGCATCGTTACTCCGGAGATGGAGTACATCGCCATCCGCGAGAACCTGCGCCTGGAGGAGCTGCGCCGGGACGCCCGCTACGCCAAGCTGCTGCGCCAGCATAAAGGCCACGCCTGGGGCGCGAACATCCCCGACGAGGTCACCCCCGAATTCGTGCGCGCCGAAGTGGCCGCCGGCCGTGCCGTGATCCCGTGCAACATCAACCACCCGGAACTGGAGCCGATGATCATCGGCCGCAACTTCCTCACCAAGATCAACGCCAATATCGGCAACTCCGCCGTCTCCTCGTCCATCGAGGAAGAGGTGGAGAAGATGGCGTGGTCCGCCCGCTGGGGCGGCGACACCCTGATGGACCTCTCCACCGGCAAGGACATCCACGAGACGCGCGAGTGGATCCTGCGCAACGCGCCGATGCCCATCGGCACCGTGCCCATCTACC
>CAYQWR010000088.1:0-10972 GCA_964421235.1 uncultured Thiohalomonas sp. | reverse complement strand
AAGGTGTTATCGATCTGTTACCCGTCTATGAGGAAATTCAGGATGGAGCTGAGATAATGTGGGGCGAATGTACAAAGAAGCTAAAGAATGTTCGTGTGCGAGCAAAATCAAAAGAACAGCTTTATCGTAGCCCCAAGTAGGCCCAACAATGCGCCCAACTCGGACGCTCGCTACCGCTCGCGCCGGTTGGCTTAGCCGTTGGGCGGCACACCTTTGAGAGGTGGCGAAATTGGCAAGAAATGAAATGTGGGACGTGCCGGACATCGTGCCTACGATCACTTATACCGATTTGGTTCGCGCCATCGAGTGGCTTCAACGGGTGTTCGGATTCCGTGAGCGTGAAGATGCGCGCCTGAACTGGCCTGGCGGCGGCATGACTTGGTTCGAGGTGGGGAACAGTGTGTTCAACATAGCCACTCCGGATGAGGCTTGGCGGCGAAAACCAGATACTCCCGGCCTGATAATGAAAGTTTACGTCGAAGACGTCGATAAACACTTCACACACGCAAAGGCCGAAGGCGCAAGGATAGTGTCAGAGCCCGAAGACGGGTTTTGGGGCGGCCGCATCTACCGTGTGCTAGATCACGAAGGGCATCAATGGGAGATTTCACAGCGTGACCGGGATCTGCCGGCGGATCGCTGGCGACTGCCTCCAGGGGTGACACGCGGAGTACTCAAGTGAGAATGCCGCCCAACAAGGCACTGAAGCTGACGTCAAAACTGCTGCTCAGTTTCGCAGCAGCTGAGCTTTGGCGTTAGAGGTCGATTGACTATCTTGATTTATTCAATGGGGGTTCTATGAAATATCGTTTCGGACTTATTCTCTTATTCACTTTTCTTCTATCCGCTTGCGCCACGACAGGAGGCAACAATGATCAGCAAAAACGTTTTGCTGCAATCGCCAGTAAATATCCAGATTCTGCTATCGTAGTTGTTGAAGGTGCAGGCAATTTTATTTCATCAAAAATTATGCTCGCATCTATAAAGTCTGGTGTTAGTTCCACAACTTCAGATGCGATTCTGAAACTCTTATCTAACAGAAGCTCAAAATTGGTGGTGGCTGTTACGGGCCAAGATGACAGCCTAACCGCTGCAACTTTGGAGCGAGCAATGCTGGATGGAAAAGGAAAAATTTCGGGCAGCAAGGCTGTCTTTGTTGGTGGTCTTGAATACAAGGAGCAATTGTCCAAAATCGCTTCTGAATCTGGGGTTCAACTTGAATTTATCACCTACCCCTAACCCGGCGCTCAACCTCGCTCCCTTCCGTCGCTGGACGCTGCGCGATAAAGCCGCGCTGCGCTGGTTAGCTCTACGTTAGCCCTCAAGAACATGAGAATATTTTATTCACCAGACGGAGATCCCATGTTGCTCGACACCCTGAATGGGCTGCACACGCTGCATGAGGATTTCGCTGCATTTCTTGTCTCGTCCACAGAGTGCGGAGAGTTTCGGGGCGCTACTAGTGGGAGCCCTGCGCCATACGATGAGTTTCTCCACGGTCTCCGGGTAGCCAAGACTCGGGCAGAAACATCTCTTCATCTGGCCCACGATCGATGGTTAGAGTTGTTGGCTCCACGAGAAGCGCTTGAGGGATTTGCTAGGCAGCTTTTGGTACCCGAGGATGGTGACCACAATCACTGGTATGGGCGTCCGTTGTCTCTGGTCATCGAGGCGGACGAGTCGTGGCCCGGCCCGAGCGGCCGGGTGAGCGGCCGGGGAGATAGGTGACAAGGCGCTCCGGCCGACTGCCTTCGGGGGCGTAAACGAGGACACCAAAAACTCGCTTGAGAAACATTGATGACGAAATAGACTAATCCCGAAACGGAAGCCCACTTCTCACGAAGGCAAAGTCGATGACCAGCGCCCGCAATCAGCTTGTCTCGCTGGGTAACACCCCGTACTACCACGGCATCAGTCGCTGCATCGAGTATTGGATGTTCCGGTCTTCGCCTGCGCCGATTGTCCTTAGGAGAAAAGCGGATGACGGCATGGCCGAGGGCCGGCTATCCACTGCCGACCCTTTCTTTGTCGTCACCGACAAAGTGCGGTGGATACCTAGGCGGACGCCTTGAAAGCCAGCGAAGATGCTATCCGACGCGTATCGTGTGAAAGCGGCGGAAAGCCGGGGTGTCGGAAAAAGACAATGCGTCGCCGCTCAGGCACGGGAGCCCCGAGCTGGGTCCATAAGTATTTCCATATCCGCCCTTCACGACGAGGCAGTCAGCGCGCCTATTTTGTGATGAATATCCTGTAAATTCCCGATTGAGGCACTATACATAATTCAGGCAGTTGCCGGATCGCGCGTTCGGCCTGTCGACCCGTTCTCGGGTAATCAAGGGAAGCACTAGACCGTCATTCGTTTCAAGGAGGAATACCCATGAAACTTCGCACTATTGTCGTCCTGGCCGGCCTGCTACTCGGGTTGGTTTCGTCCACGGCGTTTGCCGCATTGTCCCAGTTCAGCGGAAGTTGGCGTAACGTCAACGCCAATACGCCGGCGATCACGCGTCTTCAAATCGCCGTCAGCGGCACCAATGTCACGGTTCACGCCTGGGGTAAGTGCCATCCGCAGGACTGCGATTGGGGTGCCAAGCAAGGCTACGGCTATGCCGCTACGGTAAGCCAGCCGTTGCCTGCCAATGCTCGTGCCGTCACGGTCGTTTTCAAGACCGGGTTCTCGGAATCCATCTTGGTGTTGCAGCCGGAGCCCGGCAACCGATTGCGCGGCGATCTCTATACCCGGTTCACGGACAACAGCGGGCGTAGCAATTACACGCGAACGGAACGCTTTGCCCGTGAGCCGCAGGCGATGGCCGAGGATTGCATCGGGTTCGAGTATCGCCGGGCTCGGGTGCAAAACATCAATAACAGCTGGAAGATAACGGTTGGTACCATGTGGCTCAAGGATTTCGGCCCCAAGCGCGATGAGGCGGAGAAGGCGCTGAAGATCCTGAAGCACTACCGTATGAACAAGCAATGCTTCGTCGGTCGTCCCAATCCGTCCATGGAGTATTACCTGACAAACAATCACGGCCCGATGGGGGCGATGGCCGGTGAGGATTGCGTAAGCTTCAATCCGGCGAAGATTACGGTCAGCCGGATCAGCAACAGCTGGAAGATCGTCGAAGGCTCACATTGGATTATGGACTTCGGCGCCAAGGAGAACGAAGCCCGAAAGGCATTCGAGATCCTGCGGCACTACGGCTTTACGCACTCCTGCTTCGTGGGTCGTCCGCAGCCTTCCATGACCTATTTCCGGCGCTAGGCGCGTCGTTCGGGGAAACTCCGCCGGGCGGCATGGCCTGTCGCCCGGCGGAACCCTCCTTTGAGAGATCGGGAATAGTGTGACGGATTTATTTTCAACCGTGTTCAGTTCTGCCAATATTTGCTCAATCCCCCAACTTACCGTCGTGCCCATGTCTGTTCATCTCTCGACCGACACAAGCCGTGTATCCTGGCACGAGCTCTCCCGTCTCTACGAACTGGCTCCCCTGGGAAAGAAGCGCGCCCCGGAGCAGCTGGCACTCGTGTTCAACAATAGCCTGCTGAAGGTGTTCGCCTTCGACGGCGACCGCCTCATCGGCGCGGGCCGCGCACTTTCCGACGGAGTCTGGCGGGCCGCCATCTTCGATGTCGCGGTGCTGCCCGAATACCAGGGCAACGGCATCGGCAGCCGGATCATTCGCCATCTTGTTCAGAGCGCCGATGTGGATGTCGTCATGCTGTATGCCGCACCGGGCAAGGAGGCCTTCTACGAACAATTCGGATTCAGAAAGATGAAGACGGCCATGGCGATAATGTCCAATCCCGAGGATCGCAAGGCGCGTGGATTCATAGAATAGATGGAAGGAAAATCATGCTCAGGCCTGCAGCCTACGGTTATATGTACGGTCCATTGGCTATTGCGCTACTGCTGTTCGTCGCCGGCCTCGTTGCATGGAAAAGCGCGACGTTTCGCCGAAGTTGGAAATACCGGTCGTTACTCTACGTATTCATCACTGTGTGTTAACGTCGGCCTTCCATACACCTTCACCGTGGACATCCCCAGGAATCAGCCTGCCGGGGAGATCTACGTCGACGCCTATGCCGCCCCGCAAATGGGTGGGCATGCTGCCATGCGCTCGCTCGGGGTGGGTTTGATCATAAAGTAGGCGCCATGTGGTGCCGGGGCATGATTGGGTAACCCCTATCCGGCAAACAGAACATACGGGGAATATCGCCGCAATCCAAAGGTATATGACGGCGGTGCCGGTTCCGGTTTTTGCGCCGCAATTACAATTGTCGGCGCGACATGTCAGAATATCCGCACAGTCAGTCATCTGTCCGTCGAAAAAAAAAGATTGGACCCGTCCGTAATCAGGAGCCCGGCATGCTCGATAATGTGAATATCCCTGCTTCATTGAAGGCCATTTTTTGGTACCAGGCGTTGGTGCTGGCGTTCGAGGGCGGGGCATTGGCGCTGGGCGGGTTCAAGGGCGTCGCCATCGTGTTGTGCGCCGTGATCGGCGTCGTTCTCCTGGCGGCCCTGTTGCGAAGCAGAAAATACGCTTACCACCTCCTCTCCATCATCTCCACCTTCTCGCTGTATGGCGTGGTGATGTTTGTGGTTATTTATGTGGCCAATACCAACGGCAAGATACTGACCCACGTGTGGTTTATCGTGAGCGCGTTGCTGGCCTTTGCAATGAATTATCTGATCTACCGATTCCTCGGCAAGGAAGCAGTAAAAGCGCAGTTCATTGGGGAAGGGCAGTAGGGGCGCGCGGCTCGGTAAAATCGTTTTCCACGAGATTGTGGGCCGGTCTTGCCCTACGCCTGCCAGGCATGCGACACCGGCGCGGCAGGCGCAAGCTTCCCTGCGTTATCGCGGCGGAGCCGCTCCCACGGAGCAGGATATCCTTTGGTGGTGGCGCCTTCGGCGCGATTTTGTGTCAGGGAAAATAACGGGAGGGAACTGACAGATGGCGATTGCGAAGTCCATATCGCGTGGCGCAACGAAACCCGGTATGCGTCCTGGAACCGCGCTCTTATCGATACTTTTCTTCCTGCTGTTGGCGCCCGTCGTGCCGGTCATGGCCGATGCCGCAGCGGGTACCCACGTTACGCTCACTGCGCAGGCCGACGAACTGTTGCCCAATGACGAAGTGGCGGTTTACTTCCGCATCGAGGCGCAGGGGGCAAAAGCGGATATCCTGCGCAACAAGGTGAACCGCATCAGCCGCGTCGTCGGCGAACGGCTCAAGCGTGAACAAGGCGTGACCCTGTCCACGCTCGGGCGGCGCATGGAGCCGGTATGGCATTACGACAGCGTCGCACACCGGCAGGTGCAGGACGGTTGGCGGCTGGTGCAGAGCGTGCAGGCCGTCAGTACCGAACTGGATGCGGTGCCCGATTGGGTGGATGCCATCGAACGGGCGGGCGCGCATCTGGATAGCCTGCACTTCCAGGTCTCTCATCACGCGATGGATATCGCCCGCGAGCGACTGCGTGCACGGGCCATCGCCGAATTTCGCGGTCGTGCCGCCGCCAGTGCCAAGGCACTGGATGCTTCTTCCTTTCGAATATTGAACCTGAACACCGCCAGCACCATGCCGCAGCCGCGACCGATGCAAGCCATGGCGCTCGCCAGGGTGGCCCCCGCGGCCGCGCCGCCGGCCCTGGAGGCGGGCGAGACCCGCATCACCGTTACCGTCTCCGGCGAGATTCTGTTGCCGGAAAAAAGCTATCCGGTGAAATAGCGCGGCGGTGTAACAGCAAGGGCATCATCGCGGCGGAGCCGCCTCTACAAAATTGGACCGTCTGGTAGGAGCGGCTCCGCCGCGATAGCCCAATGCAAAACGTTTCTGTGGCTACCCGGCGCGACCTGCACGATATTTCCGCGTGTTGCTGCAGTCTTCAGGTGTACGGTCGTATCCTTCCTCCGTCACCTTCGTCGTGTAGCAATGATTGGCTGCCGGTACGCGATCTCTATTGGCGTCGCGGTGTCGGCAAACCTGGCTGTACCGGGATTTTCAGTCGTCTTTGCGGTTTGGTCTGAAGCTGGCATTGGTTGATCGTTGGCCTGTGACAATTACAGCGCACTGTACGCTGGCTAGTTTTCAGGTCTACGCTAGAGTTAGTCACAGGGAAGAAGGGAAGCAGGCGACGGGTGGTTGTCGTCGGCGGAGTTCACAGGCTTATGCAACAGGGAGGATACGGCCATGAACAAATTTTTTGTCGTTCTGATTACGGTAGGGATGCTCGGCGGTTGTACGTCCATCGGGGGCGGCGGAACGAGCAGCGGCAGTCCTGCGGTTACGCTCCGTGACATGATTACGCAAATTCAGTCGGCGTTGGTGCTGGTCGGCGACGAAGTGACGAAAAAGACGAATCTCGAGCTGCATAGCGCATCGCTTACGCTCAATACCGAACTGAGCAAATCCGCGCAGGGCGGCGCCGATCTCTGGCTGGTGTCGAGCAAGGCTTCGACGGCGAATGCAACGGTTGATAAGGTCACCATCACCCTGGTGCCGATGAAGCACCGTAAACTCATGACGAAGCGATTGGAGAAGACGCTCAGCGAACGGCTGGCGGCGTCCATCGTGGCGGCGGTCGAGGGTGTCTCGAAGGCGGGTGAGGGAAAATACCCGATGGCGGTGGAAAAGATGGTCATTGCGATGGATATCAAGACGACGACATCGGCCTCTGCCGGCGGCGGCGTGAAGCTCGAGGTGCTACCGGTGTCGCTGACCGGTACGGGCAGCTATTCCAAGTCGAACGAGAACGTGCTCACGCTTGAGTTCGACGTGAAGAAATAGGCGGTTCTGCCGCTATCGGGCGCTCTTCGGCGCCCGTAGCGTCACTCGGCGGCGTCGATCGTCACCGCCTTGCTGTTTTTCAGTGCGGGACTTTCGCTGCCGACCAGCTTGCCGTTTTCATCCTGAATGAAATAGACCTTGATGCCGGCCGATTGCGCTACCGTGTCGCCTTCGCTCCGGCCCATGCACAGCATGGCGGTGGCCCAGGCGTCGCCCACGCGCGGGTCGGTGTTGACGACCGTCGCCGACACCAGATTGTGGGTGACGGGACGCCCGGTGCGCGGGTCGAGGATGTGCGAATAGGCCTTGCCGTCGGCGTCGAAGAACCTGCGGTAGGTGCCGGAGGTGTTGATTGAAACGCCGTTTTCGTCATTGACGGTCACGACGTCCTGCGCCGCCAGCTTCCCCGGCATCGGGCGGGCGATGGCGATGCGCCATTTGACGTCGCCCGGCTTGTGGCCCTTCACCAGCATGTCGCCGCCGAACTCCACGATGTAGTTGTGTACCCCGTAATGCTCAAGAACACGCGACAGGCGCCAGATGGTGTAGCCCTCGCCGATGGACGACAGATCGATGTCCAGTTGCGGCAGGGTCTTGCGCACCTTGTTGTGGGCCGCGTCGATCCGGATGTGGTCGAAGCCGATGGCTTTTTTTACTGCGGCGATCTGGCGGGCGGTCGGTACGTGGAATTTGTCTTTGCGGAAACCCCAGAGATCGAACAGCGGGCCGACGGTGGGATCGTAGCAGCCGTTGGAATCGCGATAGATCGGTTTGGCAATTTCCAGCAGCTTGATGGTGGAGGCAGGCAGCGATTGCCACGCCGTCGAGCGGCTGTGGTTGAAGCCCTGCAGTATCGAATCGTTACGGTAACTCGATATCTCTTTGTCGATCGCGTTCAGCGCCGTCTGCATGTCCTGCGACACGGCGTCCGGGTCAACGTGCTTCGCGCTCCACCAGGTAATGTGATAGGTGGTGCCTTCGGCAAAGCCGTCGACTTCATAGAGTCGGGGCGGTCGCGTACACGCGGTCAGCGTTGTCGTTGCGGCGATGCCGAGAAGGGCCGCATAAATCGCGTTTCTAATTCGCATAAACGATTCACCGGAGAGTGCCGTAGGGCGGAAAGAGCGGTTTGACGGCCGAACGGTCGGAGTAGCGCCCGCCATCATAACAGCGGGCGGACAAAAGGGGCACGGCAGAGTGAACTGCGGGCCGTGCGCCCACGCCCCTCCCAAGCGGCCTATTCGTCCACTTGGTTATGCCGGCGGGCGTGTGCCGCTCAGTTCTTGCCCTGCGACAACCGCGTATGGAGCCCGGCGTCGTTCGCCGGTTCCGTCGGGCCGCCCGCCGCCGAGCATTGGTTGCGGCCCATGGCCTTGGCGCGGTAGAGGGCGCTGTCGGCGCGGTGCAGTGCGCTGTCGATATCCTCGCCTTCTTTCAGTTCGCTGACGCCGATACTGACGGTGATGGCAAACGGCAGAGGCGGCGCCCCGGCGACGCCGCCGCCCTCCCTGGCAAAGGCGAGCCGCAGTCGTTCCGCCGCGACCAGCGCCTGCGTATCCGGGGTGCCCGGCAGCAGTGCGACGAACTCTTCGCCGCCGAAACGGCACAGCACATCCTCGCCGCGCAGCACCCGCGTGGCGACGGCCACGAAGCGGCACAGGATGGCGTCGCCGCCGCCGTGGCCGAGGCGATCGTTGATCTGCTTGAAGTAGTCGAGGTCCATCATCAACAGCGACAAGGGCTGGCCGTGGCGCTGGGCGCGTGCCATCTCCTTTGCCGCCAGGATCGAAAAGGCGCGGCGGTTGAGCGCGCCGGTGAGCGGGTCGCTGCTGGCCTGCCGGTCGAGATTGGCCTGGAGGCGCTCGCCGGTCATCAGCACCATCCCCAAGGTGACCGCGATGATCATGCACTGCCACCACAGCAGCGGCAGGGCGGCAAAGCCGTCCGGATCCCAGTTGCTCAATGTGCCGCTGCTCTGATCGGCGGCGGCGGCGCGCACCAGGAACAGGGCGGCGTTGGCCGCAAAGGCCCAGCCGGTGGCGCGCATGGCCAGTTGGCCGGCGCGGGCGCTGGAGAGCAGTTCGTTGGCAATCAGCGCGGACAGCAGCGAAATCAGCAGGGCGTTGGTGAGCGAGCGCAACGTCAGAGCCAGCTCCATCCGGGCCAGCATGATCGTGCCGATCGTGATGATGATGAACATGGCCACCACTCGCCGCGACAGCGGGGGGTGGTCGACGAAACGACGAAAGCCGTCCCAGCTCAGCAGGAAGCCGGCGACCATGAGCAGTTGTGCCAGCGACAACATGAGCACCGTCGAACGGGGATCATGGAACACGATCAATGCGAGCCCCGCCACGCCTGCGACGCCGGCCGCCGCCCACTGCGCGAGACCGGGCATGCGCGGGTGCATCCGCCACAGCAGGAATCTCGCCCCGGCGCAAAATGCGGTCGTCAGCGTCGCGGCGACCAATAATGTGCGAATGTCGAACTGCATATCGGGCGGTATTCCCCGGTGTTTTGCCCCATTTCCTACAGTTGACCATAAAACCCGGGGCGGAAGGTACCTTTTCCCGGCGAAAGTCGTTTTTTCGTTAACTTCGCAGTCTGTATACAGCGGACGCAATCGGCGACTCACTACCGTCTTCTGTGGGCGCCTCGATTGACTCCCCTCCTTGCGCGGCAATACACTCGCCGCTCGTCAGGGTATTTATGGTGGTGATAGAACAGTGGAATGGCCGTTTCAGCGCGTTTGCACAACACTCCTCGCCGGCCTTTTATTGCTGTCGACCGCCGGTGTAGCAGCGGCGGCAACGGCGGTTACCGCCGCCAACACTCCCCTTTGCGGCGTACAACCCTGTTTGACGGTGGCGAGGCCCATCGTGTTGACTCCGGTCCCCGGTTACCGTGGTGTGGCCGTGACCAGCGACTCAGGGTTTGTATTGCAAATCCCGGCCGGCTATCGGCAGATCGCCCACAACGGTTCCGTCGATGTCTATCAGTATCCCGCGGCCGGCGGTCGCAAAGAGCTGTTGCTCCACACCACTTCGGTGTCGGCCTTCGGCAATCTGGGGAACCATGGCGATTGGCGCGTCAGCGGCAGCGGCAGCGGCCGCATCGTCACCTTTTTCCGTCAGTTGAGTAGTCCCGCCGGTTGGAACGGTTTCGTGGTCTATCGAACCGCACAACCCCACGGCGATGCGATGCTGGAGTTGTATGCCGTCGGTTTCTCCGGCGCCGAATTCGAGTCGATGGTGGCCGGTATTAAAACGAAGAGGTAAGCCCGATTCGCATTCGAGCGGCGGTTCACCGCCGCAGGTTGTCAAGGATGGAAGATGACGTTCGCCTGTAGCGAGTCGACGTTGTTACGTATGACATATTCGCCGCGGCCCTGCATCTGGCGATTCAGCCTGAAACCGTTGTCTTCACCGCAATCGCAGTCCGCGCGGTCGTTCAAATTAACGGCCGACGCCACCATCAACATAAACCTCTGTTCGGCCCCGCCATGTTCTCGGCATGCGCAACCGTACTCATAGCGGCAAGAAACGGCACAGGCGCCGACATGTTTCGTTGTCTGCTCCTCAATCAACACACCGCTGAGGCAGGCATTCAGCGCGGTGTGAATTGAATCGCACGCCGGATAGAGGGCTTCATGTAACGCCATCTCTGCGGGGTGGAGCATGAAGATGCGGCTGTTTGCGGCTCCGTCAACGTGACGGGATTGCACCGGGTTGCCGACGATTACGTATCGGTGAAAGTGATAAAGGATTACACTGCCGCCATTGATATGGAGGTGCCGGATGAACGTCATGAACGATCCCCTTTCCGAAGAAGAGATGGACGAACTGGATCGCTTTCTGCTCTATCGGGGCGGCGATGCGGACGACGTTGATGCGGCATACGCCGAAGACACGGACGAAGGGATTCTGTGCCTCTCCGAGCTGGACGGTTTTTTTGCCGCCGTCGTCAGCGGTCCCGTCACGTTGGCGCCGTCGCATTGGTTGCCGGCCGTGTGGGGCGACGAAGCGCCGGCATGGCAGAGCGAGGAGGCGTTCGAACAGATTTTCAGTTTAATGGCGCGCCACATGAACGACGTGATCGACTCGTTGATGGATCCTGATTACGTCTTCGAGCCGATATTCAACGAACGCGAGGTCGATGGTAAGCCTTACCTGCTG
>CAYQWR010000087.1:8052-10996 GCA_964421235.1 uncultured Thiohalomonas sp. | reverse complement strand
CCGACCTGCTGTTCCTCGACGAACCGGTGCAGGGGGTCGACGTCAGCGGCCAGGGCGAGCTGTACGAACTGATCGGCCGGCTGCGCGATCAGCGCGGCGTCGGCATCCTGATGGTCTCCCACGACCTGCACCTGGTGATGGAACGCACCGACCTGGTGTTCTGTCTCGACCAGCAGATGTGCTGCACCGGCCACCCGGAACAGGTGAAAAAACAGCCGGCGTTCCAGACCCTGTTCCAGGCCGGCATGGGGCTGGCGCCCTACACCCATCACCACGACGGCCACGAGCACCACACCTGGTGCCGCGACTGTCCCCAGTCGAAGGGCCATACCCATGAGTGATTTTCTGCTGCGCGCGCTGCTGGCCGGGCTCGGCGTGGCGCTGGTGACGGGGCCGCTGGGCACCTTCGTGGTGTGGCGGCGCATGGCCTATTTCGGCGACACCCTGGCCCACTCGGCCCTGCTCGGCGTCGCCCTGTCGCTGGTGCTGCGCATCAACACCACCCTCACCATCACCGTGGTCTGCACCGTGCTGGCGCTGCTGCTGGTGGCGTTGCAGGCGCAGAAACGGCTGGCCAGCGACACCCTGCTCGGCATCCTGGCCCACAGCGCGCTGGCGCTGGGACTCATCACCATCGCCCTGGTGGAGCAGATCCGCATCGACCTGATGGGCTACCTGTTCGGCGACATCCTGGCGGTGACCCGTACCGACCTGTGGTGGATCGCCGGCGGCGGTCTGGTCACTCTGGTGGTGCTGGCGCTGATCTGGCGGCCGCTGCTGGCGATGACGGTGCACGAGGAGCTGGCGCAGGTGGAAGGGGTGCGGGTCACGCTGGTGCGCGCCATCTTCGTGGTGCTGGTGGCGGTGGTCATCGCCGTGGCGATGAAGGTGGTGGGCATCCTGCTGATCACCGCGCTGCTGATCATCCCCGCCGCCACCGCCCGCCACTTCGCCCGCACCCCGGAACAGATGGCGCTGATGGCGGCCGGCTTCGGCTGCCTCGCCGTGGCCGGCGGCCTGTTCGGCTCGTTCCGCTGGGACCTGCCGACGGGACCGGCCATCGTCCTCGCCGCCGCCCTGCTGTTCTTCTCCGGTCCCTACTGGCTGCCCCGCCGCGCGCGACGGCGCTGAGACTCCGTTGCGAAGGGCCACGGGAAACGCTGCGCACCGGTCCCCGCCAGCGTGCAGGACAGCCGCCGGTTTCTTGCTTCGGCGACTGTCCTGACGATCCTCCGGCGGTCCGCCGGGACGTTGCGCCAGGCTAGGCGAGATCAAAGCGATCCAGGTTCATCACCTTGGTCCACGCGGCCACGAAGTCATGGACGAACTTCTCCTGCGAATCGGCTGAACCGTAGACTTCGGCGAGGGCCCGAAGCTGGGAGTTCGAACCGAAGAGCAGGTCGACGCGGGTGCCGGTCCACTTGGGCTTACCCGTGGCGCGATCGCGTCCCTCGAACACCTCTTCCGCTTCCGATACCGGCTCCCAGACCGTACCCATGTCGAGCAGGTTCACGAAAAAGTCGTTGCTGAGCGAACCGACGCGCCGGGTGAAGACACCGTGTTGGGAGTGTCCGAAGTTGGCGCCCAGGACACGCATGCCGCCGACCAGAACCGTCATCTCGGGCGCGCTCAGGGTCAGCAATTGCGCCCGGTCGACCAGCAGCTCCTCGGCCGATACGGTATATCTGCCTTTCTGGTAGTTGCGGAAGCCGTCCGCGATCGGTTCGAGCACGGCGAACGACTCCACATCGGTCTGCTCCTGCGAGGCGTCCATGCGGCCCGGCGTGAACGGAACCGTCACATCGCAGCCGGCACTCTTCGCGGCCTGCTCGACGCCGGCGCATCCGGCCAGCACGATCAGGTCGGCCATCGACACCTTCTTGCCGCCGTGGTTGAACTTGCGCTGAATGCCTTCCAGCATGGCCAGCACCTTGGCCAGTTGCTCCGGTTGGTTGACCGCCCAATCCTTCTGCGGCGCCAGGCGGATACGCGCGCCGTTCGCACCGCCGCGCTTGTCGGAGCCGCGGAAGGTGGAGGCCGCGGCCCAGGCGGTCGCGACCAGCTCGGAGACCGACCGTCCCGCTGCGATGATCTGGCCCTTGAGGGCGGCGACATCCGCCTCGTCGATCAACGCATGGTCCACGGCGGGGATCGGGTCCTGCCAGATCAGCGCCTCCGCCGGCACTTCCGGGCCGAGGTAGCGCGCGCGCGGCCCCATGTCGCGGTGGGTCAGCTTGAACCAGGCGCGGGCGAAGGCGTCGGCGAACTCCTCCGGGTTGTCGCGGAAGTGGCGCGCGATCGGCTCGTAGATCGGGTCCATGCGCATCGACATGTCGGCGGTGGTCATGATGATCGGCACCCGCTTCGACGCGTCGTCGGCCGCCGGCGCCTGATTACTGCCCGTCGCCTCCTTCGGCGTCCACTGCCAGGCGCCCGCCGGGCTCTTGGTCAGCTCCCATTCGTTGCCGAACAGCATCTCCAGATAGGTCATGTCCCACTTGGTCGGGGTCGGCGTCCAGGCGCCCTCCAGGCCGCTGCCGATCTGGTCGCCGCCCTTGCCGCTGGCGTAGCGGCTCTTCCAGCCGAGGCCCTGCTGTTCGATCGGCGCCGCCTCGGGCTCGGGCCCGACCAGCGCCGCATCGCCGGCGCCGTGGCATTTGCCGAAGGTGTGGCCGCCGCAGGTGAGCGCGACCGTCTCGTAGTCGTTCATCGCCATGCGCGCGAAGGTCTCCCGCACGTCGCGGCCGGAGGCGAGCGGATCCGGTTGACCGCCGGGGCCTTCCGGGTTGACGTAGATCAGCCCCATCTGCACGGCGGCGAGCGGGTTTTCCAGGTCGCGCTCGCCGGAATAGCGCTGCTTGTCGCCCAGCCACTCGGTCTCGGCGCCCCAGTAGGTGTACTCGTCGGGAGCATAGTCATCCTCGCGCCCGCCGCCGAAGCCGAA
>CAYQWR010000087.1:0-8042 GCA_964421235.1 uncultured Thiohalomonas sp. | reverse complement strand
AGGATTGTCGAGCTGTCGGTCGCCGGTGTAGCGCTCGTCGCCCAGCCACTTACCTTCCGGCCCCCAGTAGATGTCCTCCTCGGGCTCCCAGACGTCCTCGCGTCCGCCGCCGAAGCCGAAGGTCTTGAAGCCCATCGACTCCAGGGCGACGTTGCCGGCAAGGATCAGCAGGTCGGCCCAGGAGATCTTCCGGCCGTACTTCTGCTTGACCGGCCAGAGCAGCCGGCGCGCCTTGTCGAGATTGACGTTGTCGGGCCAGCTGTTGAGCGGTGCGAAGCGCTGCTGACCCGAGCCCGCGCCGCCGCGACCGTCCGCGGTGCGATAGGTGCCGGCACTGTGCCACGCCATGCGGATGAACAGCGGGCCGTAGTGCCCGTAGTCCGCCGGCCACCACGCCTGCGAGTCGGTCATCAGCGCACGGAGGTCCTTCTTGACGGCTTTGAGGTCGAGACTCTTGAACGCCTCGGCATAATTGAAATCCCCGCCCATCGGATTGGAGCGGGGGGAGTGCTGGTGCAGGATGTCGAGCCGCAGTTGGTTCGGCCACCAGTCGCGGTTCGACATGCCGCCGCCGGCGGTGTGATGAAACGGGCATTTGCTATCGGACATGGCGCTACTCCTTGCGTGTTGTTGGCCGGCACGGTTGGCACAGTCGGCACCGAAGCCGCGAAATGGCGTTCCAAACGGGTATCCCATCTGTGGGTTGGACTTCCGTCCGACCCACGGTCTGCTGAAAGTGAGCCGGATACCCATTCGGAACATCTATTTCGAGGATAGAAATCAGGGCGGTGGTTTTGAAATCGTTTGTTCCACCATCGGCGATAGGCGTCGCCGATACCTCATTCGTGTTCGCCAGGAAGCTCAAAACCATCGGAGACCGACGGGCGTTGTCCCAGCCGTTCCGCACGAGTTTCCAAGAGTCTAGGCGACGGATCGGCGATGTCACCTGCGGGCCGCCAACGAGCGGGCATCACCCACCACCACACCTAAAATCCCACGTGCAACCGCAAGGTCGCCACCGTCGCGGCGGGATATTCGCCGCCCGGATTGGCCACGTACTGCACATCCGGTTGCAGCGAAACGTGGCGCGACAACGCCATCAGGTAGGTGATTTCGTAAGCGGTTTCGACCCCCCGGTTGCGCAACCGGGCGCTGGCGATGAAGGTGGTGGGCATCTTGCTGATCACCGCCCTGCTGTTCTATTCCGGTCCCTACTGGCCGCCCCGCCGGAAACGAACATAACACCGCCAAAGCACGGCGCCGGGCGGCGACACCGTGACCGAGTTGCTGTACCCGGTGACGAGAACGAATATCGGAACGCGGCGGCGGGAGGACACGCTTCCCTGTCGTCCCGCCGCGCTTCGGTCCCCTAAATGAACGGCTGCGGCGGCGGGGTCGTGTCGCTGGACGGCGGCAGGATCGGCAGTTGGAACTGCGGCTGGTCACCGGTCAGGGTCTTGAGGAAGGCCACGATCTCGGCGTTCTCCTTGGGCGAGAACTTCTTGCCGAGCTGAACGCGGCCCATGGTTTCAACGGCGTCGCTCAAGGTTGCCGCCGCCCCGTCGTGGAAGTACGGATAGGTCAATTCCACGTTGCGCAGGGACGGTACCTTGAACTTGAAGCGGTCGGCATCCTTGCCGGTCACCGCATAGCGGCCTTCGGCCGGGTTGCTGGTCTTGTAGGGCTCGACCACGCCCATCGTCTGGTAGGAGTTGCCGCCGACGTTTTCGCCGTTGTGGCAGGCCACGCAGCCGCTGCTCTTGAACAGCCCGTACCCCGCCAGCTCCTGGGCATTGAGGGCATTCTTGTCACCCATCAGCCACTGGTCGAAGCGTGAATTGGGGGTCACCAGTGTCTTCTCGAATTCGGCGATGGCCTCGGTCACCTCGTCGATGGTGATCTTGTCGTTGCCGAACACCTGTTTGAACTCCGTGGTGTAGCCGGGGATCGTTTCGAGCACCCCGACGGCCAGCGTGTGGGAGAAGCCCATCTCGCCGGGGTTGGCGATGGGTCCGCCGGCCTGGGCCTGCAGATCCTTGGCGCGACCGTCCCAGAACTGCGCCAGGTTGAGACTGGAATTGAGCACGGTCGGTGCGTTGATGGGCCCCTGGTGCCAATGATCACCGATCGAGGTCTGGAGGTTGTCGGTCCCGCCCCGGCTCAGGTTGTGGCAGGAGTTGCAGGAGATGAATCCCGATTTGGAAAGACGGGCATCGAAGTAGAGCTTCTTGCCGAGTTCGACCTGCGCCAGGTTGATCGTCTGTACCGGCCGGATGGGTTGGATGGGCTCCTGGGTTGCCGCAACGGCGACGCTGCCGGCGGTCAGGAGGGTGGTGGTGACCAGATGCGACATGAGCTTCCTTTTCATGGCAATACTCCTTGCGTCCATGGGATCAATTTAGATCGTGTCTAGATTAGATTAAATCCATGTAACCGCCATTGACATTTGTCAAGAAAACGTTAAATCGCGGCAACGCGACATGAACTCCGCCGCCGGCCGTAGCAGGCATCCGCCACCGCACCTAAAACTCCGCATGCAACCGCAAGGTCGCCACCGTCGCGTCAGGATAGGTGCCGCCCGGGTTGGCCACGTACTGCACATCCGGTTGCAGCGAAACGTGGCGCGACAACGCTATCAGGTAGGTGGCCTCGTAAGCGGTTTCGACGCCCTGATCGCGCAGATGGGCGCTGGCGATCCCCAGGCTGAGCTGGTCGTCGGGCCGTGTCGTGAAGGGCGCCGGGACGAGTACGCCGATCTGAAAACCCAGCGGAATGACGCTCGCCTTGGGCGGACTCCAGCCGACGCGAACGAACGCCGTGGGCGCATTCGCCGCAGCATTCAGCGCATGCTCGGCAATGGCGTAACCGCCCCACGTCGTCTTGGGCAGGGGGGCCGACGGCGGGTCGTGCGGGTGGTAGCTCCAGGCGCCGACCTTATACGTGGTCGCGGCCGATGCGCCGAAGTTCACTTCGTCCAGCAGCAGGAAGCCGCGCTCGAAGGCGCTGCCCCGGGCGCGCGGATCGGCCTGGAAGACGCCGGCGCGATTGCGCCATCGGCCGTCGCTCCAGGTCGCCATGGCGCCGATCCCGGCGGTGGGATAGATGGGTGCGACCGTATTGGCCGACCAGGTCGGCTGGACCCCGAAGCTGCTGTTGATCAGCAGCCCGGCGCTGTCGGCGGTGTCGAAATAACGGTCGGCGGGCACCAGGCCGAGGCGGACGGTCCAGCCGCTGTCGGCGAGACGCTGACGGTAATAGAGCGTGTACAGGGAGCTGCGCGGCGTGGCCGCGATGTTGCTGAACCCCTGCGCGTCACCGACCAGCGTGGCGCCGGGGCGTCCGTCCCAGGTGTGAATGAAGCCCGCCGCCAGCCGCGAGCCGGCGGGCAGGCCGAACAGCGCGCCGTCGATCCAGAGGCGGGCCTTGAGCAGGTGATCGGTCGCGCTGCCCGGCGCGATGCCACCGCCGAGATTGGTGACCCGTTCGGAATCGAGAGAGAGCGCGGCGCCGAAGGTCGGCGCATCCCGGCCGCCGTCGGAAGCGGCCAGCGCGGCGCTGCCCTGGGCCGCCAGCGCGGCGGCCAACAACAGGGCCGGCCGTCCTGGGCCGGCCCCTCGGTGTTGCCGCCACCGCGCGGGAGTGCATCGTGTCGGTTCGGTGTGACAGAACATGTTCCACCCCTTTGAGCTGAAAAAGGAGTCGTTCTGCTGGCTGGAACCGGCAACAACCGCGCTGCGGTGCTCCGGGTGTGGCTGGCTACGACGGAAATTGGTTTATTTACACAGAATGAGTTTGCCGTTGCGGGTCAGGCGCAGGTAGTAGCGCTCGCCGGCGTGCTCGATGGCACGCACGCGGGCGCCGCCGAGCAGCGCGCTGCTGTGCAATACGGTATCACCGCAGCTATCCACTGCCCGCTGCGGTGCCTCATCGCGGATTGGCCTGTAACGCGCCGTCATCGATCAATATCCGCCCTTGTGCCCCGTGCCGCCGACGTAGGTGAAATCCCAGCTCTTCTGGAACGGGGCCCACCATTCGGGCACGCCGGTCTCCTTGTCGGTGTGGCGGAAGAAGGCGGCGTACGGTGGCGGCTCGATACGGAAACTGGCGCGGTACTTGCCCGGTCCGTTGAACTTGATATTGGCACCGTAGTGCGGGCCGTCGGCGGCGGTCATCACCATCAGCGTGCCGAAGGTGGACCAGTTGCTCCCCAGCTTGCGGATCTGGTAGCTCACCGTCAGGTAGGGGATCCATGCCCCCGGCTCGAAACCCCACTGATTATTCTTGTCGGCGTGGATATCGATCTCGAGGTGGGCATCGGATTTCGCCGCATCCATCCCCGGCAGCATCGGCGCCATGTGCACCGGCTGCAGATAAACCGGGTGCAGGATCATGCCGTTCACCACTATCGGTGCCCCCATCGACTGTTCCGCCGCCATGGCCTGGCCCGCCAGCAGCACCGCGAAACACGCCACCGCAACGGCCAGGCGATTGTGCAATTTCATTTCCGAACTCCTTTGTGAATGTTGAAGTGAAAACCGATCTGCGCCACGCGTTCAGGCGCCGAAGATGGCGGGCCACCAGTTCAGGCCGACAAAGGCGACCCCGGCCAATAGCGGCAACAGCGTCAGAATCCGCCGGATACCCGCCAGTCCCTGCGCACCTACCAGCCGGTAGCCCAACACCATGCTCCAGAGGGTGCCCAAACCGAACAGGACGATCTTGGTCGCGGAGACGGCCCACGAGGAGAGTCCCGCCACATGGAGGGCACCGAACAACTCGCTACCCAGACCGACCACCAGCGAGACCATCGCCACCGGCATGTAGGCGTAGGCCTGCTCGACGAAACGGCGGCGCAGATCCAGATCGGCGCCCAACCGTCCGGCGATCCAACTGGAGAACCCCGTCAACAGCGTCAGCACCGCCGTCAGCAGCGCGGCGAAGGCCAGCATGAAACCGCTGATGGTGAAGAAGTCGAGCCAGGTGTAGACCTCGCGCCCCTGCGGGTGCACCGACATCAGCCACCAGGGTCCGGAGTTGCCCAGCCAGTCCCAGCCGCGGTCGATCGCCCACACGCCGATGGTTTGGCGCAGCACGCCGTATTGCGGCAGGATCAGCCACAGGAAACCGCCCATCGCCAGGCCCGTGGCCAGGAACAGAAACCAGATCTCCGCCGCGTTGGGGTTGTGATGGCGGATGTCGGCGACCTCGGTGCCCGGTGTGCGCAGCGCCAGGGCCAGGCCACCGCGCGCCGTGGGGCTCACGCAGCGAAAACACTCGATGCAGTGACGCGACTCCTCCTTGCGCTTGAGGTCGATCATGGTGGGGCACACGCCTTTCTGGGTGTACGCATCGCCGCCCGGCTGCGGTCGCTTCGGCACGAACTGCACGGCGCCGATACGGGAGAACACGCCGAGCATCAGACCGATGGGGCACATGTGGCGGCACCAGGGACGCTTGTTGCGGCCCTGGCCGTAGGCGAAGCCGAGGACCACCGCGCAGGCGAAGGCCAGGCCGAAGACCACCGCGATCCCCTGCGGGAAACCGCGCGCATCGACCGTCTGTGCCAGGACGGTGATGACGATGAAGCTGACGACGGGTGTCCCCTCCCAGCGTACCCAGCGCGGAACCGGGCGCTTGAGTCCGAACCGGTTGGCCCACTCGGAACTCGCCCCCAGCGGACAGAGGATTCCGCACCAGCTGCGCCCGGTGAAGATCACCGACACGAACACCAGGGGAAACCACAGTCCCCAGATCACGAAGTTGGCGAAGGTGGTGAAGTTGTTGTAGAAGGTCGCCCCGTCGGGCGGCAGCGGCAGCCACAAAGGCACGATCATCAGCGCCATGAAACCGAAGAACATGGCCACGTGGAGCCAGGCGAGCTTGCTGCGGTGACGCACCATGAACGCCTCCAACCGGGCCACCCACGGGCTGCGCTGGCGCCAGTCGCGCTCCCCCTCGACGCGCACGGGGATGGTGAGCGGAATCTGTGTCGTCGTCACACTGTTCACCCGTTGGCCTCCCCCGCGGCGACGCGCACCGGCCGCGGACGATTGACCGCCCACATCAGGCTGCCGATGATGGCCAGGGCCGCGACGTAGAAGATGAGCTGCATCGCCGACGGGCGCTGGCTGTAGCCCACCAGGATGTGCAGCAGACGGCCGAGCAGCGACTGCTCATTCAATAGCCACGAGGTGTTCCAGACACCCTCGCGAATGGCCGGCAGGACACCCGCCTGGGTCAGCATGCCGGCCGCATCCGCCGCCAGACCCGCCGCCAGCAGCAGGATCATCCAGCCGGTGACGGCAAACAGATGACGGGTGGGGATACGCAACAGGCCCTTGTAGAGCAGCACACCCGCCGCCACCCCCAGCGCCAGTCCGCCCGCGGCACCGGTCAGCATGGAGAGGGCATGCGCACCGCCGGCATAGATGCCGTAACCGAACAGCACCGCCTCCGAGCCTTCGCGCAACACTGCCATCGTCACCACCACCATCAGCACCGACAACGGCTTGTCGCCCACGGCAACGTCGTGGCCGATGGCCTTCATCTGTTGCGCCAACTCCTTGCCGTGATGGCTCATCCAGACGTTGTGCCAGCCCAGCATCGCCACGGCCAGCAGCAGGACGGCGGCATTGAGCAGCTCCTGACCGCGCCCCTGCACCGCCTGGGCGATCACCCCGGCGAAGGCGGCAACCAGACAGGCGCCCACGATGCCCAGGACGATGCCGTAACCCACCCAGCGCCCGCGGCCCGCGACCCCTTTGGCCGCCGCCATGACGATGGAGACGATCAGCGCCGCCTCCAGCACCTCACGAAACATGATGATTCCCGTGGCCAGCATGGCGGACTCCTAACGCTTGGACGGCACGACGATGGTGCCGGTGCTCGATGGATGAAAATCGTTGAAAAACCGGTAACTGCCCGGAGTGAGCGGCCCCACGTAGAGAGGCAGGGTCGTGCCGCCGGGGATCACCTTCTCCCGGCCGAGGTCGCTGCTCTCGAACTCGGCGGGAAAGCTGTCCACGTTTTTCACCAGGATCTTGACCTGCTGCCCGGCCGGAATAGTCAGGGTCTGCGGTTCAAAGGACTGGTTCCTGATAACCAGATTCACCACAGGAGAAGGGGCAGCCCACGCCTGAGGGGCCAATACCAACGAAAACAACATGGAAATCAATCCCAACCGTATGCGCGACATCGCTCTTCCTCTGTTACACCTTGTCATTTCAATCAACAGCGCCACAAAAGGCCGTTTTCACCCCGCCGACGGCCTGGACCGGCCCTTTGCGCACCCTGTGCCACCGATCAGCCAGTGCGTCTCTCAACGGTCCCTTCCGGACCCCGCCGCATCGCCAAGACTGGATGCGAATGCGAATGATTCGCATTTAATACAAATCAAAAAGGCGAGTCAAGGGGTTCGGCAACATGATTTCGCCCCGCCTCGACAGTTCTGACGGAACGCGGCAGCTGCGGTAGAATCGCAGCGGTTGCACTATTTTTTTACGTGAGATCACCCATGGAACTGCGCGAAGACCTGGTGCGCCACTACCGCTGGCTGCGCCAATACGGCATCAACGACTCCCACAGCGGCAACGCCTCGGTCCGCGACGGGGAGCGGTTCTGGGTCACCCCGACCGGGGCCTGCGCCGACCTGCTGGAGCCGGAACAGCTGGTGCAATGCGACCTGGAGGGAAACCGCGGCCAGGGCGCCTCGCTCGACGCGCCGCTGCACCTGGAGGTCTACCGCTGCAACCCCAAGGCGCGGGCGGTGGTACACAGCCACGGCGCCCACACCGTCGCCATGACCATGAACGGAAAGGACTTTATCCCGGCGGACTTTGAGGGCAGCCTCTACTTTCCGCGGGTACCGGTGATCACTATCGCCTATGAGCGGTACGTCAAGGAGGCGCCGGAGAAGGTGGCGACACTGCTGGCCGAGTACCCCGTCGTGGTGGTACGCGGCCACGGCGTGTATGCCTGCGCCGAAACGCTGAATCTCGCCTACAAGTGGAGCTGCTCGCTGGAGCTGTCCGCCAAGACGGCCT
>CAYQWR010000086.1:358-11008 GCA_964421235.1 uncultured Thiohalomonas sp. | reverse complement strand
AGACGATACCGCGAACGAAGGGACTACGCACGTTACCTCCAGGCGACAGGGTCCGGTGAGCTTACTCTGATTTGCCTGCATCACGAAAGAATTGACATCACGCCATTGCGAAATTCAGACGCAAGAGATGCTAACCACGGGGCTCACAGGGTGAGCACGGCCCAAGCCGTGGATAAGCTCGGCGACATCTGTCAGTGAATATCGGCGAAGCGCCTGAATATCCGTATTTTCACGAAATCCACCAGCACCAGATAGCCGACAATCACCAGCAGCAGGCCGCCGATCAGCACGGGGTCGATGGGCGCCATCAGTATCCCCCGGGTGGCGAACAGGCTGACCACGATGATGTCGAGGGTGGAGGCGATGATGATCCAGCGGCTCGGCAGCGAATGCCAGAAGTGGCCGCGCTCGCGCACTAGGTAGACGTTGCCCTGGCCGGTGAACACCAGCATGACGAAGATCAAAGTTTGCAACTGGGCCAGCGGCAGGTGCAGCCAGTCGCGGCCGACGAAGAACACGGTGAACGAGAGCAGCAGGATCAGGATGGCCAGCGAACCGGCGGTGAGCATCAGGCTGGGGATGCGCCAACGCTCCGGTTGCGGCGAGAACGATACCCGATCCGTGGCGATGGACATGGTGACGAAGTCGTTGGTGAACAGCAGCAGCACGATGAGCAGCGGCGTCACCACGAATACGCCGGTGAGCATGACGCCGATACTGAGAAAGATCGCGATCTCGAAGGTCTTGATGATCTTGTTCAGGGTATAGGTGAGCATGCGCTGATAGATGCGCCGGCTCACTTCCACGGCGGCGACCACGTCGGTCAGGCCGGGGTTGGTCAACACGATGCTGGCCGCCGCCTTGGCCACGTCGGTGGCGTTGGCCACGGCGATGCCGACTTCGGCCTGTTTGAGCGCCGGTGCGTCGTTGACGCCGTCGCCGGTCATTCCGGTGACGCGTCCCGCGCGTTGCAACACCTGAACCAGCCGGAATTTATCTTCGGGGTAGACGCCGGCGACGACGTCGCATGCCTGGGGCGCGTCGACCCGGCCGTCGTCGAGGATCTCCCTGGCGCACGTCCGGGCGCCGATCCCGACCTGATCGGCGACGGCGCGCGCCGTCGCCAGGCCGTCGCCGGTCACCATGATTACCCGAATACCCAGGCGGTGCAGATTCTCGATCAGGGCCGCCGAATCCTCCCGCGGCGGATCCTGCAAGGCCAGCAGGCCGGCGAGCTGAAGCTGATCGTCGTCGCCGGTCGCCACCGCCAGCACGCGATAGCCGTTGGCGGACAAGCGCTCCACGTCGGCGTCCAGGCCCGCCGCATCGGCAACCAGCGCGGCCACGGCGCCGGGGGCGCCCTTGATCACGCGCAGCCGGTGTCCGTCCTGTTCGTAGGTGCCTTCAGAACGCTTGCTGGCGGTGTCGAAGGGGATGAATTGAAGTCGCTGTGGCACCTCCCGCAATAGGCCCTGCGCGCGGGCGGCGTTGAGCACGGCCAGGTCGATGGGGTCCTGGGTGGCGTCATCGCAGGCCAACGCGCCAAGGCGCAGCACGTCGTCTTCGTTGTAACTGGCGTAGGGCAGCAGGGCCGCCACCGCCAGTTGGTTCCTGGTGATGGTGCCGGTCTTGTCGCTGGCCAGCACCTCCATGGCGGCGGCCTCTTCGATGGCCGACAGGCGCGTCACCAGCACGCCGTGTTTGGCCAGGTCCAGCGCGCCCAGCGCCGTGGCGAGGGTGAAGGTCGCAGGCAGCGCAACGGGGACCGAGGCGACCAGCAGGATCAAGGCAAACGGTATCGTCTCCTGCAGGGGCATGCCGGTGGCGAAGGCGTAGGCGAGCAGGGCGGCGACCAGCACCAGGTCGAGGACGACCAGATATTTGACGATGGTCAGGATGGTGCGTTGCAGATGGCTGACGGTCTTGGCCGTCTTCACCAACTCGGCGGTCTTGCCGAAATAGGTGCGGCTGCCGGTGGCCGTCACCTCGCCGGTGGCCTCGCCGCGTTTCACGATGCTGCCGGCATAGGTGCTGGCTCCCGTCTCCGCTTCGGTGGGCAGGGACTCGCCGGTCAGCGCCGATTGGTCCAGCAGCAGATTGCCGTCCAGCAGGCGGATATCGGCCGGTGCCAGGTCGCCCATGCGCAGATGGACGATGTCGCCGGGGACCAGCTCCGTGGCTGCGATCAGTTGCCAGCTTTCGTCCCGCAACACCCGTGCCTGGGTCGCCAGGCGGCGCTTCAGCAGCGCCAGGGCGCGATTGGCGCGATTTTCCTGCACAAAACTGAGTACCGCATTGAAGACCAGCAGCACCGCGATCACGGCCGCTTCGTCTCTCTTGCCCAACAGGAATTGCAGGACGATGGTGGCTTCGAGCATCCACGGGACCGGCGCCCAGAATTTTCGCAGCAGCGCCAGGGCGAGGTGGGGACGCTCTTCCTCGACGGTGTTGGGACCGTACTGGATCAGCCGCGCGGCCGCCTCCTGCGAGGTCAGTCCGTGCGCGGTTGCGGCGTCCGTCGGGTGCTTCACATCACGTGTCATAATAAACCGCTGGCATGTTCGCCTTCGTCCGTGGTTGCCGTCGGGGCGGGGAAGTGACGACTGGTTAGAACGGCCGGCCGCGGGATAGTTTCCCCGATGTCCCGGCAGGCAGCCGCCCAATGCGGTGCGCGTGCGGGCGTGTAAGGCGAGTTAACGACGAAAGCGATGGATATGGCAAATACCAAGACATTGCGCGCCGCCATCTTCGATATGGACGGCCTGCTGTTCGACACCGAGAGCGTGGGCCGCTGGGCCTGGACACAGGCGCTGGCGGAGGTGGGGCTGACGATGACCGATGAGCTCTATCGGCAACTGGTGGGCAAGGACATGGAGGCGCGGCGCTTTATTTTGTGCGAACGTTTCGGCGACGCTTTGCCGTTCGAGCAGGTGAAGGAGCGGCGGCTGGCGATGGGCGACGAGCGTGAATGCAGCGGCGGATTGAGCGCGAAGCCGGGGGCGCTCGAATTAGTCAATGCGCTGGCCGATGCCGGTGTGCCGCTGGCTCTGGGCACCGGTACCGAGCGTGAGCGGGCGCTGCGGCGGCTGCGCGACGGCGGCATGGATCGCTTCGAGGTGATCGTCACCAGCGCCGATGTGGCCGCGGGCAAGCCGGCGCCGGACATCTTCCTGGAGGCGGCGCGCCGGCTCGCGGTGGCGCCGGGCGACTGCGCGGTGTTCGAGGATTCGCCGGCCGGGGTGACGGCGGCGGCGCGGGCCGGGATGGCGGTGCTCGTGGTGCCCGATCTGGAGCCGCCGACGGCGGAGGTGCGGCGCATCGCGCGGGTGCTGGCGGATGATCTCTATGGGCTGATGCCTGTCGTGGAGCGGGCATTCGGTGTCCGTCTTGGGCGGTGACCGCCGGCGCGGTGGCCCATCTCACGTAGGCGCGGACCAAGGATGTGCGGCCTGACGCGCGAACGGATGGCTTCGCATCATGGGTCGCTGTCGGACCGGTCGGTCATTGCAAGCCGGCGCCATCTGACTGAAGTGAAACGAATTTATCAACCGGATGGTGCCGCAGGTGCCGCGTGGGGACGTGGCTGTGATTTAATGGCCGTCGCGAATTTGCGGTCTATGCTTTCGCCTTCATGTCATGGCACTGTAATATTTCTGCACTCTAATAGCCCCGGTAGATGTTTATCGGGTTACCGGATTATGACAGCCAATACGATATTGATTGTTGAGGATGAGCCGGCCATTCGCGAGATGGTCGCCATGACGCTGGAACGCGGCGGCTATGTCGTGCACCAGGCCGCCACCGCCGAAGAGGCGGAACGGTTGCTGGCCAACGGCTTGCCGAGTCTGATCCTGCTGGATTGGATGCTGCCCGGCATGAGCGGTATCGAACTGGCGCGCCGGTTGCGGCGCGACGACTACACCCGCGGCACGCCGATCATCATGCTCACCGCCCGCAGCGAAGAGGACGACCGCATTCGCGGGCTGGAGGTCGGGGCCGACGACTACATCGCCAAGCCGTTCTCCACCCGCGAGTTGCAGGCGCGCATCAAGGCGGTACTGCGCCGCAGCCGGCCCCATGACGAAGACGGCGTGCTGACGGTGGACAGCCTCAAGGTGGATACCTCCAGCCATCGCGTGTCCGCCAACGAGCAGGCGCTGGAGATGGGACCGACCGAGTTCCGTCTGTTGCAGTTTTTCATGTCGCACCCGGAACGGGTGTATAGTCGCTCGCAGCTGCTCGATATGGTGTGGGGGCGCGGCGCCTACGTCGAGGAGCGTACCGTCGACGTCCATATCCGCCGTCTGCGCAAGGCCCTGGAGCCAAGCGGCCACGACGCCCTGATCCAGACCGTGCGCGGCGCCGGTTACCGATTCTCACAACAGGTGTAAATTGCCCAGTCCCTGGTCCTCCGAATTCTGGCGCGCCTTCGGCATCCTGCTGTTGGCGCTGTTGTTGGGCGCGGTATTTGACCAGATCGTCCTGTTCCTGTGGCTGGGGCTGGGCGGCTATTTCATCTGGCACCTCTACAACCTGTATCGCCTGGAAAAGTGGCTGCGCGTAGGCAAGACGCGCAACATCCCCGAGGGACACGGCATCTGGGGCGAGGTGTTCCACCTGCTCTACCAGCGCCAGCAAAAACACCGGCAGCGCAAGCGCGCGCTGGAGGAGATACTGGAGCGCTTCAACGAAGCAACCTCGGCCCTGCCCGACGCCACCGTGGTGTTGGGCGGCACCGATCAAATTACGTGGTTCAACGATGCGGCGGCGGGCCTGCTCGGGCTTCACTCGGCCCAGGACAAGGGCCAGCGCATCGACAACCTGCTGCGCCACCCCGACTTCGTCAATTTCCTTCACTACAGCCAGAAGGGCGAGGTGTTGCGCCTGCCGTCGCCGGTGGACCCGGCGATCACCCTGAGCATCCGCGTCGTCACCTATGGCCGCGAACAGCGCCTGCTGGTGGCGCGCGACGTCAGCCAGCAGCAGCGGCTGGAGCAGATGCGGCGTGACTTTGTAGCCAATGTCTCCCATGAACTGCGCACGCCGCTGACCGTGGTCAGCGGGTTCCTGGAGACGCTGATGGACAGCGGCGACGAGTGCGCCACCAAGTGGCAGCGCTCGCTGGCTCTGATGCACCAGCAGTCGGGTCGGATGCAGCACATCGTTGCCGACCTGCTGATGCTGTCGCGCCTGGAGATGGACCGCTCCAACCCGCCGAAAGATGTGGTGGAGGTGCCGGCCCTGCTGGCAGCGATCCGCGAGGACGCGGAACTGCTCTCCGGCGACAAGGGCCACCAGGTCACGCTGCAGGCCGAGGCCGGGCTCAAGCTCTACGGTGCCGAACGCGAGCTGTACAGCGCCTTCTCCAACATCGTCGCCAACGCCGTGCGCTACACCCCGGCGGGCGGCGAGATCGAGATCCGCTGGTTCAAGGACATTGGCGGCGCCCACTTCAGTGTTCGCGACACCGGCATCGGCATCCCGGCCGAGCACCTGCCCCGCTTGACCGAGCGCTTTTACCGCGTTGATGTCGGCCGTTCCCGCGAGGCCGGCGGCACCGGCCTGGGTCTGGCCATCGTCAAGCACGTGCTGAACCGTCACGGCGGGCGGCTGCGGGTCGAGAGCCGTCCCGGCAAGGGCAGTATCTTTAGCTGCGACTTTGCGTCGGACCGCATCGCCGGCAACGGCAGCGGCGCCGCGGACGAGGCGGCCTCCGCCTGATCAAGACAGGAATTCACCGCAAAGACGCGAAGAGCGCAAAGTAACCCTCATTCATGATCGTGCTGAAAGCGGGGACGCGATGTCCGCGATGGGAACAGTTCTTTGGCTCTACCCGGACGCACAATCACATGCCATGTGATTCGTACCGGCAGACTTTGCGTCCTTCGCGCCTTTGCGGTGAATAATGTTTCCGTCATTCCAAAAAAAACGGCGCCGGATGAGGGGCGCCGTAATTAGCGACAGTCGCTATGGGCCGCGACTAGGTGCGACCACTGGGGGGAATCGGTTGTGAGCCGCCGAGCAGCAATGCCGAGTTGACGCGTGGGATGGCCCCGATACGTCTGAGATCCGGCATGCGTCGGCCTTCGATTAGATAGCGCAGCACCTGCAGGGTGGTCCGCGCATAGCTGCGGAAGGCCAGAACGGCGCCGCCGCGGAATGAGCGTGTTACCGTGGCGCTGATGCGGTGGGTAATGACTTCGTCCTTGTAGCAGTGATTGAACGATACCTCGACCTCGGCCTCTTCATCCAGGGCCACCGTTCCGGTGTCCACAATCATGCCGCCGAGGCGCAGTTCCCGTGCCGTGGCTCGCACCAAGCCCAATGGGCCGTAGGCCAGCATCACATGCAGCGGCTTATCGCCGTCGTATCCTCGACTTTCCATACCCGTAGCCTCCTTTACCGTGGTGGTTGCCCAACCGGCGTTCCCTCGCTATACCTCGTCCATAGGCGGGAGTGATAACGATAGTCGGTCGCAATTGTTTTGCCAGTGGGGACACTGTGTCGGACGTACGTTACCTGGGAATGACAATCGATACTGTGATTGATTACGGATTTTCCCCCGAGGAACGAAAGCCTTGCCTGTTGAGGAGTTAGCAATGGATATTAAAGTGATATGTTGCCTCCATGCCAAGAAATATCTTGGGTTATCGAGTGAATCCATAAAAAAATAAAATGCGACCGACGCTCGTGTTGTTGCTGTTGTGCGGACTGGCAGGGGTCACGGCCCCCGCCTGGGGGGAGGTGACGGCTGCGGAGTTGCCGCACTGGTATCAAACGGACGCCGCCGGCGGCGTCGCCGTCGATCTCTATTTCTTCTGGTCGCAGAGCTGCCGCCACTGTCAGCGCGCGCGGCCTGACGTCGAGCGGTTGGCGGCGGACACGCCCTGGCTGCGGCTGCATTCGCTCGAGGTGAGCCGCAACCGCGACAATGCGGCGCTGTACCGGCGCATGGCGGCATCCCTTGGGCAGGAGGCGGTTTCGGTGCCCGCGTTTCTATTTTGCGGTTCCATGCTGGTCGGTTACGACGATGGCGGCGAGATGGGGCGCCATCTGCAGCGTCAATTGGCGCAGTGCCACGACGCGCTTGCCGCCGGCCGCGGCCTGCCGCCCGCGGCAGCGGCGGTGACGCCGCGCCGGCTGTTGGCGGATGCGGGATTGGGCCGCTTCGACCTGCAGCGTTTATCGCTGCCGCTCACCACCATCGTCATTGCCGGCCTGGATGCGTTCAACCCCTGTGCCTTTTTCGTGCTGCTGTTTCTGCTCAGCCTGCTGGTCCATGCCGGTGGCCGCGGACGCATGCTGCTGGTGGGCGGTGTGTTCGTCGCCATCTCCGGGCTGGTCTACTTCGCCCTGATGGCGGCCTGGCTCAACGTCTTTCTGCTTACCGGTCATCTGCCTTGGGTGACGACGATCGCTGGCGCGCTGGCGGTGGTGATGGCGCTGTTCAATATCAAAGACTTTGTCCTGCCGGGGCAGGGACCGAGCCTCTCCATCGCACAAGAGGACAAGCCGCAGCTTTACCAGCGCATGCGCGGGTTGCTGCGCGCCGAGCATCTCGGCACCATGCTGGCCGCCACAGCGGTGTTGGCCATCGCCGCCAACAGTTACGAACTGCTGTGCACCGCCGGCTTCCCGATGTTGTACACGAGGCTGCTGACCCTCGAACATCTATCCACCTTTGCCTATTACGCCTATCTGGCGCTGTACAACGTGATCTACGTGGTGCCGCTGTTCGTCATCGTGATGCTGTTCACCTACACCCTCGGTACCCGCAAGCTGCAGTTGCAGGAGGGACGGCTGCTCAAGCTGCTATCGGGCGCAATGATGCTGGGCCTGGGGTTGACGCTGCTGTTTGCGCCGGAACGGCTGGCGGATATAAGGGTGGCGGCGGCGATCGTGTCGGGGGCGCTGGTGGTTACCCTGGTGGCGCGGTGGCGGTTGCGGCGTTGACAGGTTTGCACCTTGGCGGTGACTACGGCGATTGGGTTGTTCCCGCTTCGCTAGAACCAGCGGCGATTGTGTTTGCGCAGTTGGTTGAGCAGGACGGTGAATTCCACGCCTGTCTGCGCCTGCAACTCGCGGGCGCGCTCGGCCAGGCGGCGCAACTCACGGCGCGGCGTGCCCTGTTGCGTGGCGAGGGCGATCATATTGGCTTTGCCGGCGACCGGTAGGCGCAGCATGCGACCGTCGAAGGTGTCACCGATGTCCTGCAATATCTCCTCCAGCCGCACCGCGTCACTGGACCAGAGATTGGTGGTCAACACCCCGGTGGCGGAGAGACGGCGGCGGCAGTAATCGAAGAACGACAGGCCCACGGTGCTGTGGGCGATGCCGCCGCCGGTAAAGGCGTCCACCATAATCAAATCGTAATCGTGAAAATCGGTGTCGGTGCGGCGCACGAATTCGCCGGCGTCGGCGATGTGCACCCTGAGCCGCGGATCGTCGGGCAGACGGAAGTGGCTGCGGGCGAGTCGGTGCACCGACTCGCGGTATTCCACTACGTCGATGCCGCAGGTGGGAAAATGGCGCAGCAGGAACTTCGCCAGGGAACCGCCGCCCAATCCGATGAGCAGAGCGCGCTGCGGCGTAGCGTTGAATAGCAGGCTGGTGACCATGGCGCGGCTGTAGAGCAGCGCGAGCCGGTACGGATCGTTGATATCCATGCTGCTCTGCTTGGGTTCCGAGCCGAAATGAAGCGAACGGGTGAAGCCGTCCTCGACAATTTCGAGCGGCCCCATCTCGTCGCTGCTTTCGTGAATAAGCACGCCACCATATTTTCGCATGGCGATTATTGTACGGTTATTTTTAATAATGCGTTAAGATCATAACGATAAAACAAGGACAACGACTATTATTTGTCGGTAAGCGGAGGGAAGAAAGAAGATGCGTTATGGCATAGTCATCAACATGGATTATGACACCTATCCCTACGAGGTCACCAATCGCCTGTTTGAGGAGATTAGGGATGGTCTGCTGCGTCATGGGTTTCGTCAGGACGGGCGTACCTTTACCATTGACCTGTCCGCCACCGAGGCGTGTGCAGTGGCGCGTCGGGTGGTGGATGGTGTTGCTACCTATGAGCAGTATCACCACAAGGATATCTACAATTACATGAAGGAATTCTACGGTTTCGAGATGACTAACATCGTCAATCTGCTGGTGCCGGGCGGCAGCGAAATCAGCGTTACCGAGCTGGATAGCATGCCGGTGGACGCGTTCCGTTCCAAGCCCGATAACACGTGAATACATGGTTGTCGTCGTGCGGCGGCGTACGATGACCGAATTTCCTCCCATCGACTGGCCCGGCACGCCGCCTGAGACACGCATTCGCGTCAGCGCGCGCGCCAAATATCTGCGCCTCAAGGTGGTGCCGCCGGGACGTGTGGAGTTGGTGCTGCCGCCGCGCTGCGATCCGCGCGTCCTCCCGGAATTTGTGGCACAGCATCGCGACTGGCTGATCAACACGGTGGAGCGCTTCCGCGCCGAGCATCAGCAGGTACAGGCGGCGCGCATCGCGCCGGCGCAGATACAACTTCCCGCGCTCGGTGAGCTGTGGCAGGTCGAATATCGACAGGGAACGCGTAGCGGCTGGTGGGAGCGGGCCGGACGCGGGCTGCTGGTGCAGTATCGTGGCGACGGCTGGCATCTGGTGTTGCAGCGCTGGCTGGCGGAGCGCGCGCGTCGTACCCTGGGGCCGCAATTGCTGACGCTCGCGGCGGAACTGGATCTTTCCTGCAACGGTTTTTCCATTCGCGGCCAGAAGACCCGCTGGGGCAGCTGTTCGTCGCGCAAGGTGATCAACCTCAACTGGCGTCTGCTGTTCCTGCCGCCGGAGCAGGTGCGCTACCTGATGGTCCACGAGCTTTGCCATACCGTGCATATGAATCACTCACGGCGCTTTTGGGCGCTGGTGGCCGCCAAGGAACCGGACTGCCGCGAGTTGGATCGCGCCATGCGCCATGCCGGGCGGCTGCTGCCGGCGTGGGCGCTGGAGCGCTGAAAGCTGGCGCCTGCGGGCGCCACTGGCTAAGTTTGAGGAAGAACAGAACGTTAAGCGAACGGAGAGTGCCATGGAGAGTCAACTTAAAGAGAGATTGAAGGCGCGGACCACTTGGATGCGCGGACTGTACATGCTGCTGTTCGCGGTGCTCTACTGCGTCGCCGAGGTGGTGCTGACGGTGGTGGTGCTGTTTCAGTTCGGCAGCCGGCTCATCACCGGTGGGGTGAACGACCGCTTGCTGGAGTTCAGCGAGGCCCTGGCCAGCTACATCTACCAGATCGTTCGCTTCCTCTGTTTCAACAGCGATGAACATCCCTATCCGCTGGGTGCGTGGCCCCAGGCAGCGGCACCGGCCAAGCCGCGCAGCACGACACGCAGCACACGCAGCCGCAAGAAGAACCCGCCGCCGGCGGAGGAACAGCCCGAGGGTTCCGCCGGCGGCTGAGGCGTCCGCCCCTCCAAACCGGCGCGCAGTGCCTGTTCCGGTTGCACCTGTTCGCGGCTGTGGCGGGCGGAGTAGTGGGACGGGAGCACCCGGCGTACCGCGGCGCCGGGTTGAACCGCCGCGGTTTGGACAACGGCCTTATGCCGGGTCGAACCGCTTTTCCGCTCCGAAACTGCTTTCAGCCACAAACTTCATCTTTCAC
>CAYQWR010000086.1:0-348 GCA_964421235.1 uncultured Thiohalomonas sp. | reverse complement strand
GGCGGGCTTGGGGTGGACGGTGGCGGCGTCAAGGGCCGCGACGTCGAGTGCCACCATCAGCTGTCGCCCGTTCGCTCCCGTGGCGCCGATGTCGATAAAGTTGCGCAGGGCGGGGCATTCGGGTGCGTAACACCGGCGGTAATGCGTCAGGGTCAGAAAGGTGGCATCCCAGCGCGTCGCCGCGCCCTCGAATGTTCCTCCGAAGCGCAGTTGTACGCTGTCGCCTCCCAGCGGGCCGAGCGGTTCGTAGTCGGGCGGTGTGGTGGCCATGGTTCACTTTGCGGCGGCGCCGTACTCAGGGACGTGGTTGGAACAGGACAGTGACGTCACTGTAACTGGAATGTCATA
>CAYQWR010000085.1:3495-11163 GCA_964421235.1 uncultured Thiohalomonas sp. | reverse complement strand
AAAACCGGCGCGGGACTGGATCTGCTGGAGGCACACCTTAAGCGGGTGATGGGATACCAGGGTCACGGCGAGGACCATTTCATGGCGCGACGCCGTCACCTCGATGCCATCGCGCGCGCGGTGGTCCATTTGGATGCCGGCGCGGTGCAGCTCACCGAATACCGGGCAACCGAACTCCTGGCCGAAGAGTTGCGGCTGGCGCAACAGGCATTGGGCGAGATCACCGGTGAATTCACCTCCGACGATCTGCTGGGCCGCATCTTCTCCAGCTTCTGTATCGGCAAATAGTCAATCGGCGCGCGCCCTGCGGCGCGGCGGCCGGAACCGGCCAACCTCCCGCCGAAGCAGCGCCATCTCCGCGGTGCCGCCGTGGCCGTAGCGCAAGGCCACATACAGATCGGTAATGGCAAAAAGCGCCGGACCAATGTCCGGTCGTGCCGCACCGACTCGATAGGCGAAGGTCTGCGGGCCCTCGAATCGATCGCGCACCAGCCCGACTCTTCCCAGGCGCCGTTCGACGCGCCGGTAGAGTCGCACTAACGGATCCCTTGTCGTCTCGCCTCGCACCAGAAGGTGCAGCGCCACCACGGCCAGTACCGCCGCAATCGCCGCCGCCAGCGCCAGCGCCACACCGCCCCAGCCGAAGCGCAGCAATCCCAGCCGTCGCAGCAGTTGTTGTTGGCGGACGTCGTTATAACCGAGCACCCATTGATTCCATGCATTATTGAGCGCGTCCCAGCCATCGCGCAGGTGCGCCAACCAGGCAAGCTCCGCGTTCAGCGGGATGATCGGCGCGGTGCTGCGGAACCGTTGCAGATCCTCGGCCGATTCCACCCGCTGCGGCGGAATCACCGCCGTCGGATCGACGCGCACCCAGCCGCGCCCCTTGAGATACACCTCCGACCAGGCATGGGCCATGGATTGCCGCACGATCAAATAGCCGTCGAACGGGTTGGTCTCGCCGCCCTGATAGCCGGTGACGACGCGTGCGGGAACCCCCGCCGCGCGCATCAAGGTGGTAAACGCCGCGGCGTAGTGTTCGCAAAAGCCGCGCCGCGTCGTGAACAGAAAATCGTCCATGGCGTCGTCGCCGAGCGGCGGCGGTCGCCGCGTGTAATAAAATGGATTATCGCGAAAATAGTTGAGTGCCTGCTGCACGATGCGGGTGTCGGGCAGCTTGGCCCAGCGGCGGGCGAGGGCGCGCGTACGCGGGTTCGCGTGCGGAGGCAGCTGCAGCGCCAATGCCCGTTCCCGTGGAGTGATCGCGGTGGCGCGGTAGTGAAGGTACGAACTCAGGGCGAAGCGCTGGCGCCGCTTGGCGCGGTGCGGCAGACGCAGCTGAAAATCCGCAGTCGCACTGACATTGGTGGGTACGGAGGCCGGAAGGTCCAGCGCTAACAGCCAGCGTTGATTGTCCGGTTCCAGCGTCAGGGTGTAGTGCACCGGTTCGCCGTCGGCGACATAGGGGGGTGCCCGCCGGTACCATGCGCCCCGTTGGTCGGGAGCCAGGGGATCCCAGCGCCGCCCGTCGGTCACCCAGAATACCGGGCCGCGCCAATACAGCTCATTCGCCGGCGGGACCGGGCCGTCGAACCGGACGCGAAATGCGATCGCGTCCGAATCCGCCAGTTGGGTGATATTGGCCAAAGTCATGTGATTGGATAACCCGGTATGGCCGCCGAAGGCATCCTTGGGCAGGCCCCACAGCGGACCGGGAATGCGCGGGAACAGCACGAACAGCAGCGCCATGATGGGCAAGGCCTGCAACAACAGCAGTCCGCCCTGCCGCAGATACATGCCGGCGTAGCGACGGTTGCCGTCAGGGTGGTTCAAGGCCACCAGTGTGGCGGTCAGCAACCACGCTACCGCCAGCAGGTAGCTGCCGGCCAACAGCGACTGGCTGTAAAGAAACCCGCCGGCCACCAGGAAGTAGCCGAGAAACGCCGTCACCATGGCGTCGCGCACGGTGCGCAACTCCAGCAGCTTCAGACACAGCATCACGGTCAGCAACGCCAGCCCGGCGTCACGACCGAACAGCGTGTGATACCCGATTAAAACGGCTAACGTGGCACATCCGGTGAGCACCAGCCGCAGCAGCCGCGCCGGCAACGGCCAACCGCGCAATTCGACACCGTATCGCCAGCCCAACAGCAGCACACAGATCGCCGCGAGCGCCATCGGCAGCCGTGCCAGTTGCGGCGCCACCACGGCGGTCAGTGCGACCAGCAGCCAAAGGCGACCGCTTGGCGGCGGCAGGGCGGGAACTTCGCTCAACGCGTCTCTCCAAACAGCGCCAACGCCTCCAGGCAAACGCGCCGATGAGCTGCGCCGATGGCCGGCTCGATGCGCCGGCCCGGTAGCGCGAGGCCATAGGTGAGCCCGGCGCCGTCGGCCTCCAACACCCAGCGGCACAGCCGTTGCAAACGTAGTTCGGGCGCCGTGCCGGGAAGTAGTTCCCAGGCGAGCCACAATTCCTGTTGGGCCTCGCCGCTGAACTGCTTGATTTGCATCCCTTGCTCCCGGGCCACGGCCTTCCAGTGCACATGACTGAGCAGGTCGCCGACCCGATAGGGTCGTAGCGCCGCAAACTCTTCGTGGCCGAAGCCGTGCGCACCGTCGTTACCGCCGCTGCCGGGCAGTGTCGGAGGCAGCCCGCGCAGCAACGCCGGCGTCGGATACACCAGGCACTGCATCCCGAGGTCGATATGCGACCAGGCCCGCAGCAGTCCCAGCGGAAAACGGGTGGCGACGATGAACCGCCCGAGGAACAGGCGCCCGCGCACCGGCGCCGCTTGTGAAAGCTCGATCCAGGTCTCGCCCGCCACCACATCGACGGAATTTCCCGCGCCGGCGGGCAGAGAGAGTGTGACGGCATAGCGCGTGCGCCGCGTCGGGTTGACGATACCGATGGGAAACTGCGCCCGGTCGCCGGCGAACACCGGCGTCGGCCGGCCGGCGCGAATCAACAGCCCCTGTAGATTGCGGTAGGTGTGCAGGATGGATACGACGCCGAGGCCGACCAGCGTAAAGACCAAGGCATAGGCAAGACTGTTCTCGTAGTTGACCGCCCCCACGAGGATAGCGGACAGCACCAACACATAGGCCAGACCCTGGCGTGTCGGCAAAATGAAAATACGGCTCCGGTCCAGCGTCACCGGACCCTCTTCCGGACCAAGCCCCCGAAGGAAGCGCGCGGGGCTGAGGCGCTGGCGCCACCCGAGCGGCGCCGCGGTCCCCGTCACGGGATCGCCACCTCTTGGAACCAGGCGGTGATCTGCGCCGGTCCGCGCTCAGGATCATCGCGCACGGCCAGTAGGCGATGGCCGACGATATAAGGCAGTACCTCCTGAACGTCTTCGGGTACGACGAAATCGCGGCCGTTGATATAGGCCCAGGCGCGTGCGCCCTGGAGCAGCGCCAAGCCGGCGCGCGGCGACAGGCCGGCGAGAAAGTGCGGCGAGTGGCGGCTGTAATCCAATAGCGCCTGAACATAGTCGAGCAGGGCGTCGCTGGTCTTGAGTCGGCGCACGTCGTCCTGTGCCGCCCGTAGTTGCCCGCTGTCCATAAGTGGACGCAGCTCCGCCAGCAGCTCACGACGCTCGCGTCCGGCGAGCAGCAGTCTCTCCGCGGTCTTGTCCGGGTAACCCAGCTCAATGCGCATCAAAAAGCGGTCGAGCTGCGATTCCGGCAGCGGAAAGGTGCCCACTTGGTTGATGGGATTCTGGGTGGCGATGACGAAGAAGGGTTCCGGCAACGGGCGGGTCGTGCCCTCGCTCGTCACCTGCTGCTCCTCCATGGCCTCCAGCAACGCGCTTTGGGTCTTCGGGCTGGCGCGGTTGATTTCATCCGCCAGGACCAGCTGCGCGAAAATGGGGCCGGGGTGAAACTGAAACTCTCCCGATTCGCGTTCATAGATCGAGATGCCGAGAATGTCCGCCGGCAGCAGATCGGCGGTGAACTGGACACGGTTGAAGCGCAGGCCCAGGGCCGTGGCCAGCACATGCGCCAGCGTCGTCTTGCCTACGCCGGGCAGGTCTTCGATAAGCAGATGGCCGCGCGCCAGCAGGCAGGCGAGCGCCAAGCGGATCTGCCGTTCCTTGCCGAGGATGATAGTGCCGGCAGCGGCGACGACTTGTTCTAGTAGTGAGTGCATGAAAGGCCTTTCGTGGCAGGCGGTGATTAGGAACAGAGCTCTACTTTTCGAACTTTGATTAGTTAAATCATAAGGTTAGTCTGTTGCTGGTCCAACAGGTTGGGTCTGGGCGGCCACCCGTGCGCCAAACCCCGCTATCTGACCGATGAGCCCGGGTTTGTTATCCCCCTCCATGGGCGTTGCCGCCGTATCCCGCCCACAACAGCTTAGCAGCGAGAACGCCAGGCTCCTCCTGCAAAACAACTCGCCGCTACGGCGGCATGACCCAACGGTGCGTGCCAGAGGCAGCAGGGGAACGGGCCGGCGCGGTGCGGCACTACCTTATACCTTGGACTCCTTCGCAACGCCTTAAAAACGCGTTACAGTTGCTTGAACTCTACTGGAGCACGCGCAACCTATGTCGGTTCGCCATCCCATCATAGCGGTCACCGGCTCTTCCGGCGCCGGCACCACTACCGTCAAGCACGCCTTCGCCGACATTTTCCGGCGCGAGGGCATCGATGCGTTTTTCGTCGACGGCAACGGCTTCCGGCGTTACGGTCGCGCCGACATGCGACGCGCCGTAGGCAAGGCCGCCGCCGCGGGTGAGCCCATCAGCCACTTCGGACCGGAGGCCAATCTGTTCGATCGCCTCGAAGGGCTGTTCCGTGAATACTCCCGGACCGGCACCGGACTGTACCGCCGTTATGCGGAAAGTGCGGACGATGCAGAACGCTATGGCGTGAATAGCGGCACCTTCACCCCGTGGCAGGAGGTCCCACCGGGATCCGATCTGCTGTTCTACGAAGGGCTGCACGGCGGTTGCATCGAGCAGACCTGGAGTCGGCGCCAGATGAGCGCCTCCCACAATCCCCTGGTGATGAAGCTGCGTCACCGCCTGAAGGAGCGCGACGACTACGGCGTCGATGCCGCCGTATGGGTCGATCTGCTGATCGGCATCGTCCCCAGCATCATTCTCGAATGGATTCAGAAAATCCACCGCGACTGCGAAAAAAAGGGCCGGACACCTGAAGCGGTTATGGCGACGATACTGCGGCGTCTCCCGGACTATCTGCGCTACATCGTGCCGCAGTTCTCGTTGACCGATATCAACTTCCAACGCGTGCCGCTGGTGGATACCTCGAACCCCTTTATCGCCCGTGACATTCCTACCGCCGATGAAAGCATGGTGGTGATCCGCTTCCGCGAACCGAAGAAATTCGATTTTCCCGATCTGTTGAGCCGGCTGCCCAACGCCTTCATGTCGCGACCCAACACGCTGGTGGTTCCCGGGGGTCACATGGGCCACGCCATCGAAGTCGTCTGCACGCCGCTGGTCCACGAGCTGCTGCAGCGGCAGCATGGATGAGGGGCAGCCGTTTCGCCGCAATCGCCTGCTGCAAGGGCTCGTCGCCTGGTTGCTCCTGTTCTGGTTGGTGACGGCGCTCGCGCCGTATAACCGCTTCGATTGGTTGTTGGAGAATCTCCTGGTCTTCATCTGTGGCGCGACCCTCGTCGCCACCTACCGCACTTTCGCCTTCTCCAATCGATCGTATCTGCTGCTTACGTTATTCCTGACGCTACACCTCATCGGCGCCCACTACACCTATGCCGAAACCCCCTTCGGTTTCTGGTTGCAGGCGTGGTTTGGGTTCTCCCGCAACCACTACGACCGCATCGTCCACTTCGCCTTCGGACTGTTGATTGCCTATCCGATGCGCGAATTGCTGCAGCGTCTGGCAAGGGTACGGATCGGTTGGTCGTACTTTCTGGCGGTTACCGTGGTGCTGGCATTCAGCGGCTTATACGAGATCGTGGAGGCGTGGGTTGCGATGATCGTCAGTCCCGAACTGGGCGCCGCCTACCTCGGTACCCAGGGCGATGTCTGGGACGCCCAAAGCGATATGGGTGCGGCCTTCCTGGGCGCGGTTGCGGCCATGATTTTTACCTGGCTGGCCGCGCGTCGCAAGGGTCTTTGACCCCGCTTGCGGCCGCGCCTTTTCCCCCTTCGGCGGGGGGTAAAAAAAACACTTGATCAGCGGGACGTTTGTTCTAGAATACGGCGCACTTCTTGAGGGTAGCCCGCTCAGATCACGACCCAATCGGTGTTGAGAATCTATCCAAGGAGAATGAATTTGTCCTGATTCAGAGAGCGCTCCGGCGCCGCTCAAATTCAGCTCTCTTATGGCTCAATGTTGGTCGTGTTCCCTTGAGAAGAGGCACGGCCCGGAGGTATTGCAAATGGTCGATGCCATCTGTGAAACCGCCGCCATCATCGATGGCGACAAATCCGACGATCCCCCCGAGACCGAGCGCATCCGGCGACTGGTCGCCATCCACGGCGCCCCGTTGCTGATCCTCGACTGCGAGGCGGTCCGACGACAATACCGTGCCCTGCAGTCGGCTCTGCCGGGCGTCGACCTGCACTATGCCCTTAAGCCGCTGCCGCACCCTGCGGTGGTGACGACCCTGATGGCCGAGGATGCCTGGTTCGATCTGGCCACCAGCGGTGAAATCGATTTGGTAAGTTCCCTCGGCGTCTCTGCCGACCGTTGTATCCACACCCACCCGATCAAGCGCGACCGCGATATCCGTGATGCGCTGGAGTTCGGCATCACCACCTTCGTGGTGGACAACCCCGACGAGCTGCGCAAGTTCGAGAACTACGCCGATCAGGCCGAGCTGCTGCTGCGGGTCAGCTTCCGCAGCCCCGACGCCAAGGTGGATCTGTCGAAGAAATTCGGCTGCACCCCGGCGGCGGCGCGCGAGCTGTTGGCGCTGGCGCACGAGCTCGGCATCCGCATCAAGGGGCTGTCGTTCCACGTCGGATCGCAGGCGGCGGACCCGCGCAAGCACGTGGAGGCGATAGAGTCCTGCGGCGAGATCATCGCCTGGAACCGACAGGCCGGTCTGCCGCCCCTCACGGTGCTCGATATCGGCGGCGGTTTCCCGGTGGAGTACAACGAGGACGTGCCGCCCATCAACGAATTCTGCCGCCCGATCCGCGAGGCGCTGGCGCAGATCCCCGAGGGGGTGCGGTTGATCGCCGAGCCCGGCCGCTTCATCTCCGCCCCGGTCGTCACCGCCGTCTCCAGCGTGATGGGCAAGGCGCTGCGCGACGGTCGTTGGTGGTACTACCTGGACGACGGCGTCTACGGTTCCTACAGCGGTCAGATGTTCGACCACGCCAAGTATCCGGTGGACTGCCTGGAGTGGCAGGGCGAGCGTTTCCCCAGCGTGCTGGCCGGTCCCACCTGCGACAGCATCGACGTGATCGACGAGGAGATCATGCTGCCGGAGCTGAACGAGGGCGACCTGGTGGTGGGGCGCATGATGGGCGCCTATACCTGGGCCAGCGCCACCGAGTTCAACTTCTTCCGCAAGCCGCCGATCGTGGTGATCAACGAGTACCTCGGCGAGGCATGCGAAGTGGTGCCGCTGGTCGGTTGAGCCGGATTCGCCGCATGAAAGCACAGGCCGGGCATCGCCCGGCCTGTTCGTCTCGGCGCCGCGTGCATTGGAAACCTTGGCCGCGG
>CAYQWR010000085.1:0-3395 GCA_964421235.1 uncultured Thiohalomonas sp. | reverse complement strand
CCGCGCAAAGGTTCGTCCCAACGGATGTGAGTCAATCGATCCTGGCTCGGGATCATCCGGTTATGTGGTGTTTGCCCACCAAATGGACGCTGCTCGCCTGCGGTCCTCGCTCGCCCATCTCTTCGCTGAAGCGCACCTCCATTCCTGCCGTCAGCTTGTCGAAATCAGCGTCGACCACGCTGTTGCGGTGGAAATAGATATCGCGCCCGTCCGGTGTGGTGATGCGCCCGTAATCTTCCGCCGGTGTCAGCCCGCTGATATGGCCGTGCAGCGGCGGTTCGTGGTGTTTCACTTCGTGCCGTTCACGCCGTGCCAGCTCCTCCAGCTGCCGTTGCAGAGAATCGAAGGCATCGCGCACAGCGACGTAGGGATCTTCGTAAGCCTGGTGTTTGGGTGATTCGTGCCCGGCGACCAGCTCATGACCGGGCAGGGTCAGGTCGACACGCACCAGGAACAGGTTGCCTTGGTGGTGGCGTCGGTGCTCCTGCTCCACCACCACGCGGCAACTCATCAAACGCGGATGAAACTGTTCCAGCTTGGTCACCCGTTCGCGGATCCTGGTCTCCAGCGCCGGCGACGGATCCATGTGGCGAAAGGTGATCTGTATCGGTAACTGCATAGTTGTTCCCCTGTCCATTCGCGCATCCGCTGTTCGGGAGCGATGCTTATCGGCACGTCGTCGTGCGGGTCCCCGGCCATCCCTGAAATGCCGGCCTTGCAGACAAACATAGCAACGCCGTCACCGCCGTGCCGCCCCCATCCACCTGGCGGGCGCCCCGGGTTCCGGCCCATACTGGGACGAAATGGAGACGACATCTATGGTCGCGCAACGCCAATCTCGCCTGCTGCCCTTTTCCTGCGAGCGGTTGTTTTTTCTGGTGCTCGATATCGAGCGGTATCCCGAATTCGTTCCGGGCTATCAGCGGGCGCGGGTATTGCGGCGCGACACCGACACCTTGGACGTAGAGCAGTCCATTGGTGTCGGCCCGGCGACCGCCACCTTTCGCTCCCGTGCCGTGTTCGCGCCGTTGCAGCGTATCGCCATCCACACGGATGACGGGCCGTTTCGCCGGTTGGCGGTGGAGTGGCGTTTTACGCCGCAAGAAAGCGGCTGCCGGATCGAGATCAGTGTCGGCTACGCATTACGCGGTCCGTTGGCGCCGTTGCTGACCCGCTGGTTGGAGTGGAGCGCGCCGCACCTGCTCGATGTCTTTACGCGGCGGGCGGCACAACTGAGCGGCGAGGAGCCGGCGGGACTTCCGCCGCAGGATCTTTCATAACAGGTCCAGTTGGACGGCCCGACCCGGCACCTGGAACCGGGTGCAATCGAGCGGCGTCACAGCGTCGAAGCCGAGCCGTTTGCAGGTCAGGTGGAAGCGTTGGCGGATCAGTTCGGCAAATTCGCCGCTGCCGCGCATGCGATGGCCGAAACGGCTGTCATAAACGTTGCCGCCGCGACAATCGCGCAGACGGTTCATCACGTGATCGGCCTTTAACGGCGCGTGATGGCGCAGCCACTGCTGGAACAGATCGCCCACCTCCTGCGGCAACCGCAGCAGGACGTAGCCGGCCTCGACCGCACCGGCGGCACGGACCGCCGTAAGGATGGCCTCCAGTTCGTGATCGGTGAGCACGGGGATCAGCGGGGCGACGAGTACGGTAACCGCAATGCCTGCCGCCCGCAGCCGGCGGATGGTCTCCAGCCGTCGTTGCGGCGCCGCTGCCCGCGGTTCCAGCGTGCGCGCCAGGGTGCGGTCGAGGGTCGTGATGGAGAGGGCGACGTGGGCGAGATTCTCGGCAGCCAGCGGTGCCAGCAGATCGATGTCGCGCTCGATCAGCGCCGACTTGGTAATGATGCTGAAGGGGTGGCGGAAATCGCGCAGCACCTCGAGGATCGCCCGGGTGTGGCCGAGACGGCGCTCCGCCGGCTGGTAGGCGTCGGTGTTGATGCCGACGGCCAACGGCGCGCAACGGTAGCCCGGTCGGCTCAATTCGTTGCGCAGTTGCGCCGCCGCGTCCGGCTTATGGAAGATTCGGCTCTCGAAGTCGAGGCCGGGGGAGAGGCCGAGGTAGGCGTGGGTGGGGCGGGCGAAGCAGTAGACGCAGCCGTGTTCGCAGCCGCGATAGGGGTTGATGGAGCGGTCGAAGGGGACGTCCGGCGAGTCGTTGTAGCTGATCACCGTACGACTGCTGTCGATCAGCAACTCGCTGCGCAGCATTGGCGCCGGGGCATCACCGCTTCCCCAGCCGTCGTCCACCGCCGCGCGGCGGTGCAGCGCATAGCGGCTGTCGGGGTTGCTCAATGCGGCGCGTCCGCGGCGCGATAACAGGTGTTTATCCATACACCTATTATCGACCTTCGGCGGCGTTTGCGGAACCGGCGATTACCACAACGGCTCCACGCGGACCGGACGGGTTAGCCCCCTGGGCCCTTCGCCGGCCCTTGAGCATTGGCAGGCGCGCCGTTACAGTGTGCCTGTCACAATGGTCGGAAAAGGAATTGCTTGATGGCTAGGCCGGATGAGCGTCGCCACGGTACGCGGTTGCTGCGCGATGAGCAGGCGGTGGTGAAGATCATCGCTTCGCCCGAGACCCCGGCGCTGGTAGGGGTTTCCGTCGACTGTTCCACCGTCGACATTTCGGCCGACGGGCTGCGCCTGCTGTTGGAATGCCCGGTGGTACGCGGCAGCCACCTGGCGCTGGAGGTCGAGATGAGCGACAACAGGGAAAGATATTTTCTCAGGGGCGAGGTGGCGTGGTCGCGGGAGACCGAGGCGACCGGCGTCTTTCTCATCGGCGTCCACCTGCTGGACGACACGGCATGTCAGCTGGACCGGTGGCGCGGCCTGTTTCTCTGAGCTGTGCGTTGTGGTTGTGATTGCGTTGAACGTCCCCATCTGTCCCCTATCCTTAACGCCCGCGCGGCGCCGAGCGACAGGAGCCACGCCATGTCAGCACCCAACATAAAAACAGCGATCCCCTTGCGACGTTACCAATACGGCGAGTTTCTGCTCACCGTATTGGGCGACATCGAAAGCGACGACCCCGTGGGATATCGTTACATCATGGCCGTGGCAACCGAAGGCGATGCGAAACCGGGGTTGTTCATCAGCGCCGAACGCGATGCGGCGGCCGGTTACGTACTGCGCGCCTCGATGGCCGACGGCTCCCAGGTGCTGGGCAGCTCCGAGGTTTTCGGCGACCTCGAGCGTTTCGTGAAAGAGGCGATGGGCGTCATCGCCACCATGCTCGAATTGAGCGATGAAGTACCGCATCAGCTGATGTAGGCCCTGATGGCGCGCCGGGCACGTTTCCGCTGCGCGTCCCGGACAAAATTCCCGCCGGTTTCCCTGATCCAGCGCTACGACGACGGCGTTGCCGCCGCTTTGCGCGGG
>CAYQWR010000084.1:0-11191 GCA_964421235.1 uncultured Thiohalomonas sp. | reverse complement strand
CGGCACGGGTCCAGCACCGCCTTGTGCTCGGTCTTGCTGGTGATGATGTGCTTGCCCTTCTTGCCGTAGAACTCGGCCACGCCCTTGATGGCGAGGTTGTCCGATTCGGTGGCACCGGAGGTCCAGACGATCTCCTTGGGGTCGGCGTTGACCAGCGCAGCGACCTGCTTGCGCGCCAGATCCACCGCCTCTTCCGCCTCCCAGCCGAACACGTGCGACCGTGACGCGGGATTGCCGAAGAGCCCGCTGTCGAGCGTCAGGTAGCTACACAGTTTCTCAGCCACCCGGGGGTCGACCGGTGTGGTTGCGGCGTAATCCAGATAGATCGGTTTGCTCATTGCCATCTCCATCGTATCGAGTCGGGTTTCAGCCCCAGGCCATCGCCTGTAGCGCCTCCACCCGGGCCGCCTGCCGTTGCAGCGCGGCGATCAAAGTGTCCACGTCATGTTGCGTATTGCCGCGCCCCAGGCTGATGCGCACCGCACAGCGCGCAATCTCCGGCGCCACGCCCATCGCCTGCAACACGTGGCTCGGCGCATGCTCCGCGCTGCCGCAGGCGGCGCCGCCGGAGACCGCCATACCGAGCCTGTCCAGCTCCAGCAACAGCGTCTCGCCGTCGAGTCCGGGCAGTGCCAGAAACAGGGTATTCGGCAGGCGCTGCCTGGCGTCCGCGGCAAACAGCCGCAACTGCGGCACCTGGGCGGCGAGTCCCTGTTCAAGCCGTCGCCGCAAGGCTGTCAACCGGGCGCTCGATTCATCCAATTCCGCCAGCGCCAGCTCCGCCGCCCTGCCGAAACCGACGATCGCCGCGACATTTTCCGTGCCGCCGCGCCGTCCCTTCTCCTGGCCACCGCCGTGCAGCAGCGGCTCCATATCCACCGCCTTGTCCACCACCAGCGCACCGCAGCCCTTGGGACCGTAAATCTTGTGCGCCGAGATACTCATCAGGTGGGCGCCGCACGCAGCGAAATCAACCGGCCATTTGCCCGCCGCCTGCACCGCGTCCGTATGCAGCAGGGCACCCGCCGCACGCACCTCGTCCGCCACCGCAGCGATGTCGTTCACCACCCCGGTCTCGTTGTTGGCCGTCATCACCGACACCAGCCGCGTGTCCGGCCGCAGCGCCGCGCGCACGGCCGGCGCCGTCACCTCTCCCTGGTCGTTTACCGGTATGGAGTCCGTGTTCCACCCCAAGCGTCCAAGCGCCGCGGCGGGGGCCAGCACCGAGGCGTGTTCCACGGCGCTGACCAGCAGGCGTCCGGGCGCCCGGCGGTGGGCCACACCTTTCAGTGCGGTATTGTTGGCCTCGGTGCCGCCGCTGGTGAACACCACCTGCGACGGATGGGCGGCGACCAGTGCGGCCACCTGCTCACGCGCCCGCTCCAGCGCCGCCCGGCCGGTTCGACCCTGGGCATACGCGCTGGACGGGTTGCCGAACGCCCCCCGCAGATAGGGGAGCATCGCCTCCAACACCCGCTCGTCGAGCGGGGTGGTGGCGTTGTGGTCCAGATAGATCACCGCGCAGCTGCGAACCAGCGCCCGACCGCGCTAGTTGATCGCAACCTTCCTGCTGTCGGTCAGGGGCACGCTGCTCTTGCGATCCTGGCGCGCAGCCACTTCCTGCACGCATTCACGCGCCACCAGCTGCGCCAGGCTGATCCCCTGCAGAAACGCGAGGATCTGATTGCTCAGGTCGCACCACAGCTCGTGGGTCAGACACGGGCCTTCGTCCTGGCAGTTGCCGCTGCCGCCGCAACGCATGGCATCGACCTTTTCGTCCACGGCCGTGATCACGTCCGCCACGCAGATCTCACTGGCATCGCGGCTCAGACGGTAACCGCCGCCGGGACCGCGCGCGCTGTCCACCAGCCCGTTCTTGCGCAGCTTGGAAAACAGCTGCTCAAGGTAGGAGAGAGAGATCCCTTGACGCTGGGAGATATCGGCGAGCGTAATCGGACCGTCTTTGTAATGCAGCGCCAGATCCAGCATTGCAGTGACCGCATAGCGGCCTTTAGTAGTTAACCTCATTGCCTTGTCCCTAATAACCCAGTAGAGTTGTGGATGTTGGTAATGGCTAAGGTAGCAATACCAACCAATTCAGTCAACTATTTTCTTCCTTACGTTCGGCAGGGCATCCGCTGCACTCCTCGGCACTCTTGCAGCCGCCTTGCGGTTCGCCTTCGCTGCGGATTTCGCAGGCCCCGAGCGACGGCAACGAGACCTCCCCCAGCTCCGCCCCCAGGGCCTTCAACCCCTTGCACATCTCCTCCATCTTGCCGTCCATGAGATGGATGTGGTCGAGCATGCAGTTGATGGCATTGGCCACCGGGTCGGGCATGTCCTGGGTGGTGCCGTAGGCATCGAAGCCGATCTTCTCGGCGATGGCGCGGCGGCGCTCGTGGTGTTCGTCCTGCTTGCGGCTCACCACCCGCCCCGGAATGCCCACCACGGTGGCACCCTCGGGCACGTCCTTGACCACCACCGCATTGGAGCCGATGCGCGCACCGTCGCCGACGCTCAGCGGCCCCAGCACCTTGGCGCCGGCGCCCACCACCACGTTGTCGCCCAGCGTGGGGTGACGCTTGCCCTTCTTCCAGCTGGTACCGCCGAGCGTCACGCCGTGATAGAGGGTGCAATCATCGCCGATCACTGCGGTCTCGCCGATCACCACGCCCATGCCGTGGTCGATGAAAAAGCGGCGACCGATGGTGGCCCCCGGATGGATCTCGACGCCGGTGAGCCAGCGCGCGAAATGGGACAGCGCCCGCGCCAACCATTTCCAGCCCGCGTTCCACAACCGATGGCTGAGACGATGAAACATCACCGCATGCAGTCCCGGATAGGCCGTCAAGATCTCCAGGACGTTACGCGCCGCCGGGTCGCGCTCGAAGATGCAGGCGATGTCCTCACGCAGGTTCTTGAACATTTCTCATCCTGTGGCCGGGAATGTCTTATGGAAACTATCAGGTTGCATTTTCGCACAACGAGATGCAACCGGAACAGCGCCAAACCGCGCCCGTTGCAGGGAAATCACGAGCCGGTCCAAAATTCAAAACATATAAAAGACTATTAACCACGGGGGACACGGGGTGCACGGGGGTCATTCGGGAAATGAACCTGCTGCACCCATGATTTTGGAGATGCAGTCCCTGTGTTCCCCGTGTTCCACGTGGTTAATCCGTCTTTTTAGCGTCGTATCCGCTTACCAGTCTCAGTGAGGATGCCGCGCAGGATATTCAACTCGGCGCGCTCGGTTCGCGCCCGGTTATAGAGGCGCCGGAGCCGGCGCATGACGTGGCGCGGATTGGCGGGGTCTAGGAAACCGATATCGATCAGGGTCTGTTCCAGATGACCATAGAACGACTCCAATTCTTCGGCAGCGGCGTAATCGCCCGCCTCCGCCACCAGGGGCTGCGCGTCCAACAGGCTCATGCGCAGCTCGTAACTGGCGACCTGCACCGCCGCCGCCAGGTTCAGCGAACTATAGTCGGCAGCGGTGGGTATGTGCAGCAGATAATGACAGTGCTCCAGCTCCTCGTTGGTCAGCCCCGAGTGCTCCCGCCCGAACACCAGCGCCACCTGCTCACCTGCGCGTGCCGCCGCCGTGCCCTGCCGGGCGGCGCTGCGGGCGTCCAGCAGCGGCCACGGCAGGGAGCGCAGCCGCGCGCTGGCGCCCAACACCAGGCTGCAACCGCTCAGCGCCTGCTCCAGCGTGGCGCATACCTGGGCGCCGGTCAGGAGAGCGTCGGCGCCCGACGCGCGGGCCGTCGCCTCGGCATGGGGAAACAGCTGCGGCCGCACCAGATACAGCCGCGACAGCCCCATCACCTTCATCGCCCGTGCCGCCGCGCCGATATTGCCCGGATGGCTGGTCTCGATCAGGACGATGCGGATCTGGTCCAACGCGGCGAGATGTTGCGGATTCGGTTCGGCCGGTGGCATTTTTTTCCCCTGCGTAGCGTGAATTTACGGGACGCCCAGGCTAGAATAGCGCCTTTGCCGCACCCTGCTTCTTTTAAAATCGGAGAGCCATCCATGCACCCCATGCTCAACATCGCGGTCCGCGCTGCACGTCGGGCCGGCGATATTATTGCCCGTTCCGTCGAACATGTGGATGGCCTCACCATCGCGACCAAGGCGCGCAACGACTTCGTCACCGAGGTCGACCGCCGCGCCGAACACGAAATCATTCAAATCATCAACAAGGCCTATCCGCACCACGCCATCCTCGGCGAGGAGACCGGCCAGCACAATATGGGTAGCGATACCCATCAATGGATCATCGACCCGCTCGACGGCACCACCAACTTTCTGCACGGCTTCCCGCAGTTCGCCGTCTCCATCGCCCTGATGGTCAAGGGCCAGCTGGACCAAGCGGTGGTCTACGATCCCATCAGCCAGGACCTGTTCACCGCCAGCCGCGGCGGCGGCGCCCAGCTCAACAGCCGCCGCATCCGCGTCGCCAAGCTCAATGACCTCGAAGGATCGCTGATCGGCACCGGCTTTCCGTTCCGCATGCCGGAGCTGCTCGATCCCTACCTCGCCACCTTCCGCGCCATGGCGCCCAAGGTGGCGGACATCCGCCGCGCCGGCTCCGCCGCCCTCGACCTGGCCTACGTTGCAGCCGGCCGCCTCGACGGCTTCTGGGAGTTCGGCCTGTCGCCGTGGGACATGGCGGCCGGCGCGCTGCTGATCCAGGAGGCCGGCGGCGTGGTGTGCGATTTCGGCGGCGGCCACAACTACCTCGACAGCGGCAATATCGTCGGCGGCAATATCAAGGTCTACGAGGCGATCCTGAAGACCATCCAGCCGGCCCTGCCCGCCGAACTGCAACGCTAAAGTCACCGCTATCCTCAAGTTCCCGCGCTTGCGTCCGACAAAGTAACGGACAACAGCAATGGCGGGAATCCCATGCAACAGTTACGCATCAACCCGATTACGCCTCTGGAGCTGACGATGCGCGAGGTGCTCGACGGCATGGACGATTTCGCCTGCGGTTTCGCCTACCAGAGCACGCCGGGGGTATTCGAAATCCTCGCCATCGAGCCGGCCGAGACGCCGCCCTCATACGATGACGCCGCTTGAGCGCCGCGCAACGCACGTCGGCGCCAAGCCGCGAAACGAACCAAAACCCATAAAAAAAGGCCCGCTGGGGCCTTTTTTTATGCGTCACATCCCGCGGAGTCAGGGCGCGTTGCGCGTATCCGCCCCCTCCTTCTGCACCGGCATCAGGTTCTGTTTGTTGACGCCGAGCGCCAGCGCCGAGGCACTGGCCACGTAGATGGACGAGTAGGTGCCGACCAGGATACCGAGGATCAGCGCCACCGAGAAACCGTGAATCATCTCGCCGCCGAAGAAGTACAGCGCCAACACCACCAGCATGGTGGTACTCGACGTCAGGATGGTGCGTGACAGGGTCTGGTTGATGGACAGGTTGACAATCTCCACCGGCGTCCCTTTGCGCATCTTGCGGAAATTCTCGCGGATACGGTCGTACACCACGATGGTGTCGTTGAGCGAGTAACCGATCACCGCCAGGATCGCAGCCAGCACGGTCAGGTCGAATTCCCAGTGAAACAGGGCGAACATGCCGAAGATCAGCACCGGGTCGTGGATGGTGGCGACGATGGCGCCGGTGGCGAGGCGCCACTCGAAGCGAATGGCCACATAGATCAGGATGCCAAAGAGCGCGATCAGCATCGCCAGGCCGCCGTCCTCCACCAGTTCGTTGCCCACCTGCGGACCGACGAACTCGACGCGGCGCAGTTCCACCGGCTTGCCGGCCGCCTGCTGCAACGCATCATGGATCTCGTTACTCACTGCGGCGCTGCTCTTGCCCGCCTTGGGCGACACCCGGATCAACACGTCGCGGGCGGTGCCGATCTGCTGCACCACCGCATCGTTGAAACCCTTCTTTGCCAGCGTGTCGCGCACCTGATTCAGGTCGGCCGCCTGCGAATAGGCCAGCTCCAACACCGTGCCGCCGGTGAAGTCGATGCCGAGGTTGAGACCGCGGATCGCCAAGGCACCGATGGAAACGGTGAACATGAGGATGGATAACACCATGGCCACCTTGCGCTGGCCGAGGAAATCGATCTTGGTATCGCGAAATATATGCATTGCGACTGATTCCTTACAGCGCCACTTTGCTCAAGCGGCGTTTGCGTCCGTAGATGAGATTCACCAGCGCACGGGTGACCATGATCGCGGTAAACATCGAGGTGAGAATGCCGACCGAAAGGGTGACGGCGAAGCCCTTGACTGCACCGGTGCCGAAACCGAACAGCACCACCGCCGCCAACAGGGTGGTGATATTGGAGTCGGCGATGGTGGCGAAGGCCTTTTCATATCCGGCGTAGATACTGGATTGCGGCGAGTTGCCGTTGTGCAGTTCCTCTCGGATGCGTTCGTTGATCAGCACGTTGGCGTCCACCGCCATACCGAGGGTCAGCACGATACCGGCGATGCCGGGCAAGGTGAGCGTGGCCTGCAACATGGAGAGAATCGCCACGATCAATATCAGGTTCACCAATACCGCCACGTTGGCAATCATGCCGAAGCCGCGGTAGAAGAACACCATGAAGACCACCACCAGCACCAGCCCCAGCACCACCGAACGCATGCCCTGATTGATATTGTCCTGTCCCAGGCTCGGGCCGATGGTGCGCTCCTCGATGATCTCCATCGGCGCCGCCAGGGAGCCGGCACGCAGCAGCAGCGCCAGGTCATGCGCCTCCTGATTGCTGTCCAGGCCGGTGGTCTGGAAACGCTTGCCGAAGCGATCGCGGATCACCGCCACGCTGATCACCTTCTCGGTGCGCTTGGTGATGTGCACCGGCTTGCCGTCGACCATCTGGGTCTCGGGCTTGGTCTCGATATAGACCACCGCCATGCGGTGACCGATGTTGTCGCGGGTGGTGTCGTCCATGCGCCGCGCGCCCTCGCCGTTGAGGGTCACGCTGACCATCGGGCCGCCGCTCTGGCTGTCGATGCCGGAGGCGGCGTCGATGATCTGGTCGCCGCTGATGATGATCTGCTTCTGCAGCAGAATGGGCCGCCCGTTGCGGTCGTGATAGAGACGGCTCATCGGCGGCACGTCGCCATCCAGCGCCGCCTGTACGCTGTGCTGCTCGTCCACCATGTGATATTCCAGGGTGGCGGTGGCGCCGAGAATGCGTTTGGCGGTGGCGGTATCCTGCACGCCGGGCAGCTCGACCACGATACGGTCGTCGCCCTGTTGCTGGATCACCGGCTCCGCCACGCCCAGTTCGTTGACGCGATTGCGCAGCGTGGTGATGTTCTGCTGCAGCGCATACTGCTTGGTCTGCAGCAGCTCTTTTTCGCCCAGCGACCCCACCAGATAGAAGCCGTCGGGACGATCTTCGTTGGTCAATACCATGTCGCGGTACTGCGAATGCACGAGTTCGTGCGCCTGATCGCGTGCGGCGGCATCACGGAACTTGGCCTCCAGCTGCCCCTTGTCCATACCCACCGTAACGTAGCGGATGCGCTTCTGCCGCATCACCGTGCGCCAGTCACTGGCATAGCTGTCCAGGGTGTGGCTGACGGCCGCCTTCATGTCGACCGCCAGCAGGAAGTGGACGCCGCCGCGCAGATCCAGGCCCAGATACATGGGCAGTGCGCCGATGGATTCGAGCCAGGCGGGGGTTGCCGGCGCGAGATTGATCGCCACCGCATAATCGTCGCTGAGTGCGGCCCGGATGACGTCATAGGCCTTGAGCTGCTTGTCGGTGTCGGCGAAGCGAACCAACAGATTGTTGCCCTTCATCTCGTCGCGCTTGAACGGGATCCCCTTGGCCTTGAGCGCCTGCTCCACCTTCTCCAGGGTGGCCGGAACCACCTTGGTGGCGTGCGTGCCCACTACCTGCACCGACGGGTCGTCACCGTACAGGTTCGGCAACGCGTAAATGGTGCCGACCACCAGGATGACGACGATGAGCAGATATTTCCACAGGGGATACTTATTCATGACCACCTCTCCAAATGCCCGCTGCCTCCCGCGGCGGGCCGGGGAACCAAATTCTTGTTATGGATTAAAGACCGCCCTTGATAGTTCCCTTGGGCAGTACACTGGCCAGCGCCGGCCGTTGAACCTTCAGGCGCACGTTGTCGGCCACTTCGACCTCGACGAAGTTGTCGCCCAGGTCGGTCACCTTGCCGACCAGGCCGCCGCTGGTGATGACCTCGTCGCCCTTGGCGAGGCTGTCGAGCATCCGCTTGTGCTCCTTGGTACGCTTCTGTTGCGGCCGGATCAACAGGAAATAGAACACCGCGAACAGGACCGCGATGGGCAACAAACTGGTCAGCATATCCGGCTGCTGCGCTGCGGCGGGGCCGGCGGCGGCCAGGGCATCGGAGATGAAAAAGCTCATAACGATTCCTTCTGTTGCTGGTACGGGATTGGGTGCGGCGGCGCGCGTGGAGCGACGGCCGCAGCGGGGCGGTATTATGGCACAGGCGGCACCGCTTGTCCGCGCCGGCGGTAGAACTCGGCGACGTATGCCTCCAGCGCCCCCTCGGCGATGGCGTGACGCAGATCGCGCATCAGCCGCTGGTAATAGTGCAGGTTGTGGATGGTGTTGAGGCGCGCGCCCAGGATCTCGCCGCACTTGTCCAGATGGCGCAGGTAGGCGCGCGAGTAGTGGCGGCAAGTGTAGCAGTCGCACTCCGGGTCGAGCGGTCGGGTATCGTGCTGGTGCTGGCTGTTACGGATGCGCACTGCACCTTCGCTGGTGAACAGGTGGCCGTTGCGGGCGTTGCGGGTGGGCAGCACGCAGTCGAACATGTCGACGCCGCGGCGCACCGCCTCGACGATGTCCTCCGGCGTCCCCACCCCCATCAGATAGCGCGGGCGTTCGGCCGGCATCTCCGGCGTCAGTGCGTCGAGGGTGCGCAGCATCTCCTCCTTCGGCTCACCCACCGACAGGCCGCCGATGGCATAACCATCGAAACCGATGGCGGTCAGCCCGGCCAGGGATTCACGCCGCAGTTCTTCGTACATCCCGCCCTGCACGATGCCGAACAGGGCATTGGGATTGTCGCCGTGGGCCGCCTTGCTGCGCTCGGCCCAGCGCAGGGAGAGCTCCATCGAGCGGCGCGCTTCCGCCTCGGTGGCCGGATACGGCGTGCACTCGTCGAAGATCATCACGATGTCCGAGCCCAGGGCCCGCTGCACCGCCATCGACTCCTCCGGCCCCATGAACACCCTGGCGCCGTCCACCGGCGACTGGAAGGTGACCCCCTGCTCGGTGATCTTGCGCATCTCCCCCAGGCTGAACACCTGGAAGCCGCCGGAGTCGGTGAGGATCGGCCCGTCCCAGTGCATGAAGCCGTGCAGGTCGCCGTGCAGATTGATGATCTCGGTACCGGGGCGCAGCATCAGGTGGAAGGTGTTGCCGAGGATGATCTCCGCGCCCACGGCGCGCAGCTCCTCCGGCGTCATCGCCTTGACCGTGCCGTAGGTGCCCACCGGCATGAAGGCCGGCGTCTCCACCGTCCCGCGCTGGAAGTGGAGCCGCCCGCGGCGCGCGCGGCTGTCGGTATGCAGCAGTTCAAATTTCATGACGGCAGTTTCAAGTTTCAAGTTGCAAGTTACAAGCCGCCTGTTCTTGCCACTTGCGACTTGTCACTTGCAACTTGTGGCAATACGAACATCGCGTCGCCGTAGCTGAAGAAGCGGTAACACCGGGCCACGGCGTGGCGGTAGGCGTTCATCGTCTGATCGTAGCCGGCGAAGGCGCTGACCAGCATCAGCAGCGTCGACTCCGGCAGGTGGAAGTTGGTCACCAGGGCGTCGACCACGCGGAAGCGGTAACCGGGATAGATGAAGATGTCGGTCTCGCCCTGAAACGGTTGCAGTTCGCCCGTACGGGCGGCGCTCTCCAGGCTGCGCACCACCGTGGTCCCCACGGCGACGACGCGGCCGCCGCGGGCGCGGGCGGCGGCGATGGCGGCGCAGGTCTCGGGCGGAACTTCCAGATACTCATGGTGCATGATGTGGTCGCGGATATCGTCGACCCGCACCGGCTGAAAGGTCCCGGCGCCCACGTGCAGGGTGACGAAGGCGCGTTCCACCCCAAGCGTATCCAGTTGCGCCAGCATCGCGTCGTCGAAGTGGAGTCCCGCAGTCGGTGCCGCCACCGCCCCTTCGCGCCGCGCGTAGACGGTCTGATAGCGCTCGGCATCGGCGCCGTCGGCCTCGCGCTCTATATAAGGCGGCAACGGCATGCGGCCATACTGCTTCAACATCTCCAGCACCGGTTCGACAAAGCGCAGTTGGAACAGATCGCCGCTGCGTCCGCTGACCTCGGCCTCCACCGCCCCTTCCAGGCTCAGCCAGCTGCCGGCCTTGGGCGACTTGCTGGCGCGCACATGGGCCAGGGCATGATGCCGGTCCACGATCCGCTCCACCAGCACCTCCACCTTGCCGCCGCTCTCCTTCTGGCCGAACAAGCGCGCCGGGATCACCCGGGTATCGTTGAACACCAGCAGGTCGCCGCGCCGCAGCAGCCCCGGCAGATCGCGGAACTGCAGGTCGCGCAGCGCGCCGTCGGCGCCGTCGAGCAGCAGCAGCCGGCTGGCCCCGCGTTCGCTGGCGGGAACCTGGGCAATCAACTCCGGCGGGAGATCGAAATGGAAATCTTGGCGGCGCATGGCGCGCGCATGGTAGCAAATTACGAAGAAACTTTGCCGCCGTCGCACAGATTCCTTATAATGCGCGCCGCATGCCGGGGTGGCGAAACTGGTAGACGCAGCAGACTCAAAATCTGCCGGAGGAAACTCCGTGTCGGTTCGATTCCGACCCTCGGCACCACTTATAAATCAATAAGTTACAAAAACCGCTAAAACGAGGCGCTCCCATGCCCCGTGCGGTGAGCCGCCCAACCGGGCCGCTTGACGGCGGCGGCGTAATCGCCACAGGCGGGTCCGGCTGCCTCCGTGCCGTGAACGCTCGCCGACCAGTGGGATAGGCAAGTGACGCTCTCGATTGCGCAGAGACTCGCTGATCAGCATAAGTCCCGTCACAACGCAGTTGGCCCGAAATACCGTATGGCGTCATGCACCGACGCCCCTCTGTCGAAGCGCACGGCAGACGCCGGCTCGATGTCCGGAGCAATTCGTGAAATGGGCTCGGCGGGATATACTGGGACGCTGATGGCGACAACCAGTA
>CAYQWR010000083.1:7342-11229 GCA_964421235.1 uncultured Thiohalomonas sp. | reverse complement strand
GCCCCGGACTGGACCCCGCCGGCCCCGGTGGTCCTGCCCTGAACTAACTCCCGTCGCCGAGGGTGGCATAGACGCCCAGCGACGTGCGGATATCCGCGGCCGTCGGCAGTGTGGCGCGCCCCTCGAAGTCGAAACCGCCGTGACAGGTGAGCCGCATCACCTGCGGCTGCCGCGCCGAATGCAGCCAATAGTCCACGTAGCGGTTCACCAGCGGCGGCATGCCGTCGTCGTCGCCGGCAAAACCCAGCGCGGCATAGCGCAGCGGCGTCCGCCGCCAGACCACGAGGTCGTCGCCGACGCTGAGGCGGGTGACCGAAAAGCTATCGGGTTCGATGCGGGCGCTGCCGTCGCTCACTCGATAGACCTCAAAATCGCACGAGGGATAGTAGTAGTGAAGGCGGTTCTTGGCCACCACCGCACCATCCTGCAAAAATACCCGCGCGGTTCCGGCCGGCACCTGCAACCGCTGGTGCAGGATAACGGTGGCGGCCGCAGGCACCCTATAATAAACCGCCTGATGAGCGATCCCCGGTCCGGCACAGGCGGCCAACAGCGGCAGTGCCGCCGTCCACAACCAACGGAGACGTAACATGGCGTTTCCTCCGCACACATGAACTCAGCAAAGCATACGTCGTCCCGGACCGGCGCGCTGGCGTTGGGCATCGATTTCGGCACCTCCGGCTGCCGCGCCGTGGCGATCGACGGCGGCGGCACCGTCCAGGCAGAGGCCGCCATACCGCTGCCGCCGCCGCGGCGTGACGGCGCGAGGGTGGAGCAGGCGCCGGCACTCTGGCTGGAGGCCCTCGACCGCCTGCTCGCCGCCCTGCTCCGGCAGGTACCGCCCCGGCGCATCGCCGCCATCGCCGTCGACGGCACCTCGGGTACCGTTTTGCTGGCCGACTCGGCCGGTGCGCCGCTCACACCGGCGCTGATGTACAACGACAACCGCGCCCGGGCCGAGGCCGCCGCAATCGCAGCCGTGGCACCGCGGGAATCGGCCGCCCACGGCACCGCCTCCGGGCTGGCCAAGCTGCTGTGGCTGCTCCGTCACGGACAGGCCGACGGCGCGGCACGGGTACTGAGCCAGACCGACGTCATCAACCGCCAATTACTGGGCAGGGACTGCGCCAGCGACGCCAACAACATGCTCAAGCTGGGCTACGATCCGCTCCGCCACAACTGGCCGCTATGGCTGGATCGGCTGGGAGTGGCGCGTCGCCTGCTGCCGGATGTGGTAAAACCCGGCACGGCGCTCGGCGTCGTCTCAGCCGCCATCGCGCAACGCTACGGCCTGTGCAGCAGCACGCTGGTGGTGGCCGGCACCACCGACAGCACCGCCGCCTTCATCGCCACCGGGGCGCATAACCCCGGCGATGCGGTGACCTCGCTGGGCTCCACCCTGGTGCTGAAGGTCATCAGCGATCTGCCGGTGTCGGCGCCGGAATACGGCGTCTACAGCCAGCCGCTCGGCAGTCACTGGCTGGTTGGCGGCGGTTCCAACAGCGGCGGCGCCGTGTTGCGCCACTATTTCAGCGACGCCGCCATGGCGGACTTGAGCGAGCGGCTGCAGCCGGAGCGCGACACCGGCCTCGACTACTATCCGCTGCCGGCGCCGGGGGAACGCTTTCCCGTCAACGACCCGCGCTTGCAGCCGCGGCTATCGCCCCGTCCGGAAGATGACGCGGTTTTTTTCCAGGGCTTGCTGGAGGGGATCGCCCGCATCGAGCGCGACGGCTACCGCCGCCTCGCGGCGCTGGGAGCACCTTGGCCGACCAGCGTGCGCACCGTCGGCGGCGGCGCCGAAAATGTCGCCTGGAGCACGATACGCGCGCGCCTGCTCGGTGTACCCTTGGCGCCGTCGCCGCACACCGCAGCGGCTTACGGCGCGGCACTGCTCGCCGCACGCGCCATCAACGCAACTGCGGCCGGTGCATCTGCACCGACAGCGTGTTAGTTTTATTCATCCATCACGACGACGGACACTATTCCACATGTGGCGACACCCCCTGCTCGGCCCCGCCTACCTGCTAAAAGGATTGCGCTTGATAGCAAGACCGGCGCTGTGGCCCTACGTGGCGATACCGCTGCTCATCAATACCGTCATCTTCGGTCTGTTGTTGTGGTTCGCCACGGGCGAGTTCGGCGGCCTCGTCGACCGCCTGCTGCCTACCCTGCCGCACTGGCTGGCATGGCTCAGTTGGCTGCTATGGCTGCTGTTTGCGCTGCTGGTGGGCGTGGTGATCTTCTTTACCTTCTCATTGCTGGCCAATATCGTCGGCGCGCCGTTCAACGGTCTGCTCGCCGAAGCGGTGGAGCGCCTGTTGACCGGTGCCGCGACGCCGCCCGGCGGCAGCCTGAGACAAGCGCTGCGGGAAACGCCGCAGGCGTTGCGGGACGAGTTGCGCAAGCTGGGCTACTACGCCCTGTGGTCGCTGCCGCTGCTGCTGCTGTTCCTGGTGCCGGTGGCCAACCTCGCGGCACCGCTGTTGTGGGCCCTGTTCAGCGCCTGGATGCTGGCCCTGGAGTATGCCGACTATCCGCTCGGCAACCATGGTCTGCGCTTCAACGAACAGCGCCGCATGCTGCGCGGCAAGCCGCTGCTGGCCCTCAGTTTCGGCGCCGCGACACTGTTGGCCACCATGATACCGTTGCTGAACCTGATCGTGATGCCGGCGGCGGTCGCCGGTGCCACCCAGTTGTGGGTCGAGCAGCTGCGACCGCTGGACCGGTCGGGCGGCGCATAGCCGTTTCCCCGCCGGGCGCCGCTCCTGTGCGCCGAGCGCGGGCGTCTCCATCATAGGCGCACCATTCGGGGAGTCGTCGTGAACCTGCCGCTGCTGGTCCTGCTGAGCGTGTTCGCCGCCATCGCGCTGCGCAGGATCGGACGTTGGCCCATCGCTATCTGGCAGGCGATGGGCGCCGGCGCCGGCATCGTGCTGTTGAGCGGACAGATCTCGCTGCCTCGGGCGCTACAGGCCGTCGACTGGAACGTCATGCTGTTTCTGTTCGGCATGTTCGTCATCGGCCAGGCCCTGGTCGCCAGCGGCTACCTGTATGCCCTCGCCTACCGCCTGTTCGGCCACAGCCGCTCCAGCGACACGCTGGTGCTGACACTGCTGGTGGGCGGCGCGGCCGCCTCCGCCCTGCTGATGAACGACACCCTGGCGATCATCGGCACGCCGCTGGCGCTGCGACTGGCACGGGAACACCGCATCAACCCGCGCCTGTTGCTGCTCACGCTCTGTTTCGCCGTCACCACCGGCAGCGTCATCAGCCCGATCGGCAATCCGCAGAATCTGCTGATCGCCCTTTGGGGTCCGATGCCGGCGCCGTTCGTGACCTTCGCCGCACGGTTGCTGCTCCCCACGCTCATCAATCTGCTCCTGACCTACCTGCTGTTGCGGCTGCTGTTTCGGCGCGAGTTCCACGGCACGCCGCTGCTACATCGGCAAACAGCGCCGACCGACGCCGCACTTGCGCGCCTGGCGCGCTATGCGCTGTGGCTGCTGTTGATGCTGCTGCTGGCACGCATCGCGATGCCGTTGCTGGGGCTGCGGTTTCCGCTGCGCCTCAGCCACATCGCACTCGTCGCCATGCTGCCGATACTGTTGTTCAGCCCGCGCCGTCTGTTTCTCCTGCGTACCATCGATTGGCGCACACTGGTTTTCTTTGCCGCCATGTTCGTCCTGATGGCCAGTGTATGGGACACGGGCATTCTGCAACGTTATCTGGGCGATAGCGGCACGGCACTGCACTCTCCCGCCTTCATACTCGGGAGCAGTGTGCTGTTGAGCCAGTTCATCTCCAATGTGCCGCTGGTAGCGCTCTATCTGCCGCTGTTGCATACCACGGCGCCGTCCGCGTTGCTCGCGCTGGCGGCCGGCAGC
>CAYQWR010000083.1:0-7332 GCA_964421235.1 uncultured Thiohalomonas sp. | reverse complement strand
CCCGATATTGTCCTCATCGCCGACGACCCGGACGGTAAGCCGATTGGCTAACACTCCACGGTCTCCTGGGGGGTTAGGCGCATGCCTGACCCTCCCTGCCTTGACTCCTGCCGCTCGGTGCCGCCAGCAATGTCATCGTGATACAAAATGCCGAACGTCACGGCATCGCCCTCGGCTTTCTCGATTTCGCCCGGGCGGGGATTCCGCTGACGCTGGTAAACGTCGGCGTCTATTGGCTCTTTCTGGTACGTTGACGCAAATTTCACAAAGGTGCAAATAGCGCGTCCGGTTCCAGCCCGACAGGAGCCTCCAGTCGGCCGCAGCGACGCGATAATGGAAGAAAAATTTTATGAATTGGGCTATTTTATTTAGTAGTGACCACATGAACATACGTTTGAGATTGACCATCCCATGACCATCTTCAACTGGGACGACAGCTACAGCGTCGGCTTGGCGAGTATCGACTACCAACACAAGCGACTGGTGAGCATGATCAACCGGCTGGATGAAGCCGTTTCCACCGGTAGCGACGAAACCGCTCTGCGAACCATCCTCAAGGGCCTGTACGAATATACGTTCTACCACTTCAGCACCGAAGAGGAGCTGATGCGTGCAGCGGGACCGGTGATAGGCAACCACTACCGAAGCCACAAGGCCGCCCACGACGCCTTCACCGGCAAAATCCGCCCCCTCGCAGAGAACGCCCCGCTCGACTCGACGACGTTGAACAGCGCACTGCTCGGCTATCTGGTCGATTGGCTGGCCAAGCACATCCTTGGTGTCGACAAGGAGATGGCCCGACTCATGGCAACCATCGAAATCGCGCGCGACGACGAGGTCTCTCTGGACATCGATCGCCTGCAAGCGGGCTCCAACGCCACCGAGCGCAATCTGCTGGGTGCACTGCATGAAAGCGAACTGCGATTCCGCTCACTCGCCGACAGCGCCCCCATGCTCATATGGATCGGTGATCAGTCGAATAATCGCGTCTTCTTCAACAAAACCTGGCAGAACATCACCGGTCTTAACGTCCAACAATTGCAACAGGGTGCATGGCAAGAGTGCCTTCACCAGGAAGATCTGGCACCCTACCGGCAGGCGCTCGCGGCCGCCCTCGCCCGACACGGCGAACTGCGACACGAGTTCCGCATCCGTCGTGCCGACGGTGAATACCGCTGGTATCTGGAAAGCGCCATACCGCGCCCATCGCGTCATGGCGAATTTATCGGTTTCATCGGCTCGGCAATGGACATTACCGAACGCAAGGCCGCCGAGCAGATATTGCTCGATGCACGCGATCGCCTCGAACGGGAAGTGGAGTTGCGCACCGCGCAGCTACGCGAAGCCAACGTGCGGCTCGAACGCGAAAAAGCCGAACAGCTTGCCTTGAACAGGAAACTGCAGGACACAAAGGATCAGCTACTGCAATCCGAAAAAATGGCGTCGATTGGCCAACTGGCCGCGGGCGTTGCCCACGAGATCAACAATCCAATCGGCTATGTCAAATCCAACATCAATTCGCTACAGGACTACGTAAAGACCTTGCTGCAGATTATCGACCAGTATGAGGCGTCCACCAGCGGCACGTCACTCCCCGGCATCGATCAATTCAAGCAGCGCGCAGACTACGCATTCGTGCGTGACGACATCATTACGTTGCTGGAGGAATCCCAGGAAGGCGTGACCCGCGTCAAGCAGATCGTGCAGGATCTGAAGGATTTTTCCCATATCGATCAGGCAGAGTGGAAATCGGCCGACATTAACCGCGGCCTGGAGTCCACGCTCAATATCGCCGCCAATGAAATCAAATACAAGGCAGAGGTCATTCGCGACTTCGGCGAAATCCCAGCGATCGAATGCCTGCCGCAACAATTGAATCAGGTATTCATGAATCTATTGGTAAACGCCGCCCAGTCCATCGACGAGCGCGGCACCATCACCGTGCGAACCCGGCCGACAACCGATGGCATTGCAATCGAGATCGCCGATACCGGCCATGGCATCCCGCCGGAGCAGCTTACGCGGATCTTCGACCCGTTCTTCACCACCAAGCCGATAGGCGAAGGTACCGGGCTGGGTCTTTCCCTGGCCTACGGCATCATCAACAAACATCAGGGCCGGATCGAGGTGCAAAGCCAGGTCGGTCACGGCACCACCTTCCGCATTACGCTACCAAGCCGCCCACCGGTCGATGCCCCGGCGGCAACCGCCCCCGCCACGTCGCAATAAATCGACTATATTTCATAAAGTTACCGCATTTCACCGGTATGCCGCAGCCGCCCATGTCAGCGGCACAATTTCCACTGGCACCGCGCTCGATTGACACCTAAAATAGCGCCGTCAATGCCCACCCCTCCAAAAAGGACTCGCCGTGTCCGTCACTATCGAAGACTACTTTGAACACCCCACATTCCAGCGCATGAAGGCGTTCGCCGACACGAAGGAAACCCCCTTCCTGGTGATCGATACGGCGACGGTAAAACGACAGCTGGAGGAACTCATCACCGGATTCAGCAACGCCAAGATCTACTATGCGGTAAAAGCCAACCCGGCGCCCGAAATCCTGGAGATTCTGCGCGACCGCGGCTGCAACTTCGATATTGCCTCCATCTACGAACTGGATCGCGTGCTATCGCTCGGCGTGACCGGCGATCGCATCAGTTACGGCAACACCATCAAAAAGAGCAAGGATATCCGTTATTTTTACGACAAAGGCGTGCGTCTCTACGCCACCGACTCGGAGGCCGATCTGCGCAACATCGCCAAGGCAGCGCCGGGATCGAAGATCTACGTACGGATACTGACTGAAGGAACCCAAACCGCCGACTGGCCGCTATCGCGCAAGTTCGGCTGCCAAACCGATATCGCCATGGACCTGCTGATCACGGCGCGCGATCTCGGCCTTGAGCCCTACGGCATCTCCTTCCACGTCGGCTCCCAACAGCGGGACATCGGCACTTGGGATGCCGCCATTGCCAAGGTCAAGGTAATCTTCGAACGCCTGCGTGAAGAAGACGGCATCGAATTGAAGATGATCAACATGGGCGGCGGCTTCCCGGCCAACTACATATCGCGCACCAACGACCTCGCCACCTATGCGCAGGAGATCATCCGCTTCCTGCACGAGGACTTCGGCGACGACCTACCGGAAATCATTCTGGAGCCGGGACGCTCGCTGGTCGCCAACGCCGGCATCCTGGTCAGTGAAGTGGTGTTGATCTCACGCAAGAGCCGCACCGCCCTCAATCGCTGGATCTATCTGGATGTCGGCAAATTCTCCGGGCTGATCGAAACCATGGACGAAGCCATCAAGTTTCCCCTCTATGTCGAAAAGAACGGCGAACTGGAGGAAGCCGTGCTTGCCGGCCCAACCTGTGACAGCGCCGACATCATGTATGAAGATTTCAAGTATCCGCTGCCGCTGAATCTCGCCATCGGCGACCGCCTCTACTGGTTCTCGACCGGGGCCTATACCACCAGCTACAGTTCGATCGAATTCAACGGCTTCCCGCCGCTGAAGACCTATTACATCTAACCGCGGCGCTCCGACGCCTGCCGCACACAACCGGGCTTTAACCCGCGCTTAGGATGCTCCGCCTTTGCGGTCGGCGATAGAGGCTAACCGAAGGTGAATGCGTACGCCTCCAGCCCGGGCGCTTGCGTTTCGATCTCGATTAGGCCGTTTTTCGGCGTCTTCTGGTCGATCAATCGATACAGCGTATTGCGTTTGACGTCGACGACGCCGCCGGGCGCGTCCCCGCCCGCACTCTCTCCAACGGCGGCCCCGTTCAGCTTCAGTTTCACCTTGATCGGCTTACCGCTAGCCGTGCCGAGGACCAGGAACACACGGCGCGCGTTGAAATTGAGGCGCAGTGCCGCGCCCTTGGCATCCGCGACGATCTTCTCCGCGCTCACAGTCCACTTACCGTTCAATGCCCAGCCATCCACCGGCAGATCCGCCGGAAAGTGATAAACGACCGACGCGTCCGCCCTGATTGCTTCATTGCCGGCAAAGCCTTCGGCTCTGGCATAACCGAGATAGGTCTCAGGCGTTTCGTTGGCCATATAGGTCGGCGTTTCTGCGGTGATTGTCTGCGCAGCCCCCTTCAGCCCCAGCAGGTAGCGGATGTTGTTTTCCGTTGTGGCGTATTCCCCCTCGCCGAAATGCGTATACACCACCATGCCGTCACGGTTGATAAGATAATGCGCGGGCCAATACAGATTGTGGTAGTTGTTCCACGTCGCCATGTCATTGTCCAGCGCCACCGGGTAATGAATGTGATAATGCGCGATCGCCGCCTTGACGTTGCCTATCCGCTTCTCAAAGTCGAACTCAGGCGAATGCACACCGACGACAATCAGCCCCAAACGGTGGTACTTGCGGTACCAGTCGCTCAGATAAGGCAGCGTGCGTACGCAGTTGATGCAGGAGTAGGTCCAGAAATCGATGAGCACCACTTTGCCTTTCAGCTCGGCGATGGTGAGCGGCGGTCCGTTGAGCCATGCGGAGATTCCGGAGAATTTCGGCGCCGGATACGGCATCGCCAGACCGTTCTTCAGGACTGGAACGCCCTGCGGGTCAACGCCGGCGGCGAAGGCGTCATGCTCCTGCAGCGGTACGCCGAGCAGGACGCCCACCACCAGAGCGGCAACCAGCCGGCGGGATATTTTACCGACGGGAACGGCGAACAGAGCTTGCTTGCCCATAATCGTTCTCCTGGAAACGCCTATTGCACACAACGCGTGGGGAAGCGTTGTGGTGAATATTCCTCCGCATGATCTACGCACGGCATGCGGCAGACCGACAACAAACGTTTAGTGCACCGGCGTCGGCACGTCAATGCACCAAGTGGCGTCGAGGATGACGCAGGCCAAATGCCGGATTATGCCCGCGTTCCCCGCGGTCAAGATTTCCTGCTCTGAATTGTGCGATGGCCTGTCGCAGATATGCGTAACGATGCGATCAACATCCTTTGTGCAATACGCATTCGACCAGTGTGCCGCCGCCCGCAGCGGCTGCGACCGACAGGGAGGCGCCGATGATTCCTGCCCGGTAGCGCATGATGTGAACGCCGAGTCCGCCGGTTTTTTCCGCTGTCGGCGCGATCCCGACGCCGTCATCACGCACCGACAGAACGGTAGCGTGATCGGTGTTCCTCAGCGCCACGTCAATGTGGGTGGCATGCGCATGCTTGCTCGCATTGTTGATGGCTTCCTGCGCGATTCGGTAGAGATGCTCGGCAACGTTCTCATCCAACAAAACGCCGTCGCCGGATACTGCAAATTGGCAGCGAATGCCTGACCAGGTACGCATCCCGTGGACCAGCGCGGCCAACCCGTCGGCCAACCCGTCCGGAGCAATCTGGATCGGCGACAACCCTTTTGCCAGGGACTTCGCCTCCCCCACTGCCTGCCGCAGGTAGCGCGCCATATCACCGGCAATCTTGGCCTCTGGCAATCGTATTGCTTGCGTCAGTTTTCGCTCCAGGCTGTTGGCCAGCATTCCCACCGCCGTGAGCAACTGCCCGATACCGTCATGTATTTCCCGGCCGATACGTTCCTGCTCTGCGGCGCTCACCTCGATAATCTGCCGCTCCAGCACTTTGCGCTCGGTGATGTCCTGCAGCATGGTTCGCAACTCGACGATGGTACCGCCGGCATCACGTCCCGCCTCACCGCGGGCATGGACCCAACGATGGCTGCCGTCCACACGTACCACCTCAACGTCCAGATCGTAGGGCCTGCCATCTCGTAGTGTCTTATCCACCGCGGCGGAAAGGCGTCTCCAGCTCTCTGCGGTAAAATAACGGGAAAGTTCCTGATGACTGGCGGCGGGCAGGACCGGGGCGCGCCCGAATATCCCATAGATTTCATCCGACCATATCGTCATACCGGTACGTAGATCCCATTTGCCGTTGCCGATATGGGCCATACGTTGGGCCTTCTTCAGGTCCGCTTCACTTTCCTTGAGCGCCGCTTCCCCCAGCTTGCGTTCGCTAATGTCGTCCTTGATACCGACGAAGTGGGTAATTTCGCCGTGTTCGTCACGTACCGGGGAAATGATGGCGGACTCCCAATACAAGGAGCCATCTTTACGGCGGTTGCGGAATTCTCCCTTCCACACGTCGCCACCCTTGATAGTGCGCCACAACCGGCGATACTCCTCGGGCGAGGTATAGGCTGACTTAAGCAGGTTCGGTCGCCTGCCGATGACATCGTCCATCGAGTAGCCGGTCGTTTCCGAGAAACGCGGATTGATGTACTCGATGAGGCCGTCCGTATCGGTAATGACCACGGTACTGGCGGTCTGTTCGATGACGCGGGAGAACCGCCGCAATGCCTCAGTGGCGCGCTTGCTTGCGTGTATGTCCTCGATCACCGCTATGAAGTAGTCCGGCTCACCGTCCGCTTTCCAGGCGAGGGTGACCGTCAGGTTGACCCAAACGACCCCGCCATCCTTACGCACATAGCGCTTCTCGTTCGACGAGGTTTCTATCTCACCGGCGAGCAGCCGGCGCACCGAATCGAGATTGATCAAAAGGTCTTCCGGGTAGGTGATATCCTGAAAGGTCAGCGACAGCAGTTCTTCCGAACTGTAGCCGACAATCTCGCACAGCTTGCGATTGACCTTTAACCAGCGGCCCTCGGGCGCGATATGGGCGATCCCCACGGCCGCCTGCTCGAAGGTGGTGTGAAAACGGGCCTCGCTGCAACGCAATGCTTCGTCGGCTTGTGCCTGACTGATAAACAACCCGACGGTGGAAGTGATGGTCTCCAACGCCAATCGGCTGTGCAAAGGCGCCTCGTCCATGGCATGCGAGCCCACGATCAGGCAGCCGATGATTCGTTGGTTGTGGCAGAGGGGCATCACTGCGATTGCCCGCAGCCCCTCGCGCCGCCCCGCCTCGATCAGCGGTTCGGGCTCCGAACAACGCAGATATGCCGGTACCCCACTCATCACCGTAGCGGTGACGGAAGCGTCCGCCGGGTGGTAGCGGACCGCTGCCACGAAGTCGTCCGACAGCCCGGAGACCTGCGCGATCCGCAGACCGCCTGCATCATCGGTCAAATAGATGCCGCCGCAGTCCATCGCCGCCACCCGTAACGCCGAATCAAGAGACAACCTCAGAGTCTCCGGAAGATCACGCACCTGACTCAGCGCCAGAAACAGCTCGTATTGAGCACGCAGCAGCTCTTCGGTCAGAAGATTGGATGTGGACTGAGTATCCAACCCCGCCATGGGAAAACGGTCAGGCACTTCCGAATCAGTTGCCGGGGAACTCCAACGTTTGGTCATAATCTTGCCCCCGCTAAGGCAGACAGCGCAGCACA
>CAYQWR010000082.1:0-11269 GCA_964421235.1 uncultured Thiohalomonas sp. | reverse complement strand
AACCGCTGTGCGGCCCGCGCGCGATGCCCATCGCATTGCGCCAGCGCCCGCAACACCTCGTCGTCGGTCAGGCGCCCGTTGCGACGCTGCAGTAAACGCCGTCCCATCGATACCGCCATCGGCTCGCCATCGCCATCCGCGCCTCCCCAGGCTTCCCGCCGCGGCCCTTCGAACACGACATGTTCCGGACGCATGATGTCTTCGCCATAGGCCAGGATAGCCGCGCGCTCGATAATGTTACGCAATTCACGCACATTGCCGGGATAGTCGTAGGTCATCAGTGTCTCAATGACCTCCGGCGCCAACGGAATGAAACGATCCCCCTCCTCGATGTTCGACAGGAAATATTCGGCAAGCGCCGCGATGTCGTCGGGGCGTTCGCGCAGTGGCGGGATCTGCACCGGGAACGCGGACAAGCGATAATAGAGATCCTGGCGGAACTCGCTGCGCTCCACCATGCGTTGCAGGTCGCGATTGGTGGCCGTGACGATACGCACATCGACATTGATATAGTCGGTGCCGCCGAGACGGCGAATGGTGCCGGTCTCCAGCACCCGCAGCAGCTTGGTCTGCAGGGCCAGCGGCAACTCCGCCAGTTCATCAATGAAGAGAGTGCCGCCATGCGCCGCCTCGAACAGCCCCTTGGTGCGCACCGTCGCTCCGGTAAACGCCCCTTTTTCGTGGCCGAACAACTCGCTTTCAATGAGATTCTCGCCCAACGTACCGCAGTCCACGATGACGAAGGGGCCCTCGGCCCGCGGTGAGTACTCGTGTAAATACTTGGCGACGCACTCCTTGCCGACGCCGCTTTCGCCGAGCAGCAGCACCGTGGTCGAGGTCGGCGCGACCCGCTGCAACAGGCTCGTCATGCGCAGCATCGGACGGGAGCGGCCGATCAGGAGATCATCCTGGCTCCGCTGAGTCAGCGGAAAGATATACTCGCCGACATACAACACGTTGCCGTCGCCATCGAACAACGGCGTCGAATGGAGCTGCACGTACTCCTCCCGCCCCCCGCGGTCATAATGCACGTGCATCACCTGGGCCGCCTGACCCGTGCTGAATACGGTCTCCAAGGGGCAGTGCTCGCCATGCTGGCTGCACGGCGATGAGAGATGATGGGATACCTCGTAACAATGACGCCCCACCACGTCATCCAAGCCGTTATCGAACCCGTAGCGTTTTCGATAGTTGTTGTTCGCAGCAATGATGCGATATTGCCGATCGATCACTACAAACGGATCCGGCAGGATGTTGATGATCTGTTCACAGGATGGTTTGACGATGTTGTCGCAGCTCATGACCCCTTACCCCTCTGACGGCGATATTATTATGTGTCACTGCATGACATGACATGCTCAGATGTCATATTGTCATGTCATTATATGAATATAATGCAGCCAATTACAAACAAAAAAAACGGGGCCGATTGGCCCCGTTTTTTCGCACTCAACCTGAGTTGTTACTTCAGACGTTCGATGCCCAGCGCTTTCAGGACGTATTTCTCGAACAGCGGTTCGGAAGAACCTTTCTTCATCTTGTTGATGAAATACTTCTCGAACGCCACTTTGGCCATGTGCACCCACTTGCCCTTCTTCATCCAGGAGACGTTGCGGGGCGGGATCTGGGGCATCGCCACAAAGGCCACGCCGGTGTCGCCCATGTCGGCCAGACAGATCGCATTCCAGGTGCCCTTTTCGTCCGGCTCCTTGCCCTCGATGGCATTCTTGATGTTGTGGGCCGCGGCGGTCACCATCGACTCGATCATATAACCGGTCTTCGGCGTACCGGTCGGAACCGGGGTCGCCTCCACCGGCGGAATGGCGATACAGACGCCGACCGAGTAGATGTTGTGCCACTTCGGGTTGCGCTGATAGGCGTCGACCTTGATGAAACCGCGCGGGTTCACCAGATCCTCGCCCACCTTCAATACCGCATCCACGCCCTTGAACGCCGGCAGCATCATGGAGTACTTGAACGGCAGTTCGTGCTCCTTGATCACCTCGCCCTTATCGTTGTGCTCGGCCACATACATCTTGCCGGGCTCGATCTTGGTCACCTTGGCATTGCAGATCCACTTGATATGGTTCTGACGGAATTCCGATTCCAGCATCCCCTTGGAGTCGCCCACGCCACCCAGACCCAGGTGGCCGATATAGGGTTCGGAGGTCACGTAGGTCATCGGCACCTTGTCGCGGAGCTTGCGCTTGCGCAGATCGGTGGCATAGATGAGCGCCGTCTCGTAGGCCGGACCGAAGCAGGAAGCGCCCTGCACGGCACCGACGATGAGAGGACCGGGCTCCTGCACGAACTTCTGCCACTCTTCATAGGCCTGCTCGGCGTGATCGGTGGTGCACACGGAGTGGGTGTAGCCGCCGTGCGGCCCGAGCCCTTCCACCTCTTCGAAGGCGAGCTTCGGACCGGTCGCAATCATCAGATAATCGTACTGCAGCGTGCTGCCGTCCTGCAGTATCAGAGTATTCTCGTCCGGCTTCATCTCCGTAACGGACTGGGCGACCAGCTTGATATCCTTCTTCGCCAAGTAGGATTCCATGGGAAAGGTGATTTCCTTACGGGTCCGCCAACCGACCGCTACCCAAGGATTGGAGGGGGTGAAGCTGAAGTGATCAGAACTGCTTACGACGGTAATCTCATGCTCTCTACCCAGAACGTCGCGAAAATCGTACGCCGCGGGTAAACCGCCGATACCGGCGCCCATAACAACGATATGTGCCATTTACCTTCTCCTACTCACATGCATGAATCGGTGATTACCGAGATTATAGTATCCGAACCGGCGGACAACATAGCAATAAATGTGCCATACAACTGTAACAAATAGCGAGTAAGCGCGCCGCCCAGCCGTCTCGGCTTCACCGTCCTGCCCCTCTGGGCGCGAGAAACCGGCTAGGAGTGTAGTAGAAACCGCAGCGCCTTTCGCAGTTATCCCTGTGCATGCCACGACCGCTCGCTCCGCGTGATGAACGCGCGGGTTCATAAGGGTTGTTATTCTCCACCGACCGCCATGTACAATAGCGCCTTTTTACACGCTCCGACCGATGGCCGACCCGTATCTCTCCCCTCTGCACCCCCGAATGGCCCGCCAAACCGGCGAACGGCTGCGCTGGGGACGCCTCTATGGCAGTAGCTACGGACTGGCGATTGCCTCTGCCGCCCGCGAACATGAGGGCGTAACGCTAATCGTCACTGCCGATGCCGCCACAGCGACGCGTCTCGAATACGAATTGCGGTTTTTCTCCGGGCAGGATGCATCGTTGCCGGTGATCCACTTCCCTGACTGGGAGACCCTGCCCTACGACGCCTTCTCGCCCCACCAGGACATCATTTCGGAGCGGCTGGCCACCCTGTACCGCTTGCCCACCCTGCGCCGCGGCATTCTGATCACGCCGGTGGCGACACTCATGCATCGACTGGCGCCGCGCGAATATCTGGAAGCACACAGCCTGGTACTCGACCTGGGTCAGCGCATGGACCTGGAACAGATGCGCCTGCGCCTCGACGGCGTCGGCTACCGCTGCGTGTCGCAGGTGATGGAACACGGCGAGTTCACGGTCCGCGGCGCCCTGTTCGATCTCTATCCCATGGGAAGCCCGCTCCCCTACCGTATCGAATTGTTCGACGACGAGATCGAGAGCATCCGCACTTTCGACCCCGAGAGCCAACGCTCCCTGGACAAGGTGGACTCGGTGCGCCTGCTTCCGGCGCGCGAATTTCCGCTCAACGACGAGGCGATAAAACGCTTCCGTGAGTCCTATCGCCTCGCCTTCGAAGGGGATCCGCAGCGCAGTCCGGTCTACCGCAACGTCAGCAACGGCCTGGTCCCGCCGGGTATCGAATACTATCTGCCGCTGTTCTTCGAGCGCACCCACGCGCTATTCGACTATTTGCCGCAACAGACCCTGGTGCTCACCACCGAAGGCGCCGAGGAGGCTGCGGACGGTTTCTGGAAGGAGTGCAAAGAGCGCTTCGAGGAGCTGCGGCACGATATCGAGCGGCCGCTGTTGCCGCCGGACCAGGTGTTCATCCGCGGCGATGAGGTATTGGGCGCTCTGGCCCGCTATCCGCGCACCCAGTTGCAGCGCTTCGAACTGGAGCCGAAAGCGGCTCATGTCAACTTCGACAGCGCGGCGCCGCCGAGCCTGACGCTCGATGTGCGCAGCGAACATCCCACCGCCGCCCTGAAACGATTCGTGGACGAATTTCACGGTCGTATCCTGTTCGCCGTCGAATCCGCCGGGCGGCGCGAGGCGCTGCTGGATCTGTTGACCGGCAACGACATCCGGCCCACGGCATTCGATTCGTGGCATCAGTTCCTCGACGCCGAAGCGCCGCTGGGCATCGTCGTCGCCCCATTGGAGCAGGGCCTGCTGCTGCAGCAACCGGCCCTGGCGGTCATCGCCGAGTCGCAGCTCTACGGCGAACAGGTGATGCAGCGCCGGCGCCGGAAGGCTCGCACACGCGACTCCGACGCGGTGATCCGCAACCTGGCCGAACTGCAGATCGGCTCTCCGGTGGTGCACGAGGACCACGGCGTCGGGCGCTATCTCGGCATGCAGCGACTGACCGTGAGCGAGATCGAACAGGAATTCCTCACGCTCGAATACGCCGGCGGCGACAAACTCTATGTGCCGGTCGCATCGCTGCACCTGATCAGCCGCTACACCGGCGCGGCGCCGGAATCGGCACCGCTGCATAAATTGGGCAGCGGCCATTGGGAAAAGGCCAAACGCAAGGCGAGCGAAAAAGTGCGCGATGTGGCGGCGGAGCTGCTGGCCATTTACGCCCAGCGCGCCGCCCGCAAGGGCTATGCCTATCGTCTCGATCTGAATGGCTACCACGCCTTCTGCGCCGGCTTCCCATTCGAAACCACGCCGGACCAGCAGAACGCCATCGATGCGGTGCAGGAAGACATGACCGCCCCGCGCCCGATGGATCGGCTGATCTGCGGCGACGTGGGTTTCGGCAAGACCGAGGTGGCGATGCGTGCCGCGTTCATTGCCGTCATGGGAGGGAAACAGGTGGCGATGCTGGTCCCCACCACACTGCTGGCGCAGCAGCACCACGAGAATTTCCGCGATCGCTTCGCCGACTGGCCGGTACGCATCGAAAGCCTGTCCCGTTTCCGTTCCAGGAAGGAGCAGGACACCGTCATCGAAGGGTTGGCACAAGGGACCGTCGATATCATCATCGGCACCCATAAACTGCTGCAGGACAATATCAAAATGCAGCGGCTGGGGCTGGTGATCATTGACGAAGAACACCGCTTCGGTGTGCGGCAAAAGGAGCGCTTCAAGGCCCTGCGCGCCGAAGTCGACGTACTGACGCTGACCGCGACCCCCATTCCGCGCACCCTCAACCTGTCGCTGTCCAACATTCGCGACATGTCCATCATCGCGACGCCGCCGGCGAAGCGCCTGGCGGTCAAGACCTTCGTCACCGAATGGAACAAGACCCTGATCCACGAGGCCTGTCTGCGCGAAATCCGGCGCGGCGGCCAGGTCTACTTCCTGCACAACGACGTGGATAGCATCGACACGATGGCGCGTGATATCGCGGCATTGTTGCCGGAGGCGACGGTGCACATCGCGCACGGCCAGATGCGTGAGCGCGAATTGGAACGGGTGATGTCCGATTTCTACCACCAGCGCTTCAATATCCTGGTCTGCACCACCATCATCGAAACCGGCATCGATATTCCCAGCGCCAATACCATCATCATCAATCGTGCCGATCGCTTCGGCCTGGCGCAGCTCTACCAGCTACGCGGCCGGGTCGGCCGCTCGCACCACCGCGCCTACGCCTACCTCATCACGCCGCCGCGGCGGCAGATGACCGAAGATGCGGCCAAACGACTGGAAGCGATCGAATCCATCGAGGAACTGGGCACAGGTTTCACCCTCGCCACTCATGACCTGGAGATACGCGGCGCCGGTGAGCTGCTGGGAGAAGAACAGAGCGGACAGATGCAGGAGATCGGCTTCTCCCTCTACAGCGAACTGCTGGAACGCGCCGTGGCGGCACTCAGGGCGGGGCGCGAACCGGAATTGGATCGACCGCTCGATCACGGCACCGAAGTGGATCTGCACATTGCGGCCCTGATCCCGGACGACTACCTGCCCGACATTCACGCCCGACTGGTGATGTACAAACGCATTGCCGGCGCCGAGAGCATGGAAGAGCTGCACGATCTGCAGGTGGAGATGATCGATCGTTTCGGCCTGCTGCCCGAGGCGACCAAGAACCTGTTTCGCGCCACCGAACTGAAGCTGCTGGCGACGCCGTTCGGAATTCGCAAGATCGAGCTTGGCCCGGGCGGCGGACGCATTACGTTCAGCCCGCAGCCCAATATCGACCCGATGCGGATCATCACACTGATCCAGAACCAGCCCAAGACATACAAGCTTGACGGCCAGGAACGGTTGCGCATCATCAAAGCCATGGCGGATATCGACAGCCGGCTTGCGACGGCGCAGCAGCTGTTGACCATCCTCGGCGGCAAGTGACGCCCGCGCGACGGCAGCACATCGACAGAAGCGAGCGACGCGTTCTACGGCCAGGATGCCCAGTTCAGATGCCGCCGACGGGGTCGCGCCGCCCCCCGCGTGCCGGCGCGTCGATTCCGCACAGAGGCTCTATTCCTTGGATCACTGCCGGAAACGGCCTACAATATCGGTTCGGACCGTGGCACAGCGTCGGTGTTACGCTTTATCAGGGCCACGTCAGTCACCTGTTACTGTTCCCAACCAAGGATCTTTTTCATGCTTATTGCAGCCCAAAAAGTGGTCACTATCGACTACACCCTCACTGACGACCAAGGCAACGTCATCGACAGCTCCAAGGGCGGAGAACCTCTCGCGTATATCCACGGTCTCGGCAATATCATCCCCGGTCTCGAAAATGCCCTGGAGGGAAAGAAAGCCGGCGATGCCATGAATGTTTCCGTTGCCCCCACTGAAGGCTACGGCGAGCGTGACGACAGCCTGATGCAGGCCGTGCCGCGGGAAATGTTCGAAACGCCTGACGAGATTCAGGCGGGTATGCAGTTTCACACGATGACGGAAGACGGCAATACGGTAGTGGTGACCGTTGTTGAGGTTAGCCCGGAGACGATTACCGTCGACGCCAACCACCCCCTCGCCGGTCAGCAGCTGAATTTCGACGTCACCATCGTGGAAGTACGCGATGCCACCGCGGATGAGCTGGAGCACGGCCACGTGCACGGCGAAGGCGGCCACCAGCATTGAGCAAAGAAAAAAGGGGCGCCATAGCGCCCCTTTTTCCTGCCACCATCCGTACCGTATCTACTCGTATCGTTTGATCGATTTTCGTCCGCCGCCGCGCGCCTTCTTCTGCACAATGACGCCCTTCACCACTTCGACGCCCGGCACTTCCACCGGCGGATAGGCCTCGTTAAGGGCCTTCAGGTAGTATCGTTCCTGGTCGACGATGAACTGGCGAAAGATATATTCATCGCCGTGGTGGGCCACTACGTAACAACCGTGCGTCACCGGATTGTTGGGATAGATGACGATGATGTCGCCATCGCTGAACTCCGGCAGCATGCTGTCGCCCAACACCATCAATGCATAGGGCTCGTTGCCTTCGCAGGGGCTGGTGAACGCAGCCAGACGCTCATCGACCGGCTCGGCCGCCGCCTGTTGTTCGTCCACTATCGGTATGAATTTTTCCACGGCCATGAGTCATGTTCTCCGCTATTGCTTGCCGCTATTTTAACGCCCTTCGGCGCAAACTTTGAGTCCGCCGGTCAAAGCAAGTAATATTCAGCCCTTGCCGAGCCGAGCTACAAGTGACCTCACCTTGTGTAGGGCCTTTTCACTATGAAGCATTACACCGATTTGATCGCCGAATGCCTGTCCGAGGTAAATGAGCTGTTTCCCTGGGATTTGGCCGAGAAACTGCCGGCAACCCCCGACCTGCTGGTGTTGGACGTACGCGAACCCTACGAGTTCGACGCCATGCACATCGATGGCGCGCTCAATGTCCCGCGCGGCGTACTGGAGTCGGCCTGCGAATGGGAATACGACGAAACGGTTCCTGAACTCGCCGCTGGCCGCGAGCGGGAAATCGTCGTCATCTGCCGCTCCGGTTACCGCAGTGTCCTTGCCGCCCACACCCTGCAACGCATGGGTTTCAAACACGTCTACTCGCTCAAGACCGGCATGCGCGGCTGGTTCGAGTACGAGCAGCCGATGATCGACGGCAACGACGCGCCGGTAGACGAGGATTTGGCCGAGGAGTACTTCACCACCAAACTGCGCCCGGAACAACGCAAACCGGCATAAGGCCGTTCCGGGTTCAAGGCAATGAATCAGCCACGGTGGGCGGACTACGCAGCAGCATTGCCCTGATTATCCCCGTGTCCCCCGTGGTTGATGTCTTTCGCCACCGGGAACTATTTCTCCCCGTAATAGCTGTGCGGCTCGAACCAGCTGAACTGCTTGTGCAGGCGTACCACCTCGCCCACCACGATCAGGGTCGGCGGTTTGATCTCTTCCTTTTCGATCATCCGCGCCATGGTGCCGAGGGTGCCGATGAACTCCTTCTGCCGCGGCGTGGTCGCCTGCTGCACCAGCGCCATCGGCGTATCGGGCGAGCGGCCATGCTTGATCATCTGCTCGCAGATCACCGCCAGCCCCTTTAGCCCCATGTAGAACACCACGGTTTGGTTCGGCTGCGCCAGCGCGTTCCAGTTGAGGTTCATGGTGCCGTCCTTGAGGTGGCCGGTGACGAAGGTCACCGCCTGCGAGTAGTCGCGGTGGGTCAGCGGGATGCCGGCATAGGACGACATGCCGATGGCCGCGGTGATGCCGGGCACCACCTGGAAGTTGACCCCCTCCGCCGCCAGCGTCTCGATCTCCTCGCCGCCGCGGCCGAAGATGAACGGGTCGCCCCCCTTCAGCCGGCAGACGCGCTTGCCTTCCTTCGCCAGCCGTACCAGCAGCATGTTGATATCGTCCTGCGGCAGCGCATGGTTGTCCCGCTCCTTGCCTACATAGATACGCTCGGCGTCGCGCCGGCACAGATCGAGTACCTGCTTGGAGACCAGGCGGTCATGGACCACCACATCGGCCTGCTGCATCAGTCGCAGCGCACGGAAGGTGAGCAGGTCGGGATCGCCGGGGCCGCCGCCCACCAGATAGACCTCGCCCACCGGCGCATCGTCACCCTTGGCCACGGCGGCCTCAAGGGCGTCGCGCGCCTGCTCTTCCTTGCCGGCGAAGACCAGTTCGGCGACCTCGCCCTGCAATATGTTTTCCCAAAAATTGCGCCGCGCATTGACGTCGCCAAAACGCATCTTCACCTGATCGCGAAAGCTTTCGACCAGCTGCGCCAAGCGGCCGTAGGCAGCCGGGATCGCCGACTCCAGCTTGGCGCGCAGCAGGCGTGCCAGCACCGGCGAGGCGCCGCCGGTGGAGACGGCAATCTGCACCGGCGAGCGATCGATGATCGACGGCATCACGAAGCTGCACAGCTCGGGATTGTCCACCACGTTGACCGGGATATTGCGCGCCTGCGCCAGCTCCGACACTTCGCGGTTGACCGCGCCATCGTCGGTGGCCGCAATCACCAACGCCACCCCTTCCAGGTCCTGCGGCACGAAGGTACCGCAGCGGTACTGATACACGGCGTCGTCCATCAGCGACTGCAGTGCGGGAACCAGTTGGGGACTCACCACCAACACCTCCGCACCGGCCTCATGCAGCAGCCCCGCCTTGCGCACGGCCACCTCGCCGCCGCCCACCACCAGGGCGCGGCGACCACGTATATTCACGAAAATCGGCAATAAATCCATCGAATCAACAACTCATGCTGGTGGCCACGGGGGCCAAAAGGGCCGCCTAGTTTACCCGGAACCCGTCCGACAACCTAGCCCCGGAGCGGGGATGAGCGTACTGCTCGTCGGGCAGGATATGGGGTTATGGCGCAACAAAGACAATGAACGCGATGCATAAACGGCAAGGGCGCCAGCGGCGCCCTTTTTTCGCTCTATGCCGGCGAAACTCAGTGGGATAAATCCTTTTTCGCCTTGTCGTAACTGTTGGTGGCATCCTTCTTTATGGCGTGACCTGCATCCTTGAAGCTCTCGCCGGTCTTCTTCAGTCCCTTCTTGAAGCCGCTCCAGGTCTCTTTTGCGTCCTCCTTGAGGCTCTTTTTCGGCTGCGTCTTGGTGTCCTGCGCCTTGACGGCGGCATCATCCGCCCAGGCCCGGTTCGTCAACACCGGCTGGACGACGAGGCCCAACACGAACAACGCAGCACCCAGCCAACCATATCTGCCTCGCATAGTCATTCTCCTGTCGCCAGCGCGCGCACGATGTTTACTTGAACACCTTTTCGACACCCTGTTTGATCTCGCGACCGCTTTCCAGTGTGCGTTTCTTGATTTCCTGCCCGGTGTTTGCCGCCGCCTCGCCGGCCTGGTGGCCTGACGTTTTGGCGTCGCCCCAGAAACCGTGCCAGGTGTGTGCGATGCCCTGCGACAATCCACCCCAGCTCTCTTTAACCTTGTCGCTGAAGCGCTGCCACGTGCCCTTGGACTCGTGCCGGGTATCCGCCGCGAGCCCCTTGGCGTCGCCGGCGATCTGCTGTCCCAGTGTCTTGGCATCGGTTTTCACGTCCTGCACCAGGGCCGCCTGCGCGGGTAGACCGTACAGCACCCCCAGCAGCAAGACCACCCACCAACCCCCGTGTCGCTTCGCCATCACCCGTTTACTCCACTCGCTTTGACCGATGACACAGTGTAGTCCGCCCGCAATCAGCGCGTCGTGATGGAGGTCATGCCGCCCATGTATGGCTGCAATGCGGCAGGTACGGCAATTGACCCGTCGGCCTGCTGGTAATTTTCCATCACCGCCACCAGGGCGCGGCCCACGGCAAGGCCGGAACCGTTGAGGGTATGGACCAGCTCCGGTTTCCTGGTCTCCGGGTTGCGCCAGCGCGCCTGCATGCGCCGCGCCTGGAAATCCTGGAAATTGGAGCACGAGGAGATCTCGCGATACTTGTTCTGTCCCGGCAGCCACACTTCGAGGTCGTAGGTCTTGGCGGCGGAAAAGCCCATGTCGCCGGCGCACAGCGCCATCACCCGGTACGGCAGCTCCAGCCGCTTCAATACCTCTTCGGCGTGGCCGGTCAGCTGCTCCAGCGCCTGCCACGACTCCTCCGCCCGGACCACCTGCACCAGCTCCACCTTCTCGAACTGGTGCTGGCGGATCATGCCGCGGGTGTCC
>CAYQWR010000081.1:0-11312 GCA_964421235.1 uncultured Thiohalomonas sp. | reverse complement strand
TCTTGTAGCGCGCGCCGGTGAGGACGTTGAGCACCGCCTGGGTGCCGACGATCTGCGAGGTCGGCGTGACCAGCGGCGGGTAGCCGAGGTCTTCGCGCACCCGCGGGATCTCGGCCAACACTTCGTTCATGCGGCCCAGCGCGCCCTGTTCGCGCAGCTGGTTGGAGAGATTGGAGATCATGCCGCCGGGCACCTGATTCACCTGGACGCGGGTATCGATGCCGGTGTACTCGCTCTCGTACTGGTGATACTTCTTGCGCACCTCATGGAAATAGAAACCGATCTCCTGCAACAGCGGCAGGTCCAATCCGGTGTCGTATTCGCTGCCGCGCAGCGCCGCCACCATCGATTCGGTGGGCGGATGCGAGGTGCCGCCGGCGAAGGCGGAGATGGCGGTGTCGATGTGTACGGCGCCGTGCTCGATGGCCTTGATCTGACACATGCTGGCCAGGCCGGCGGTGGCGTGGCCGTGTATCGCCACCGGCACCTTGAGGCCGCCGACCAGGGCATCGACCAACTGTGCGGTCGCCGTCGGCGTGAGCAGGCCGGCCATGTCCTTGATCGCAATGCTGTCGCAGCCCATGGCCTCCATCTCCCGGGCCATGGCCACGAACTGCGGAATGCCGTGCACCGGGCTGGTGGTGTAGCTGATCGCCCCCTGTGCGTGTTTGCCGTTCTTCTTCACCGCGTCGATGGCGGTGCGCAGGTTGCGGGTATCGTTGAGGGCGTCGAAGACACGGAATACGTCGACGCCGTTGGCGGCGGCACGCTCCACGAACGCCTCGACCACATCGTCGGAGTAGTGGCGGTAACCGAGCAGATTCTGGCCGCGCAGCAGCATCTGCAACCGGGTGTTCGGTAGCGCCTGGCGCAGTTTGCGCAGGCGCTCCCACGGGTCCTCCTTGAGGAATCGCAGGCAGGCGTCGAAGGTGGCTCCGCCCCAGACTTCCAGCGACCAGAAGCCGACCTTGTCGAGCTTGTCGCAGATGGGCAGCATGTCCTCGGTCCGCATGCGGGTGGCGATCAACGACTGGTGGCCGTCGCGCAATACGGTTTCGGTGATATGTACCTTGGGCATTGTGTCAGTTCCTGTACCTTGGATTCTCGGACATCGGGTCGCCGCTTACAGTCCCATCGAGGCGACGATGGAGGCGGCGATGGCGGCGGCGATTTCCCGTTGCGGCCGCTTGATCGAGTAGTTCACCAGCTCCGGATGGGCGTCGACGAAGCCGGTGTTGAAGCGTCCGCTGCGGAATTCCTCGTTTTTCAGGATTTCCTGGTAATAGGGGATGGTCGTCTTCACGCCGTAGACGGCGATGTCGCGCAGGGCGCGGCCGGCGCGGTTGAGCAGCGACTCCCAATCCGGTGCCCAGACGATGAGCTTGACGCACATCGAATCGTAATAGGGCGGGATCTCATAACCGGTATAGAGCGCGCCGTCGGTACGCACGCCGGGACCGCCGGGGGCGAAATAGCGGGTCACCTTGCCGAAGCTGGGCAGGAAGCCGTTCTTCGGATCCTCGGCGTTGATACGGAATTCGATGGCGTAGCCGCGCGGGCGCATAGGCCGGTCGGAATAACGCAGGGGCAGGCCGGCGGCGATGCGGATCTGCTCCTGCACGATATCGACCCCGGTGATCTCCTCGGTGATCGGGTGCTCCACCTGCAGACGCGTGTTCATCTCCATGAAGTAGATGTTGTCGTCGCCGTCGACCAGGAATTCCACGGTACCCGCATTGCGATAGCCGACGGCGCGCGCCGCCTTCACCGCCAGGTCGCCCATGTGGTCGCGCTGCTCCTGCGTCAGCTGCGGCGACGGTGCGATTTCGACCAGCTTTTGGTGTCGGCGCTGAATGGAGCAGTCGCGCTCGTTCAGGTGGATGACGTTGCCGTGGGCATCGGCGAGGATCTGGAACTCGATATGGCGCGGGTTGACGATGCACTTTTCCAGGAACACCTCGGCGTTGCCGAAGGCCTTGGTCGCTTCGGAGACGACCCGCTGGTAGTTGCGGCGCAGCTCTTGCTCGTCGTCGCAACGGCGAATACCGCGGCCGCCGCCGCCGGAAGTGGCTTTGAGCATGACCGGATAGCTCAATTTCTTGGCCACCGTCACAGCTTCCTCCAGATCCGCTACGTTACCATCCGAACCCGGGGTGACCGGTACGCCGGCTGCGATCATCGCCTCGCGGGCGGCGGTCTTGTCGCCCATGCGGCGGATGACGTCGGCATCGGGACCGATGAAGAGGATATCGCGGCGGACGCAGATCTCGGCCAGCTCGGCATTTTCGGAGAGAAAGCCGTAGCCGGGGTGGAGGGCATCACAGCCGGTCGCGACCGCCAGATTCACCAGGCGGTGGGCATTCAGATAACCGGCGACGGTATCCGGCCCGAGACTGTAGGCCTCGTCGGCCTTTTTGACATGCAGGGCGTGACGATCCGCTTCGGCGTAGACGGCGACCGAGCGGATCCCCATCTCGGCGCAGGCGCGCACGATGCGGACGGCGATTTCGCCCCGATTGGCAATCAGGATCTTCTTTATCACGAGCGGCTCTCGCCTGTGGCTTAGGGATTTAAAAGGCAAAAAAAACGGCATAGGGTCATATGCCGTTTTTTCTGCCCCATGCTATCTACGGAATTCCCCCGGTCTTGTCAAGCCAAAATTGGCCGGCGGCGGCCGGAAGCTACGGAATCAGAAGGATTTTCCCAGTATTTTCCTTTTGACACAATGTGGATTTTCCGAGTATTATGCGCCGCTTATGTCGGACGAGCGGCTGCCTCTTCATATTGACCCTGTGCGCTTGGCCAAAACCGGCGCCCATTTGCACGGCCATATGACGCTCGCAGCGATGACGCGTTTGGTGCCGGCGCTGCAGTCCGAGGCCGGCGAGGCCGAGGTCGACATGGTGTTCGGTGTCGACAAGGAAGGCCGCGCGGCGGTGAATCTGCGCCTGCTGGCTACGGTGACACTCATCTGTCAGCGTTGCCTCGAACCGATGGCCTATTCCATCGATACGGTGCGTCGGCTCGGCGTGGTCGGCAGCGAGGCAGGGGCGGAGCGGTTGCCCAGCCAGTATGAGCCGCTGCTGTTCGCAGGGGAACCCTTGTTCCTGCGCGACTTGATCGAGGATGAATTGATTCTTTCCCTGCCGCTGGTGCCGCGGCACAGCGACGAACGATGCGCGCCTGCGGCGTCGGAGAGCAGAGAAGAGACGGGCGATACGGACAGGGACAGGGCAAACCCATTTGCTATCCTGGCCGAATTGAAAAACCAGTAAGTTAGTTAGCGACTTTGACGAGGAAACACCATGGCTGTTCAGCAGAATCGTAAAACCCGTTCCAAGCGCGACATGCGCCGTTCCCACGACGCGCTGAGCGCGAATTCGCTGTCGATCGAGCCGACCACCGGCGAGACCCACTTGCGTCACCACATCAGCCCCGATGGTTACTATCGCGGCCGCAAAGTGCTGAACGTCAAGGGCGACTGAGCACTGAACGCCTCCGATACAGGGCGGCCTCGCGCACCGACTGCCAAGGCAGCCGGTGGGCTGAGGCCGCCTTCGTTTGTTATCGCCCGCATAAATTGCTCGCCGGTTAGCCACCCATGACGTCGCTCCCGACAACGATTGCGCTCGATGCGATGGGGGGGGATCACGGCCCCAGCGTCGCCGTCCCTGCCGCCCTGGCCGCTCTGCGGGAGCATGCGCAACTTCGCATCATCCTGGTCGGCGTTCAGACGGTGCTGGAAACGGAGTTACAGCGTCACCACGGCGCAGCGGCGGAACGCCTGCACATCCATCATGCCAGCCAGGTGGTGGGCATGGACGAATTGCCGTCGTCAGCGCTGCGCAGCAAGAAAGACTCTTCCATGCGCGTGGCCATCGATCTGGTCAAGAGTGGCGAAGCCCAGGCCTGTATCAGCGCCGGCAATACCGGCGCGCTGATGGCCACCGCGCGCTTCGTGTTGAAAACCCTGCCGGGTATCGACCGTCCGGCGATCTGCACCAGCATTCCCTCCATCGAAGGCCACAACCACATTCTCGACCTCGGCGCCAACGTCGACTGCACCCCGGCACAGCTGTTTCAATTCGCGGTGATGGGCTCGGTGCTGGCGAGCGCGGTGGATGGCATCGCCAACCCGCGGGTCGGCCTGCTCAACATCGGCGAAGAGGAGATCAAGGGCAACGAGGTGGTCAAGGAGGCGCACAAGCTGCTGCAGGACGGCAGTTTCAACTACGTCGGCTACGTCGAGGGCGACGGGGTGTTCAAGGGTGGCACGGACGTGGTGGTCTGCGACGGCTTCAACGGCAACGTGATGCTCAAGACCACCGAGGGCGTGGCCAAGATGATCTCCCACTTCATGAAGGAAGCCTTCACGCGCAACCTGTTCACCCGCATGGCCGCGGTGGTGGCCCTGCCGGTGCTGAAGAGCTTGCGCCGGCGCATCGATCCGCGGCGCTACAACGGCGCCAGCCTGCTCGGTTTGCGCGGCATCGTGGTCAAGAGCCATGGCGGCGCGGATGCGCTGGCCCTCGCCAACGCGATTAAGATTGCCTATCTCGAAGTGGAAAAGTCGGTGCCGGAGCGGATCAGCTCGCGGCTTGAATCGATGCTCAGCCAGCAGAGGCATGCAGTTTGAATTATTCACGCATTATCGGCACCGGCGGCTATCTGCCGGAAAAGGTATTGACCAACTACGACCTGGAACAGATGGTCGAGACCTCCGACCAATGGATTGTCGAGCGTACCGGCATCAAGGAGCGCCACATCGCGGCTCCCGGCGAGACCACCTGCGACTTGGCGGAGCAGGCGGCACGGCAGGCGCTGGACGCCGCCGGCATCGACAAGGACGATATCGGCCTGATCGTGGTCGCGACCACCACACCGGATCGCGTCTTTCCCAGCACCGCCTGCCTGCTGCAACAACGCCTCGACATTCACGGCTGTCCCGCCTTCGACGTACAGGCCGTCTGCACCGGCTTCATCTATGCCCTGAGTATTGCGGACAAGTTCATCCGCACCGGTACCACCCGCTATGCGCTGGTGCTCGGAGCGGAGACCATGTCGCGCGTCGTCGACTGGACCGATCGCGGCACCTGTATCCTGTTCGGCGACGGTGCCGGCGCAGTGGTATTGGAGGCCAGCGAGGAGCCGGGCATTCTTTCGACCCACCTGCACGCCGACGGTCGCTACGAAGCCTTGCTGACGACCAATGGCGGCGTCTCCGAAGGGCTCAGGGGCGAGGCGGGGCCGTATGTATCCATGAGCGGCAACGAGGTCTTCAAGATGGCGGTCAACACCCTTGGGCGCATCGTCGACGAGACCCTCGAAGCGAATAACATGAAGAAAAGCGATGTGGATTGGCTGGTCCCGCACCAAGCCAATACCCGCATCATCGCCGCCACCGCCAAGAAGCTGAAGATGCCGATGGAGCGTGTGGTGATGACCGTGGCGGAACACGGCAACACCTCGGCGGCCTCGGTTCCGTTGGCGTTGAACACGGCGGTGCGCGACGGACGTATTCAGCGCGACGACGTGCTGCTGCTGGAGGCATTCGGCGGTGGTTTTACCTGGGGCTCGGCCCTCATCCGTTACTGATTGAATTTGCCGGGAGTGCGTCGACCCACGGCGGCCGCGAGGCGGCCGGGTATGACACGGCGCCTTTTCCCGACGTAAAGCGTACAAGGGGTTTTCGATGTCATTAGCCTTTGTTTTTCCCGGCCAGGGCTCGCAGGCGGTGGGGATGCTCGCGGAGCTTGGCGCCGCCGTCCCGGTGGTACGCGATACTTTCGCCGAGGCCTCATCACTGCTCGGGTACGACCTGTGGCAGCTGACCCAGGACGGTCCCGCCGAGGAGTTGAACAGGACCGACGTCACCCAGCCGGCCATGCTTTGCGCCGGCGTCGCCGCCTGGCGCGCGTGGCAGCACAAGGGCGGCGCGGTCCCCGCCATGATGGCGGGTCACAGCCTGGGCGAGTACACGGCACTGGTGTGCGCCGGCGCGATCGCCTTTCGCGACGCCGTGAGCCTGGTGGCGGAGCGCGGTCGGCTGATGCAGGAAGCGGTCCCGGCCGGCAGCGGCGCGATGGCGGCCATCCTGGGGCTGCAGGACGCGCAGGTGGTCGCTGCCTGCGCCGCTGCGGCCCAGGGCGAGGTGGTCTCCGCGGTCAACTTCAACTCGCCCGGCCAGGTGGTAATCGCCGGGCAAGTGGCGGCAGTCGAGCGTGCCGTGGAGGCGGCGAAGGCGATGGGCGCGAAGCGTGCGGTGTTGCTGCCGGTCAGCGTACCGTCGCACTGCCAGCTGATGCGGCCCGCGGCCGAGCGCCTGGCGGAACGGCTCGCTGCGATCGCGGTGCAGTCCCCGACCATCCCGGTGATCAACAATGTCGACGTGATCGCCGCCACCGAGCCCGACGCGATTCGCGCCGCCCTGGCGCGGCAGCTCTACAGCCCGGTGCGCTGGGTCGAGATCATCGGCAAGATGGCGGCGGAGGGCGTCGACGGTCTGGTCGAGTGCGGCCCGGGCAAGGTATTGATTGGTCTGAACAAGCGTATTGCCAAAGAGATGAAGGCGTTTGCACTGTTTGATTCCGCCGGCCTGGACGAGGCGCTGGCGGCCCTGAGCTGAGGAGATAGGCATGTCCCTGAAAGATGAAATCGCCATCGTCACCGGCGCCAGCCGCGGTATCGGCAAGGCCATTGCCTTGGCACTGGGCGCGCGCGGCGCCACGGTGATCGGTACGGCCACCTCAGACGCCGGCGCGGATAAGATATCGGAATACCTTGCGGTTGCGGGGATCAAAGGCAAAGGGATCGCGCTCAACGTGACGGAACAGGAGAGCATCGACGGCGTGCTCGATGCCGTACAGAAGGCGTTCGGTGTCCCGACCATTTTGGTCAATAATGCAGGCATTACGCGCGACAATCTGTTGATGCGGATGAAGGACGAGGAGTGGGACGCTATTATGGATACCAACCTCAAGTCCGTTTACCGCATGTCCAAGGCCTGCCTGCGCGGTATGGCCAAGGCACGCAAGGGGCGTATTATCAGCATCGCTTCCGTGGTCGGGGCGATGGGCAACGCCGGTCAGACCAATTACGCCGCGGCCAAGGCGGGAATTTTCGGTTTCACCAAGGCCCTGGCGCGCGAAGTTGGTGCACGCGGCATTACGGTGAATGCCGTGGCGCCCGGTTTCATCGATACCGACATGACCCGCACACTGGCGGATGAGCATAAGGAAGCGCTGCTCAAGCAGATTCCGCTCAACCGCCTGGGACAGCCGGAGGAGGTCGCGGCGACTGTCGCCTTCCTCGCTTCGCCGGAGGCTGCCTACATCACGGGCGAGACCATGCACGTCAATGGCGGCATGTACATGTCATAAGGATTATTTGTTGTAAATCAGTTCGTTGGGCGATGACTTGGGGTCCGTAACCGGGCTCGTGGAGGCATCATCATTTGTCTGGCATAGGGCGGCGCTTTTAACTACAATACCGCCGTCATCAAATCTTTGGAGGATATATCCGTCATGAGTACTGTCGAAGAGCGCGTCAAGAAGATCGTTGTCGAACAGTTGGGTGTCAAAGAAGAAGAGGTGCAGATCAGCTCCTCCTTCGTCGACGATCTGGGCGCAGATTCCCTCGACACCGTCGAACTGGTGATGGCTCTGGAAGAGGAATTCGAGACCGAAATCCCCGACGAAGACGCGGAGAAGATCACGACGGTTCAGCAGGCCATCGATTACATCAATGCCCATATGGCCGGCTAGTCAGCATCGCATAATGCAAGGCCGTCGTTCCACGCAGGTGGGCGCGGCCTTTTGTTTTAACAGCATGATATCTTTCGAGTGTTAAGAGGGCTGTCCCTTGACTAAACGGCGCGTTGTCATCACGGGCCTGGGCATGGTTTCGCCCGTAGGTCTGAACGTAAAGGAATCCTGGGAGAACATCCTCGCCGGCAAAAGCGGCATCGCTCCCATCACCCATTTTGACGTGTCGTCATTTTCGACCCGCTTCGGCGGTTCGGTAAAAGGCTTCAACGTTGAGAGTTACCTGTCGCCGAAAGAAGCCAAAAAAATGGATCCCTTCATCCATTACGGCATCGCGGCGGCCAAGGAAGCTATTGAGGATTCCGGTCTAACCATTAATGAGGAAAACTCCGAGCGTATCGGGGTTGCCATTGGTTCCGGTATCGGCGGACTCCCCGGCATCGAGCGGGGCCACAGCGCCTATATGGATGGTGGTCCGCGCAAGATTTCCCCTTTCTTCGTGCCCAGCAACATCATCAACATGATTTCCGGGCATGTGTCGATCATGCACGGATTGAAGGGACCGAACATCGCGCTGGTCACCGCCTGCGCCACGGGTACCCACAGCGTCGGCGACGCCGCGCGTATCATCGAGTACGGCGATGCCGACGTGATGGTCGCCGGTGGCGCGGAAATGGCCACCTCGCCGATGGGCCTGGGCGGTTTCTGCTCCGCGCGTGCGCTGTCCGGGCGTAACGATGACCCGGCCGGCGCGAGTCGCCCCTGGGATAAGGAGCGCGATGGTTTCGTGCTGGCCGACGGTGCCGGCGTGGTGGTGCTGGAAGAGTATGAGTACGCCAAGAAGCGCGGCGCGAAGATCTACGCCGAGGTTATCGGTTACGGCATGAGCGGCGACGCCTATCACATGACACTGCCGGCAGCCGGCGGCGAAGGTGCCATGCGTTGCATGAAGAGTGCGCTCCGTAACGCCGGCATCAATCCGGAGCAGGTGGATTACATCAATGCCCACGGTACCTCGACCCCGGCCGGCGACAAGGCGGAAACCGATGCCGCCAAAGCGGCCTTTGGCGACCATGCCTACAAGCTGGCGATGAGTTCCACCAAATCGATGACCGGCCACTTGCTGGGCGCGGCCGGCGGCATCGAGGCGATCTTCACGGCATTGGCAATCCACAATCAAGTGGCCCCGCCTACCATCAACCTGACCACCCCGGATCCGGAGTGCGATCTGAATTACGTGCCGAATACGGCGCAGGAGATGAAGATCGATGTGGCACTCTCCAATTCGTTCGGATTCGGCGGCACCAACGGCACTTTGGTCTTCGCGAAAGTCTAATAGGAGACTGGACCCGTATCATCGGGTCCAGTCCCGGCGGATATAACTGCTAAGATCACTCTATCCTGTCTCTTGCACCCTGTGCGTAAGCCTATGCGGATGCTGATCGACGGTAAGGAAACCACGAGTGTTGCGGCCGATGACCGCGGACTGCAATACGGTGACGGCCTGTTCGAAACGATTGCGGTGGTGCATGGTTCGCCCCGTTTATGGCGTCATCACATGGCCCGTCTGCAAGAGGGATGCGTTCGTCTGGGGATTCGGTTCCCGGCCGCCGATACGCTCTATGCCGAGGCACAACGACTCTGTTCCACGACGGAACGCGCCGTCGTCAAGATCATCATTACCCGCGGCTCCGGCGGACGCGGCTATCGCCCCCTCGTCGACGCTCAACCGCGCCGCATCGTCTCATCCCATCCCTGGCCCGAATTCGCTGCCGACCGGGCGACCAGTGGCGTCGAAGTACGCGTGTGCGACACACGGCTCGGAATAAATCCGGCGCTCGCCGGGATCAAGCATTTGAATCGCCTGGAACAGGTGCTGGCTCGCAGTGAATGGGATGATCCTGCCATCGCCGAAGGGATCATGCTCGATAGCGACAATTGCCTGGTGGAAGGCACCATGAGCAACCTGTTTATCGTGCGTGACGGGTGGTTATTGACGCCGGCGCTGGAACGCTGCGGCGTTGCCGGCGTGATGCGTACCCACATACTGGAGTTGGCGGAACAGCTGGGGATGAATTGTGAGATTAAGCGCCTGCAACTGAATGATTTGCAGCAAGGCGAAGAGGCGTTTCTGTGTAACAGCATCATCGGCATTTGGCCGATACGCCGCTTCGGTCATCGCGAATACCCGTTGGGCGCCACCACCGGGCGCCTGATGCAAGCCGTTGCGCTTGCCGAGGGATAAAGGAATGCATGAACGTCTGTTTCGGCTGTGGGGTGTGTTGGTGCTGGTCGCGAGCCTCGCCATCGGCTGGTTTGGATTCGGCTATCAGGCCTATGTCAGTTCGCCGTTAACGGTTCCGCCGGCCGGCCTGACTGTCGACGTGGCACCCGGCACCTCGCTGAAGATGCTGGCGCAACAGCTGCACCGGAGCCATATCATCGCCAATGTGCGATATTTCGTCTGGATGGCGCGCCTAAAGGGCGTCAGCCACGATATCCGTGCCGGTGAATACCGTATCGAACCGGGAATGACGCCGGAACAGCTGCTGACCCGCATCGTGCAGGGAAAAGTAATCGAATATTCGTTGACCCTGGTTGAGGGGTGGACCTTTCGCCAGGTGATGGCCACCATTCGCGCCAATCCCAACCTGCGGCACACGCTCGACGGCGTCAGCGATGCCGCCATCATGGCCAGGATCGGGGCGCCGGGCGTGTTTCCGGAAGGGCACTTCTTCCCCGACACCTACAAGTTTCCTCGCGGTCTCACGGATGTCGAGTTTTTACGCCGCGCCTATCAGCGGATGAATACGGTGTTGGCAGAGGAATGGGCACAGCGTGCGACGGGTCTGCCGTTGCAGACGCCCGATCAGGCGTTGACGCTGGCCTCCATTATCGAAAAGGAGACGGGACGTCCCGACGAACGGGCGAAAATCGCCGGTGTCTTCGTGCGGCGCCTGCAAAAGAGAATGCGGCTGCAGACGGATCCGTCGGTTATCTACGGTTTGGGTCTCGCGTTCGACGGCAACCTGCGCAAACGCGATTTGGAAAGGGATACGCCCTACAACACCTATACGCGCAAAGGTCTGCCGCCAACACCGATTGCCATGCCCGGCCGGGCAAGCATTCATGCCGCGTTGCATCCGGCTGCCGGCGACGCGCTCTATTTTGTCGCGCGGGGCGACGGCAGCCATCAGTTTTCCGCCACATTGGAACAGCAGGACCAGGCGATTCGCCGCTACCAGTTGCATCGCTGATGGCGACAGGGGCAGGGGCTATTCGCCTCTGCTGAAGGCCCCGATGATCGACGAAACAGATCGGAAATGCGCAGCTCGGTAGCCGGAATGCAGTCGGTCTCGCCAATTCACCAGCAGTCCGATCTGAAGCGGATATGGCCGGGCATATCCGCCGGTGAAAATTGTCGCCATCGGCGACGACAATCCAGGCGTCGGATAACCAGGAAAGCAGGCCGCGTGCTGGAAAACAACGATGCGCTTGGGGTATCCTTAGCGCCTCCGGAGAGGTGGCTGAGCGGTTGAAAGCGACGGT